>NZ_LXSD01000618.1:0-5086 GCF_017168095.1 Lysobacter enzymogenes | reverse complement strand
GCGGCCGCCGCGGCGCGCGCGCAGGCGGCCACCGGCGGCGCCTCGCCGGAGCCGGCGGCGGCGACGGACCTGGAGACCATCCAGGTCACCGGCTCGCGCATCCCGCGCGCGCAGATCGAGGGCCCGGCGCCGGTGACGGTGATGACCGCCCAGGAGATCAAGGCCAACGGCTTCACCACCGTGCCCGACGTGCTGCGCGCGATGACCCAGAACGGCGGCGAGACCCAGAGCCAGCAGTCGGCCAGCGGCGCGGATTTCTCGCCCGGCGCGCAGCAGGTCGACCTGCGCGGCCTCGGCCCCAACCACACCCTGGTGCTGGTCAACGGCCGCCGCATCGCCGACTTCCCGATGCCGTTCAAGGGCCGCAGCAACTTCACCGACATCTCCAACATTCCGCTGGGCATGGTCGAGCGGATCGAAATCCTGACCGGCAGCGCCTCGGCCATCTACGGCTCCGACGCGATCTCCGGCGTGGTCAACTTCATCCTCAAGAAGAAAGCCGACGGCACCACGGTCGACGTGCGCATGGGCGACGCCACCCGCGGCGGCGCCGAGTCGTTCGACCTGAGCGTGTCCAGCGGCTTCAGCGACGACCGCTTCACCGCGATCTACGGCGCCGAGATCGTGGTCCAGAACCCGCTGTGGGCCTTTGATCGCGCGCGCCAGGATTCGACGTTGGACGCCCCCACTGCCGGCAGCCGCGCGCCGCGCCGCACCTTCCTGCGCACCAACTGGTACGACGAATACCTCGACCCGGAAGGCGCCTGCGACGGCCTGGCCGCGCTCAACGGCGGCAACACCTACCGCGCCAGGCGCGCCGGCTACGGCGTCGACGGCGAGGACGGCTACTACTGCGGCAGCGACCGCTCGATCGGCTACGGCACCATCATCAGCAAGCGCCGCGGGCTCAACGCCTACGGCTCGCTGAGCTACCGCTTCGACAACGACACCGAATGGTTCGCCGACCTGCAGCTGGGCTACCACGAGCTGTCGATGTTCCGCGACGTGACCCAGTGGGTGTACCAGCGCCCCGACGGCGACGAGAGCGGCTACTTCTTCAACCAGGCCACCGACCAGCTCGAATACTGGCAGCGCCAGTTCACGCCCGAGGAAATGGGCGGGCTCGACAACGGCGACATCCGCACCCGGCAGAAGACCTTCAGCGTCACCACCGGCTTCAAGGGCCGCTGGGGCGCGAACTGGGATTGGGAAACCGCGCTGAGCCATTCGCAGTACCAGTCCACGATCAGCTGGCCGCAGATCGTCGCGGCCAAGGCCAATGCGTTGTTCCTCGGCCCGCAGCTGGGCACCGACGACGACGGCTATCCGATCTTCGACGCCGACCCCTCGCGCCTGTACCGGCCGCTGACCCGCGCCGAATACGACTCGATCGCCGCGCGCACCGTCTACCAGCCCAAGTCGCGCACCGACACGCTGTCGCTGACCTTCACCAACACCGAGCTGTTCCAGATGCCGGCCGGCGCGGCCGGTTTCGCCGGCACCGTGGAAGCCGGCAGCCAGAGCTACAACCTGCGCCCGGACCCGCTGGCCACGCAGTACTACTACTACAGCTGGCGCGACTCCGACGGCCGCGGCAGCCGCGACCGCTGGGCCGCGGCCGGCGAACTGCGCCTGCCCTTGTTCGAACGCCTGAACCTCAGCGTCGCCGGCCGCTACGACCAATACCGTTACGGCGGCGGCAGCATCGACAAGTTCACCTACAGCGCCGGCCTGGAATGGCGGCCGCTGGACACGCTGCTGCTGCGCGGCTCCTACGGCACCGCGTTCCGCGCGCCGGACTTGCACTACGTGTTCGCCGGCGAAGGCAACAGCGAATCGGCGGCGATCGACTACTACCGCTGCCGCAGCGAAGAGCCGGGCGTGGACTACGCCGACTGCAGCTATTCCGACGAGAGCCTGATCGTCACCCGCCGCGGCAACCGCAAGCTCGATCCGGAAACCAGCACCTCGTGGACCGCGGGCGTGGTGTGGTCGCCGCTGGCCAACCTTGATTTCTCGCTGGACTACTACGACATCGACCTGCGCCACCAGGTGCAGGACCTGCGCGCCGACAGCGTGCTGCAGGACGAAGCCGACTGCCGCCTGGGCCAGCGCCCCGACGGCACGCCGGTGAGCGCGGGCTCGCCGACCTGCGTGGACGCGCTGGCGCGGGTGGTGCGCAGCGCCGACGGCCGCCTGTACGGCACCTACGTCAATCCGATCAACATCGCCCGCGAGCGCACCAACGGCGTCGACTTCACCGCGCGCTGGCGCTGGGAGACCGCGGTCGGCACCTTCCGCTTCAGCGGCAACTACAGCTGGGTGCGCGAGCACGAGAGCCAGCAGTACGCCGGCGACCGGGTCGAGGACCAGTTCGCGGTCAACAGCGGCTTCGATATCCCGCGCAGCAAGGCCAGCGCCAGCGTCAGCTGGGACCGCGACCGCTGGACCGCGACCCTGCACGGCGAGCGCCTGGGCAAGCTGCCCAATTACGACTCCTACAGCGAGAGCTACGACCCCGCCGACGGCGGCAGCCCGTGGATCGGCGCGACCTACCGCTACAACCTGTCGCTGCAGTACCGCTTCACCGACCACAACCAGCTGTCGGTGTCGGTGACCAACCTGTTCGACAAGATGCCGCCGCACGACAGCAGCTACACCGGCTACCCGTATTACGACGTGTCCTGGTTCGACGCGCTGGGCCGGCAGGTGTTCGTGCAGTACACCCACAAGTTCGGCGGCGCGCCGCTGTAAGCGCGCCGGCCGCGGCCGCCCGCAGCGGCCGCGGCGATGGTTTGGCTTCCTGCCACAAGGATCGTGGCGGGAGGTTTTTTATCCAGCTCGCATCGCGATTTCGATTGCTTCCTGTAGGAGCGGCGCGAGCCGCGACCGCGCCAACGCAACCGCGTCGAAACGTTCCCTTGCTACGCCGACACTGCGCTCAACGCGAACCAACGCGCGAGCGCCCTCGTCACTGCGGCGTCCGCGCCACCACGAAGATCCGCCGAAACCCGAACCACGTCGTGCCATCGTCGCGTGGCGGATACGCCCGCTCCAGCATCGCCGCCAGGTCGCTGCGAAAACGCGGCCAATCCGCCGCATCCAGCGCCGCCTTGACCGGCCGCAGCGCGGTCCCGGTGATCCACTCCAGCACCGCGTTCTCGCCGTGCAAGCGCTGGGTGTAGGTCGTCTCCCACGCATCGACCTGACAGCCCAGCCGCGCCAGCCGCTCGGCGTATTGCGTCGGCGCATCCACCGCGGCGTCGTCGCGCAAGCCCACCGATCCGAGCTTGCCCGCCCAGGCCGCGCTCGCGGCGAGTTCGCGCGTCAGCGCATGCGAGGGCGCATCGAAATTGCCCGGCACCTGGATCGCGATCCACGCCCCGCGCGGCAGCTCGCGCACCCAGCGCTCCAACAGTTCGCGATGCTCCGGCACCCATTGCAGCACCGCATTGGAGACCACCACATCGGTGTCGGGCTTGGGCGACCACTGGCGCACATCGATCAACTGCGCATCGATGCCGAGCTTGCGCGCGGCCGCGACCATCTCCGGCGAGTTGTCGCTGGCCTCCAGCGCCGCCTGCGGCCAGCGCTGCGCCAGCGCCGCGGTCAGGTTGCCCGGGCCGCAGCCCAGATCGACCACCCGCCGCGGCGCGGTCGCGCCGATGCGCGCGGTGAGGTCGAAGAACGGCCGCCCGCGCAGGTCGGCGAAGTCGAGGTATTTGGCGGGGTCCCACATGGCGCGGCTCCGGGCTGAGAACGACTGACCGCACTATAGGTCCGGCATCGGCATGGGACTGTGCCCGCCGTGGCCGCATCGCCGGCGATGCGTCGGCGACGCAAGGCGCGGCCGCACAGCGACGCCGCGCACAGTCCGCGCAACCGCGGCCGCTGCGGTCGCCCGCGCGATTGTGGCGCCCGGCGCGGCGTGTTCCATTCCTCCGCAGCCCCGCCATTCCGGCGGGTTTTCAAGGAGGAAACACCATGAAGCTTTCGACTGCCGCCGCGTTGGCCGCAACGATGTGGACGATGCTGTGCGCCCCGGCCTTCGCCGGCGAAAGATCCAATGTGCCGGTGACGTTGGAAACCAACTCGTCGGGCCAGGTGACCCGCGCCTACGGCATGATCGGCAGCGCCCGCAACAGCGCCGACACCAGGCAATTGATCGGCTGCTTCATCAGCGCGTCCGGCGGCTCGCTGCAGGCGGGCTGCGAGGCGCAGAACGCGGCGGGCGCGAACACGCTTTGCTTCAGCGCCAATGCGAACATCGTCGCCGCCGCGCAATCGGTCGGTCCGGATTCGTACATCGATTTCACCCGCGACAGCGGCGGCGCCTGCACCAGCCTGTACGTCGCCAACAGTTCGGTCGCCGCGGTAAAGCAGCCTTGATCGAAGCGCCGTCGCGGTCGCCGCGGCCGCGACGGTTCAATCCAGCAGGAACCCGCTGGTGAGGTTGAGGATCGCGCCGGTCAGCGCCGAGGCGCGCGCGGAGGCCGCGTACACCGCCGCGCCGGCGATGTCGTCCAGGGTCGGCAGGCGCTTGAGCGCAGTGCCCTCGGCCGCGCCTTGCAGCATGTCTTCGATGCTCATGCCGGCGGCGTCGGCCAGCGGCTGGAACACCTCGCGCGCGTGCGAGCCGTGCTGCAGGGTTTGCGGGATCACGTGCGCGCGCAGGCAGACCGCGCGGATGCCGCGCGCGCCGAGTTCGCCGGCCATATGCCGCGACAGCGCTTCCACGCCCGCGCAGGCGACGCAGTGGCCGAGAAAGCCGGGGCCGGTCATGCGTCCGGCCGGCGTGGTCAGCGCGAGCACCGCGCCGCCTTCGCGCATGTGCCTGGCGGCGGCTTGCGCGATCAGGTATTGGCTGCGGATGTAGCGATGCACCGGCAGCTCGAACGCCTCGACGCTCAGCTCGGCCAGCGGCACGCCCTGCACATGCACGTAGCCGACCGCGTTGAACACGATGTCGATGGCGCCGGCGCGCGCGGCCACGGCGTCGGCGTGGGCCGCGACCGCGTCGGCGTCGAGCGCATCGACGCTGTCGGCCTCGGCCGAGCCGCCCGCGGCGACGATCGCCGCCGCCGTC
>NZ_LXSD01000617.1:0-3549 GCF_017168095.1 Lysobacter enzymogenes | reverse complement strand
TGCCGGCGCTGCGCAACGCCGCGCCGGCGAAGCGCGGGCAACGCGGCGAGCGTGCGCGCCGATTCGGCGGGCATGGCCGCGCGTTGGCGTCCGCCGGCGTGAAAATAGCGACAGGTGTGTTGAGTCTTGCTGCCGATTGCGTGCAAACTGAAGCCGAGTGTTCCGGCGACACTCGATCGCGGCGCGCAGGGGAGTGCGCGCCGTGGCCGCATCGAACCCGGCATCGCCGGGACCGGAACCTTGGGAGGGACCCGATGGACAAACCGTCCGCGCCCGGCCGTCGCCCGGCACCGCCGCCCCGTCGGGCGCGCGCGCGCCGCGCCCGCGCCGTCGCCGCGCTGCTTGCCCTATTCGCCGCAACAGGATGTCAAACCGCCATGTCCAGCTCCGCCACCCCGGATTCCGCCGCCCCCGACACGACCGCCGAGGCCGTGACCACCGCGCAGTGGCCGCTGCGCTTCCAGCGCCATCGCTTCGGCGGCTACTGCTTCGACACCTGGGGCTGCAGCATCGTCTACAACGGCTTCCCGCACGGCCAGGAGGATCGCGAGCGCCAGGCCGCGTCCTCGGCCTCGTTCGGCGAGGCCTATCCGCGCCGGATGAAGGCCGCGCACCTGGACATCGCCAATTTCCCGGGCCCGGCCGAGGTGACCTGGCGGGCCAAGGACAAGAGCGAGCACCGCGCCAGCGTCGACCTCGCCGCGATCTTCGCCGACGGGCTGATCCGCCATGAGGTCGCGCGCGACGACGTCGCCGAAGGCGTCAGCCTCAACGATCCGGAAATCATCCTGGAAGTGAACGACCGCACCATCAACGTCTACATGCGCAGCATGATCCCGTTGAAGCGTCCGCTCGATCCGGCCAACCCGAACAGCAATTTCCGCGCCGACCTGGTGCGGGTGTACTCGCAGACGTACTGAGCGCCCCGCGGGAGGGCAGGAACCCGATCCCGCACGCGGCGCCGCAACGCCGCGACCCCGCCGAAGCCGGCCGCCCCTGCGCGCCGCCCGGCGCCGCAAGCCAGAATCAAGGAGAGTTCGCGATGGGCGGTGGCAAGAATCCCGATGGCGTGAAGACCTATCCCGCCACGCAGCACGACATGGACAGCTACGTCGAGGCCAGCCAGGCACTGGCGCAGTTGCAGGCGCCGAAACTGCTCGATTCCAAGGATCCGCACACGCGCCTGTTCGTGGCCTGTTTCGACGGCACCAGCAACAGCATGTACGGCACCGACCCGAAGCACCACACCAACGTGGCCGAGGTCGCCAAGCAGCTGCAGAACAGCCTGCGCGACGACATCGCGGTGGGTTACGTGGAAGGGCCGGGCACGCAGAAGAATCCGCTGACGCGCGGGCTGGACGCGATGTCCGGCAAGAGCTTCGATCCGCGCCTGGAGAAGATGTACGCGCAGTTCATCGAACAGGCCAAGCAGTGGAAGGCCGAGGATCCCGACGCCAAGATCCGCGTCGCCGGCATCGGCTACAGCCGCGGCGCCGAGCAGGAGGCCGCGTTCTCGCGCCTGGTCGACGAGCGCGGCATCCAGGATCCGGCCGGCGCGGTCTACGTCAAGGACAAGGCCGGCAACATCGTCGCGCCGCCGACCTACCGCAACGCGCCGCTGCAGGATCCGCAGGTGGAGAAGGTGCCGCAGGCGGTCGGCCTGTTCGACCCGGTCGGCACCGGCGAGCCGCGCAAGCACGACCGGCGCCTGCCGCCGTCGGTGATGTCGGCGTTCCAGATCACCGCCGAGGACGAGCGCCGCGACCTGTTCAAGTCGACCAGCATCCTGCGCGAGGGCCACACCGAGGACAAGCGCTTCCTCAACGTCACCGTCGGCGGCGCGCACAGCAACATCGGCGGCAGCTACGAGCTCAACGGGCTGTCGATCCGCAGCGGCAACCTGATGGTGGACTACCTCAACAGCCTCAGCGACCAGCCGTATCTGCAAAAGCGCGCCGAGCCGACCGATCCCAGGCTCAACGTGGTGCATCGCTCCGACGCGCGGATCTTCTACACCACCTTCGGCTTCCGCGACGGCGAGCGCGACCGGATCGAGACGGTCGCGAGCAAGGAGCAGGTCAAGCACCACAGCGTCGCCGACCCGACCCGCAAGGAGCCCATCGACGAGGCGATGAGCGCGAAGTTCGAGCGCAGCCCGGTGCGGATCGGGCCGACGCCGGGCCACGAGCCGTCGATCGTCGCGGGCGGACGCAGCCAGAACGGCGACATCGACCAGACCTTCGCGCGCATGGTCCAGGCCGCGCGCGAGGGCCGGGCGGAGGACTTCGGCAACATCGCCCGCGCGCAGATGCAGACCCCGCAGTCGCAGGAAGCGTGGCAGGCCGGGCGCGAGCGCTTGCAGCAACTCAACGCGCAACAGGCGCCGCAGGCCGCGCCCGACGCCCAGCGCCAGCCGCCGCAGGCCGCGCCCGAGACGCAGCGACCGCCGCCGCAGATCGACGGCCCGGCGCCGCGCAGCCAGGGCCTGTGATGAGCGAGCAACGATTCCACGCCGAGGCGGTCCCGGCCGTGCAGGACGCGCAAGACCTCAAGCGCCTGGCCGTCGACCTGGCGGTGTTCGCGCAGCACCTGCAGGAGCAGAACGAACGCGCGGTCCAGCATGTGGACCGCAGCGCCGACGAACTGCACCGCGCCGCGCTGGGCATGGGCGCCGGCGCGCAGGAACTGGCCCAGCAACTGATCGGCGTGGTCCAGAACCAGGCCCACGAGGCGATCGGCCGCGGCGTCGAGCAAGCCTTCGGCGGCGCCGGCGCGCAACTGCGCGAGAGCGTGGAGCTGGCCCAGCGCGCGGCCAAGGCGCTGGAAGACCAGCGCAAGGCGCTGGAGCGCTCGCAGCAGATCCTGCTGTACAAGGCGGTGCTGGCGCTGATGGTCGGCTCGATCCTGGCGGTCGGGGGCAGCTGGTACTACATCCAGAAATCGATGCGCGAGATCCAGCGCGCCGACTTCGCCCGCGACATCGTCGAAGCCACCCGCAGCGGCGCGCTGACCCGCTGCGACGGCGCCCTGTGCGCGCGCGTCGGCGGCAAGCGCGCCGGCCCGAAGGGCGAATACGTGCTGCTGGAAGACCCGAAGAAGTAAGTTCGCCCCTTGTAGGAGCGGTGCGAGCCGCGACCGCGACAACGCAATTGCGCCGCGACCATCGCCGTAGTTGCGTTGTCGCGGTCGCGGCTCGCGCCGCTCCTACAGGCAGATCGCCGGCCGGCGAATCGATCGGGACACATCCGTCGCCCGCACTCCCGACTGTAGGAGCGGCGCAAGCCGCGACCGCGCCAACGCAACCACGACGCCTCTCGTGGCGCAGTTGCGTAGCCGCACCGCCCCTCGGCTCGCCCCGGCCACGGCGCCTGCGCTAGGCTGCGGCGATGAATCACGACACGCCCCACGCCGCGCCCGCCACGGTCCTGATCACCGGCGGCTCCGGCTTCCTCGGCAGCCGCTGCATCGTCCATGCGCTCGCCGCCGGCCATCGCGTGCGCGCCACCGTGCGCGACCTCGCGCGCGAGCCGCAGCTGCGCGCGGCCCTGG
>NZ_LXSD01000616.1:0-1895 GCF_017168095.1 Lysobacter enzymogenes | reverse complement strand
CGCGGCGGCGCTCGCCGCGACGCCTGCAGTCGCCGCGGCTGCCGCAACGTCGTCGCCCTGCGCCCGAGCGATTTCGGGCACCCAATGGCGCTTGCGCGAGAACCGGTACAGCGGCAACGGAACCCGCCGCTGCGCGGCGAACGCCGCGCTCAGGTCGGGCGCCAGCCCCTGCACGTGCAGCGCGGCCAGTTCGCCGAGAACGCGCGCGCGCTCGCCGTCGTCGCGCGCCTGCGCCAGCGCCTGCAGACGGCCCTGCCCTTGCGCCAGCAGATCGGCGCGGGCGTTGCCGGCGGCGGCCTGCCCGGCGAGCACGCGCGAGCCGGTTCCGGCCAGCCAGCGGCGCAGTTCGGCGGCGGCATCGGCGGCGTCGGCGGCGACCAGGGCGAGACGATGGCGGTGGTGGCGGCGTCCGCGCGCCAGGGTGTAGCCGGCCGCGGCCAGGTCCAGCGCGGGATGGCGCTCCAGGTGTTCGGCCAAGGCCGCGACCTGAGCCGGCAGGTCGTCCTCGCGATAGCCCGACAGCACCAGCAGGGTCGGTTGCGCCGGATTCGTGGCGGTCGCCGCGGGCGGCGCTTCTTCGATCACGACGTGGGCGTTGGTCCCGCTGAGCCCGAACGAACTCACCGCGGCCAGGCGCCCGCCCGCGGCCGGGGCGTCCCAGTGCCTGAGGCGGGTGTTGACCGCCAGCGGACTGTCGGCGAAGGCGATGTGCGGATTGGGCTGGTCGAAGTGCAGCGACGGCGGGATCTGCCGGTGCTGCAGCGACAGCAGCACCTTGATCAATCCGGCCACGCCGGCGGCGGCGCCGGTGTGGCCGATGTTGGTCTTGATCGAACCGATCGCGCAGAAGCCCTTGCGGTCGCTGTAGTGGCGCAGCGAGCGGGTCAGCGCCGAGGCCTCGATCGGATCGCCGAGGATGGTGCCGGTGCCGTGCGCCTCGATCATCTGCAGGCGCGAGGCGTCGATGCCGAAGCTGTCGTAGACGTGGCGCTGCAAGCGCTCCTGGGCGGCGGCGCTGGGCGCGGTGATGCCGTTGCTGGCGCCGTCCTGGTTGATCGCGCTGCCGCGGATCACGCCGTAGATGTGGTCGCCGGCGTCGAGCGCGTCCTGCAGGCGCTTGAGCACGACCACGCCGACGCCTTCGGACGGCACGAAGCCGTCGGCGCCGGCGCCGAACGCGCGGCAGTGGCCGGTCGGCGAGAGCATGCCGGCGCGGCTGGAGGAGATCAGGAATCCGGGCGTGCACTGGATCCACACGCCGCCGGCCAGGGCCAGATCGGTTTCGCCGGTCCACAGCCCCTGGCAGGCCAGATGCACCGCGACCAGCGAACTCGAACAGGCGGTGTCCAGGGTGATCGCCGGGCCTTGCAGGTCCAGGTAATAGGCGATGCGCGCCGACAGCACCGAGGCGGCGTTGCCCCACATCGCGTGCGGCGGCAGCGAGGGCTGGCCGTGCAGCAGGTCGCCGTAGTCGCCGCCGTTGAAGCCCATGTACACGCCGCACCGTGCGCCAGCGATGCTTTCGCCGGCATAGCCGGCGTCTTCCAGCGCGTGCCACGAGGATTCCAGCAGCAAGCGGTGCTGCGGATCCATGAAATTGGCTTCGGTGCCGGAGATGTTGAAGAACAGCGGATCGAACTGGTCGATGTCGCTGAGGAAGCCGCCGCGCGGGCAGATCGCAGTGCCTTCCGGCAGCGCCGAAGCGTCGATCTTCCAGCGCGTGATCGGCTCGGTGACTTCATGGCCCGCGGCCAGATGCGCCCACAAGGCCTGCAGATCCGGCGATTGCGGGAAGCGGCCGCTCATACCGACGATGGCGATCGGGCCCGGCGCGGCCGGCCCGGCCTGCGCGCGCGCGGGTTCGGCCTGGACGCTGCGCCCGGCCGCGCCGTCGT
>NZ_LXSD01000615.1:0-45992 GCF_017168095.1 Lysobacter enzymogenes | reverse complement strand
GCCGGCCCGGGCCGCGGGCGCCCGCCGGCGCGGCGCCGCCGCGCGGCCGTGTCGCCGGACCGATGGAGCGTCCTATGTGGAAGAGATCGACGGCCCTGCTCGCGTTGTTTCCTTTCGTCGCCGCATGCACAGGAGTGAACATGAAGCCAAGTTACGCCAAATCGGCGGTCGAGCCGGTCGTCGTGCAGAAACTGCAGGACGATGAGTTGAGCCTGCGCTACAGCGTGTTTCCGGAGAGCTCGTACTACTCCGGCGGCGTCAACTACGAAAAGGCCGGCGATACGCTGAAGATCGTGATCGACCGCTGCGGCATCAGCGACAAGTGCGCGCCGATGGCCAAGACCGTGATCCCGCTGGACGACAAGTGGCAGGCCGAAGTGCGGCTGCCCTATCACGGCGAGAAGGTCGTGCTGGTCCATGCCGACCAGGAAGAGCAAATCTACCCTTGAGCAGCGCGCTGGCCACGCTAGCCGCGCCGGCGCGATCGATGGAGCGAACGAGCAATGGGCGACCCCGCTAAGACCGTACTGGGAATACACACCAACGCCGGCCCCGGGCCGAACGGCGAACCGGCCGGCCTGACCGACGGCCATGCCTGGATCTCGGTGACCCGCGACGGCAAAACCGAAGTCTATGGCCTGTGGCCCAACGGCCACCCGCGCTTCGCCAACGAAAACCCGCATCCGGAAAGCAACATCCGCAAGGGCATCGAAGTCGGCCGCGGCTTCGAGCCGACCGCGAGCCGCTACATCGAGCTCAGCCCCGAGCAGGAGAAGAAACTCGACGCGGCGCTGAAGGAAAAAGTCACCTGGGGCTACACCAACACCTGTGCGTCCTGGGCCAGCGACGTCACCGAGAAAGTCACCGGCCAGCGCATCAGCGCCAGCGAACTGCTCGGCGCCACCGGCACCCCGCGGCAGTTGTACGAGAGCATCAACGAGCTGGAGAAGAAGCAGCCGACCGCGCCGGACAAGGGCGCGCCGCCGCTCAAGCCGGGCGAGCACGGCTCCAGTTCGCTGTCCGCCGCCGAGCCGGCCGGGCCGCTGAAGAACGCGCAGGACAACGCGGTGTACCAGGCGATCCGCGACAAGGCGCCGGCCGAGGTGCCCGACGCGGCGGTGGCCTATGCGGTGCTCAAGGCCAACCAGGACGCGAAGATCACCCAGCCCGGCGAGGTCGCGATGGTCGCGGTGCGCGACGACAAGCTGTTCGTCGCCGGGCAGACGCCCGGGCACGTCGCCGCGGTGGATTTGAAGCAGCCGATTCCGGCGGTGGCCGACGTCGACGCGCAACTGGCCGTCGCGCACGGCAAGGCGCAGGCGCCGCAGCAGGCGGTCGCGCAGGAACAACAGCAGCAAACCTCGCAGCCGTCGTTTTCCAGAGCCTAGGCCCGTACCAGACGTATTGCCCGCGGCGACGCGCGCAACGAAAAGCCCGGCGCCAGGCCGGGCTTTTCGTTTCCGCATTCGGCTCGCGCAAACGGGCCTGGCAAACGGGCCGCGCCGGCCGGCGCGCAAACCGCGGGCAAAAAAGAGCCCGACCTTGCGGCCGGGCTCCATCGCGACTTTTCGGGGGAGAGAGAGAATTCGCGATTGTCGCCGGAATCTTTCCGGCCGCGTTCTTCTTAGAAGCTGAAACGCGGACCGATGAAGAATTCCTTCTCGCCGCCGTCGATGAACTTGGCGTCGGCGGTGATGCCCCAGTTCTGGTTGAACTTCACCTGGGTGCCCAGACGGGCGTAGAACTTGCTGTCGTACTTGTCGGCGAGGTTGCCGTAGTTGCGGGTGTTGTCGAAGTCCTGGTAACCGCCGAAGGCATAGCCTTCCCAGTTCGGCGCCAGCGAACCGCGCACGCCGACTTCGACCAGGCCGCCCTTGAACTTGTCCGAACCGAAGCCGTTGCCCAGGTCGTACTTGTTCTGCTCGTAGGCGATGCGGGTGACCAGGTCGACGCGCTGGCTCAGCTCGTGGTTGTAGCCCACGCCGACGTTCCAGCGGTCGACGTCCGCGCTCGGGGTACGGAAGGTGTTGCCGCCGAACACGTAGTTGCGCGAATCGGTCTCCTGCTTGCTGTAGCTGCCGAAGACGTGGAAATTCGGGTGGAACGCGTACGAGCCGGCGATGGTCCAGCCATCGGAGTCGGCGAACTTGTTCTTGGCGTCGATCTTGGCGTAGCCGGCTTCGACGTAGTTGTAGGAAATGCCTTCGGCGGCCGAAGCGGCGAACGGCAGCGCGGCGGCGAGGGTCAGGGCAAGCAATGCACGCTTCATAAAGGTCTCAGCCTCTTATTGGTCTTATTCCGTTTCCACCCGCCTCGGGGTAAGGCGACCGTGTGGATCCGGTGTGCGCAGTATCGTCATCGCGCTTCAATCGCGCCTGAATTTTTCTAAGTTTTTTATAGGAACTAAACGTTCTGTTTACGGTACTTGGACCTGCGCATAGGCCTGAAGTCATGGTTTTCAAGGGGTTTTCGGCGTTGCGCGCGATCCAGTCTTGCTCGCGGCTGAACATCGCCGCGCACGATCGGCAAACCGTCGCGGCGCAAGAAACGGATGGCGCGAGCCGACGCGCATCGTCAGCATGACGTTCGTCATCCGCTTGCGCTGCACGGCGCCTACCCCATGACCACCGATGCGATCGATCGATCCGAAAACGCCGCGCCCGATGCGGCCGATGCGCGCGAACGCCTGCGCCGGCGCATCGACGGCTACGACTGGAACGCGGTCGGCGCCGCGCTCGATGCGCAAGGCTGGGCGAATCTGCCGGCCTTGCTCAGCGCGCGCCAATGCGCGGCGCTGGCCGACGGCTACGACGAGGACGAGCGCTATCGCAGTCGCGTGGTGATGCAGCGCCACGGTTTCGGCCGCGGCGAGTACCGTTATTTCGGCTATCCGTTGCCGGCGATGGTGCAGACCCTGCGCGAAGGCCTGTATCCGCACCTGGCGCCGGTGGCGGCGCGCTGGAGCGCCGCGCTGGCGCAGGCCGGCGAGTATCCCGACACGCTCGATGCGTTCCTGGCGCGTTGCCGCGCGGCCGGCCAGACGCGGCCGACGCCGCTGCTGCTGCGCTACGTCGAAGGCGACTACAACTGCCTGCACCAGGACGTTTACGGCGAACACGTGTTTCCGTTGCAGGCGGCGATCCTGCTGTCGCAGCCGGGCCGCGCGGAGGAAGGCGGCGACTTCGAAGGCGGCGAGTTCGTGCTGACCGAGCAGCGCCCGCGCATGCAGTCGCGTGCGCAGGTGGTGCCGCTGCGGCAGGGCGATGCGGTGCTGTTCGCCGTGCGCCACCGGCCGCAGCGCGGCGCGCGCGGGTTCTATCGGGTCAACCTGCGCCACGGCGTGAGCGCGTTGCGCGCGGGACGGCGGCATACCTTGGGCGTGATCTTCCACGACGCGCAGTGACGCGGCGAAGGCCGCGGCACAACGCGGCAGCGGCCCGGCTGCGGCCACGGCGCTGTTGCATCCGCGCATCGCGCGGCGCTGACCGCATCGCCGCGGCGCCGGCGTTGGCTCCTAAGTCGCCGATCCGCGACCGGCGCGCCGCATCGCGGCGCCGCCGCAAGGACGCATCGATCACAAGGAGCCCGCCATGCCGCTGTCAGACCAATCGTTCGTGCGCCGCGAACTCGACTTCCCCGGCGCCTTGCGCCAAGGCGCCAGCGGCGCGGCGGTGAAACGCGTGCAGGAGTGGCTGGGCTACCACGGCAACGGCACGCCGATCGACGGCAAGTTCGGGCCAGGCACCGACCGCGCGCTGCAGGGATTCGCCGCGCGCAAGCGCATCGCCTACGGCGGCGAAGTCGGCCCCGCGCAGTGGGCGGCGCTGACCGAACCGCTGGCGCGCGTGCTCGGCGCCGGCGCCAACGCGCCGGCGGGCAAGCCGTATCCGCAACTGGTGCGCTGGTTCGCCGAGCAGCATCTGCTCGCCCATCCGATCGAACTGGGCGGCGCCAACCGCGGGCCGTGGGTGCGCTTCTACATGAAGGGCAGCGAGGGCGAGAGCATGCTGTGGTGCGCCGGCTTCGTCAGCACGGTGCTGCGCCAGGCGACCGAGCACGCCGGGCGCGCGATGCCGGTCGCCGGCAGCTTCGGTTGCGACGAACTGGCCGCGCAGGCCAAGGCCGGCGGACGCTTCCTCGGCGGCCGCGCGGTCGCCGGCGCAGCGCCGGGCTTCGCCGCGCTCGGCGCCTGCGGCGTGTTCCTGGTGCGCAAGACCGCCAGCGACTGGGTCCACACCGGTTTCGCCTTCGACGGCAATGCCGACAGCTTTCTCAGCATCGAGGGCAATACCGACCACAAGGGCTCGGCCAACGGCTTCGAGGTGGCGCAGCGCGCGCGCAAGACCGCGGCCTGCGACTTCATTCGCCTGGGCTGAGTCGCCTGCCTCTGGCCAGTCGGGGCGAGCCCGCCTGGAGTGAATCACCCCATCGCACTCGCCACGCGGGCCCGCCGGCGGCGCGCCCGCAAATCTTCCGGACGATTCTCCGTCGGGCCGTATTGACGGCCTGCGCCTGCCCGCTTACCTTGTGCCGATAATGAAATGATATATCGTTTCATTTCACACTTTTGAGCAAGCGGGGATGCGGTGGACACAGGCAGGCGGGGAGGCCGCGCGGCAGCGGCGGCTGGAAATCGAGCACAACGGTGCGGCGCGGCCGCGCCTGAGGCCGGGCCGCGCTGGCTCGCCGGCGCGGTGCTGGCCGCGTTGGCGCTGCCGTCCGGCTTCGTCCCGAGCGCGTTCGCCCAGAACGGCCCGGCCGCCCCGGCCGAGAGCGCCGGCGGCGCCGCGCCCAAGCTGCTCGACAAGGTCACCGTGGAAGGCGCGCCCGCCGCATCGCTCGACCGGCCCGCGCCGACCGCCTCGCGCCTGGGCCTGAGCGCGCGCGAGACGCCGGCGACGCTGGAGACCGTGACCCAGGAACAGATCCAGGCGCGCGGCCTGCGCGGCAGCATCGAGGCGCTCAACGCGGCGCCGGGCGTGCTCGCCGGGCAGTTGCCATCTTCGCCCGGCATGGCCTCGATGCGCGGCTTCAGCGGCGGCGCGATCGCGCTGCTGTACGACGGCGTGCGCCAGAGCGCCGCGCCGCTGGTCACCCGCGATTTCGACAGCTGGAGCTTCGAGCGCATCGAAGTGCTCAAGGGCCCGGCCTCGGTGCTGTACGGCGAAGGCGCGCTGGCCGGCGCGATCAACCTGGTGCCCAAGCGCCCGGACTTCGACGGCCGCGCGTTCGCCGCCCTGGTCGGCATCGGCAGCTTCGGCAGCCGGCGCTACGCGGTCGATTTCAACGAGCCCCTCGGCGAACGCCTGGCGCTGCGCGCGATCGCCAGCCAGCGCCGCAGCGACGGCTACGTGGACGACACCGCCAGCGCGGCGACCTCGGCGACCGTGGCGCTGCGCTGGCGGCCGAGCGATGCGGTCGAGGTCGATATCGCGCTGGATCACTTCGAGGACGACTACGACACCGCTTATTGGGGCACGCCGCTGATCCCGGCCGCGCTCGCGCGCGATCCAAGTCCGCTGGTGCGCAGCGCGGACGGCCGCGTGCTCGACCGTTCGCTGCGCCGGCGCAACTACAACGTCGACAACGGCCTGCAGGATTCGCGCGGCGACTGGCTGCGCAGCCGGGTCGGCTGGCAGATCGGTGACGGGCTGCGGTTCTCCAACGAATTCAGCTACTACGACGCCAAGCGGCGCTGGTGGAATTCGGAAACCTACGCCTTCAACGCGCGCAGCGGCCTGCTCGACCGCGGCAGCACCCGGATCGAGCACGAACAGCGCTTCTGGGTCGAACGCGCGACGTTGTCGGCCGACAGCGACTGGGGCGGGCGCCGCAACCGCGCCGCGGTCGGGGTGGAGATCAGCAACGGCGACTTCGCGGTGATGCGCCGCTTCGGCACGACCGCGCCGGTCGATCCGTTCGCGCCGCAGCGCGGCCTGGGCGGGTTCGCCGACACCGCGGCCAACTTCCCGGGCGCCGGCAACCGCGTCGACTTCGATTCGCGCACCCGGGTGTATTCGCTGTTCGCCGAAGACGCATTCAACCTCAGCGAGCGCTGGCTGCTGCTGGCCGGCGTGCGCTACGACCGGATCGAGCTGCAGCGGCGCATCGAGGACCGCAACACCGGCGCGATCACGCGTTTCGAGCGCAGCTACGAGCCGCTGTCGTGGCGCCTGGGCACGGTCTACGACCTGGCGCCGGCGACTCAGCTGTACGCGCAGTACAGCACCGCGGTGGCGCCGGTCGGCAGCTTGCCGCTGCTGTCGTTGGCGAACTCGCGCTTCGAGCTGACCCACGGCCGCTCGGCCGAGGCCGGGATCAAGAGCAGCGTATGGAACGGCCGCGTCGACCTCGGCGCGAGCGCGTACTGGATCGAGCAGGACGACATCGTCACCCGCGATCCGCGCAACGCCAATCTGTCGGTGCAGGGCGGTACTCAATCCTCGCGCGGCGTAGAGCTTACCGCCGCCGCTGCGTTGACCCGCGCGCTGCGGGTCGAGGCGAGCCTGGCCGCGCTGGATGCGCGCTTCGACAAGCTGCGCGAAGCCGGCGGCATCGACCGCGCCGGCAACGTGCCGCCGAACGTGCCCGAACGGCTGGCGCAACTGCGCGCCAGCTACCGCTTCGACGCGCTGCCGCTGACCGTCGGCGCCGGCGCGCGCTACGTCGGTCCGTGGTACGCCGACAACGCCAACCGCCTGCGCGTCGCCGGCCGCACGGTGTGGGACGCCAGCGTCGCTTACCGCTTGCCGTTCGGCGAGATCGCGCTGTACGGCCGCAACCTCGGCGATGCGCTCTACGCCGACTGGACCGGCGGCGCCGCCGATCAGTTCGTGCTCGGCGCGCCGCGCAGCGTCGAACTGACCATGAGGGTGAATCTATGAGCCTGCTGCAAGCTGCGACCGACGCGCTGCGCCTGGACGGCGTGCGCAAGGACTTCGGCGACCGCCACGCGCTGCGATCGCTGTCGCTGGGGATCGCGCCGGGCGAGGTGTACGCGCTGCTCGGCCCCAACGGCGCCGGCAAGACCACCACCTTGAACCTGATCCTGGGCTTCCTGGACGCCGACGGCGGCCGCATCGAAGTCGCCGGCATCGATGTGGCGCGCGACAGGCTCGGCGCGCGCGCACGGATCGCCTATCTGCCGGAAACGGTGATGCTGCACCCGCAGCTCGACGCGATCGAGAACCTCAGCTATTTCGCCCTGCTCGGCGGCCGCCGCATCGATGGCAGGCAAGCGCGCGATCTGCTGGCGCAGGCCGGCCTGCAGGCCGAAGCGCATACCCGCCGCGCCGGCGGTTTCTCCAAGGGCATGCGGCAGAAGGTCGGCCTCGCCATCGCGTTGGCCAAGGACGCGCAGTTGTTGTTGCTGGACGAGCCGACCTCGGGGCTCGACGCCAGCGCTGCCAACGATCTCTCGCACGGCGTGCGCGCGGCGTCGCGGCGCGGCGTGGCGGTGTTGATGGCGACGCACGATCTGTACCGGGTCAAAGATGTGGCGCATCGCCTCGGCATCCTCAGCGCGGGCCGGTTGTTGACCGAGCGGCGCACCGCCGAGCTGTCGGCGTCGCAGATCGAGGCCCTGTACCTGCAAGAGCTGGACGCGGCGGGAGCGGCCGCCGCATGAGCGCTTCGCTGACCGCCTACGAATGGACCCTGCTGCGCCGCGACCGGCGCGCGTGGTGGGCGCTGCTGGCGCTGGCCGCGCTGGTGCTGCTGGCGTTTTCCTTCGATCTGGCGACGGTGGCCGCGGGCAACGCCGCCAAGGCCGAGGCCGCGCGCGCCGAACGCGCGCGCTGGCTCGGGCAGGGCGAGAAGGATCCGCATTCGGCCGCGCACTACAGCATCTTCGCGTTCAAGCCGGCGCCGCCGCTGGCGGCGCTGGACCCGGGCGCGCAGCCCTTCGTCGGCCAGACCGTGTGGCTGGAAGCGCACGTGCAGAACGACATGCTGTACCGGCCGCAAGGCGAGGCGTCGGCGCTGCAGCGTGCGGGCCTGGCCAGCCCGGCCAGCCTGTTGATCGCGTTCGCGCCGTTGGTGGCGTTCCTGCTGGCGTTCACCGCGGTGGCGATGGATCGCGAGCGCGGCACCTTGCGCCTGGCGCTGGGCGCGGCGCTGCGGCCGCGCGCGATCGTCGCGGCCAAGACCTTGGCGATCTGGTCGGCGCTGCTGTTGGCGCTGCTGGCGCCGGTGAGCGTCGCCGCGGCCGTCGCCAGCGCGGCGCTGGGCGGCTTGAGCGCGGACGTGGCGCTGCGGCTGGCGCTGTGGGCGGCGGCGATGGCGGCCTACCTGGGCGTGCTGAGCGCCTTGGGCGTGGCGGTGTCGCTGCTCACGCGCAGCGTGCGCGGCGCGCTGGCGGCGCTGTTCGGCCTGTGGATCGTGCTGGCGCTGGCGGTGCCGCGCTGGGCCAGCAGCGCGGTCGATGCGGCGCTGCCGTTGCCGTCGAGCCAACAGGTCAAGCAGCAACTGCAAGACGAGGCGCCCTCGTTCTGGACCGCCGAGGAAGCCAGGAAACATCGCGAAACCTTGCTCGCGCGCTACGGCGCCAAGGACGCGAGCGAGCTGCGCGTGGACGCGCGCGGCGCCGAGCTCGATCTGAGCGAGCGCCACTCGCACGCAGTCTTCGACCGCGTGCTCGGCGGCTTCTACGACCGCGTCGCCGCGCAGGACCGCGCGTTCGCCGCGTGGGGCTGGCTGAGCCCGGCGGCGGCGATGCAGAGCCTGTCGCCGATGCTGGCCGGCAGCGACTTCGGCCACCACCGCCGCTTCATCGACGCCGCCGAGCGCTATCGGCGCGCGTTGGTCAATCGCATGAACGAGGACGTGATGGCGCATCCGCTCAACGGCGCGCAACCGCGCCATACCAACAACGAATCGCTGTGGGCGCAGATTCCGCAGTTCGAAGCGCCGGCCCCGGCCTTGGCCGCGAACTGGCGCAACGCCGCGCCGGCGCTGTTCGGCCTGCTCGGCTGGGTCGCCCTGGCCGCCGGCCTGTTGGCGCTGGCGGCGCGCAGGCTGCGGCCATGAGCGCACCCGCAGACTACGCCGGCGCGCTCGCGCTGCCGGACGCGCGCAGCGCCGGCTTCGCCGAGCTGTTGCGCTGGGAGCTTCGGCATATCGGCCGCAGCCGCCTGCTGTGGACGGTGCTGGGCCTGCTGTTCGCGGCGATGCTGTGGGGCGCGCACAGCGGCGCGGCGCTGCATCGCGGCCAGGACCGCGCGATCGAGCGCAGCCGCGCCAGCGACCTGGCCTGGACCCGGCAAATCCTCGAACGCGCCCGCCGCTACGCCGAGCCCGCGGCCGAGCCGGTGCCTTATTGGCAGGACCCGACCGACGTCGCCGGCTTCAGCCGCTATTTCCTGCGCGCCCACAGCTACAAGCCGAACCTGCCGTTGTCGGCGCTGGCGGTCGGCGGCAGCGACCTGACGCCGACGCGCCTGCCGGTGAAGCTGGAAACGCCGTTCGGGGTGGAGCCGGCCTACGACTTCGAAAACCCGCGCGCGCTCGGCCTGGGCCGTTTCGACCTGGGGTTCGTGCTGGTGTATCTGCTGCCGGTCGCGGTCGTCGTGCTGATCGGCCTGCTCGCCACGTTCGAACGCGACCACGGCATGTTGCGGCTGATCGCCGCGCAACGGGTCGGCCCGCGCGCGTGGCTGGGCGCGCGCATCGCCGCGATCGTCGCCTGGCTGGCGCCGGCGGCGCTGCTGGGCCTGGCGATCTCGTTGTTCTCGGCCGGCGCCGACCTGGGCGCGGCCGTTCCCGAGTTGATCGCGTCGGCGGCCCTGGTGGTGGCCTACCTGGCGTTCTGGGCCGCGCTGGGATTCGTCGTGGTGTCCGCGTGGCCCGGCGCCGCCGGCGCGATCAGCCTGATGAGCGCGGTGTGGGCGGTGTTGGCGATCGGCCTGCCGCTGCTCGGCAGCGGCGTCGCCGCGCGGCTGGGCGATGCGCCCACGCCGATCGCCTATGTCGATGCGCAACGCCGCGCCAACGACGCCATCGCCGGCGAGCGCGATGCATTGCTGGCGCGCGATTTCCGCGCCCGCGCCGATCTGTCGGCTGCGCTCGACAAGATCGGCGGCCTCGACTACGCCACCCGCCTGAGCTTCCTCGCGCCGGAACTGGAACGCCGCCTGCAACCGCTGCGCGACCGCCAGGAATCGGCGCGCAGCCTGCGCGAGCGTTGGTCGCAGTGGGCCGGTTTCGTCGCGCCGCCGCTGGGCATGGAGCAGGCGCTGGCGCGCTTGGCCGGCACCGACGCCGAGCGCCATCGCCGCTTCGAACGCCAGACCGCGGCGTATCAGCGGCAATTGCGCGATTGGTTCTATCCGCGCATCCAGCGCCAGATCGCCGCGCCGACGCCGCGCCCGCGCGCCGACAGCTACGGGCGCATGAACTTCCTCGAGTTCGACGCGATTCCGGCCTATGCCTGGAACGAAGCGCCGGCGTGGTCGCGGGTGGCCGGCGCGCTGCCGACGGCGCTGTGGCTGATGGTGCTGGCGACAGCCTTGGGCGGGTGGGCGCTGCGGCGCCTGCGGCAATGGCCGGCGGAACTGTGAGCATGCGCGCGCACGCATCCGCATACCGCCTGGGCGCGGCGTTGTTGCTGTACGCGGCGGCGGCGCCGGCGCAGCGCGTCGGCGACAACGCGGTGACCGCGGCCGAGGACGCGTTCGGCGCCACGCTCGGCAATGAGACCATCGGCCTGTACAGCGCCAGGCAAGTGCGCGGCTTCTCGCCGGTCGACGCCGGCAACGTGCGCATGGACGGCATCTACTTCGACCGCCAGGGCACGGTGCCGCCGGCGCTGGTGGAAGGCTCGACGATCCGGGTCGGCCCGTCGGCGCTGAACTATCCGTTCCCGGCGCCGACCGGCATCGTCGATTACCGGCTGAAGAAGGCCGGCGACGAGCGCGTGCTCAGCGTGCTCGCCGCGCTCAACGCCTACGGCGCGCCGGCGCTGGAGTTCGACGCGCGCCTGCCGCTGATCGAAGGCCGCCTGGGCATCGCCGCCAGCCTGGCGCTGGCGCGCGAGGAGTATTACGACGGCGCCGACGCGCGCTATGTGCGCGCCGGCTTCGTGCCGCGCTGGCGGCCGAGCGAGAACGTCGAGATCCTGCCGTTCTGGAGCATCTCGCGCGGCCGCGACGAGGAAGTGGCGCCGACCATCCTCACCGCCGGCCCGTACCGGCCGCCGAAGATCGAGCGCCGCCGCCACTTCGGCCAGAGCTGGAGCGACAACGAATACGACAGCCGCAATTTCGGCGTGCTGGCGAAGGCGCGCATCGGCGCGGACTGGGCCTTCGCCGGCGGCGTGGTGCGTTCGATCAACAACCAGCCGCAGGGCTTCGCCGAGCTGTTCTCCGACACCACCCGCGACGGGCTGACCCGCGAGCGCGTGGTCGCCGATCCGCGCCAGCGCTACGCCTCCACCAGCGGCGAACTGCGGCTCAGCCGCAGCTTCCGCGAAGGCCCGCGCCTGCACGTGCTGCACGCGGCGGTGCGCGGGCGCGGCGTGGACAGCGAATACGGCGGCTCGGCGCCGGCGATCGATTACGGCTGGCGGCCGCTCGGCGAACCGCGGCCGCAGCCGCGGCCCGAGGCATTCGCATTCGGCGAGCGCACCCACGACCGGGTCGAACAATGGACCGCGGGGCTGGCTTACGAAGGGCGCTGGCGCGAGGTCGGCGAGTGGAACCTCGGCATCCAGCGCAGCCAATACCGCAAGCGCATCGTGCAGCCCGGCGCGGCGCCGGCGCTGAGCCGCGACGACCCGTGGCTGCCCAGCGCCAGCGTGTCGCTGCAGCTGAGCCCGCGCCTGGCGCTGTACGCCGGCCACACGCGCGGACTCGAAGAAAGCGGCATCGCCCCGGACGACGCGGCCAACCGCAATCAGGCGCTGCCGGCGATCCGCACCCGCCAGACCGATGCGGGATTGCGCTGGAAGCTCGGCGACGATCTGAAACTGGTGGCCGGCGCGTTCGACGTGCGCAAGCCGTACTTCGCCACCGACGAGAACAACGTGTTCGGGCCGCTGGCCGAGGTGCGCCATCGCGGCATCGAGCTGAGCCTGAGCGGCAAGCCCGCCGACCACTGGACGCTGGTGGCCGGCGCGGTGCTGATGCGGCCGCGGGTCAGCGGCGAAGCGGTGCGGCTGGGCCGGGTCGGCGACCGGCCGATCGGCCAGACCGAGCAGTTGCTGCGCGCCGATCTCGAATACCGCCCGCCCGCGCTGCCGGGCTGGTCGTTCGACGCCTCGATGAGCCGCTACGGCGAGCGCGTGGCCTCGCGCGACGGACGCAACGTGGTGCCGGCCTACGCGCTGGTCGATGTCGGCGCGCGCTATCGCTTCCGCCTCGGCGAAGCCCCGGCGAGCCTGCGCCTGCTGGTGGCGAACGTCGGCGACACCTTCACCTGGAACATCTACGGCAACAACAGTTTCGGCCTCATCGACGGGCGCCGCTACGTGGCGCAGCTGACGGTGGATTTCGACGGTTGATCGTCGCGCTCGGGGAGATGCGCATGCTGCAACGGTACGAATCGAAGGAGGTTGCGCGCCGCGAGCCCGCGGACGCGGCCGCGTTGGCGCCGCAAACCGCGTTGCGCGCGGCTTACAGCGGCGTATGCCACGGCACCTTGGGCGAGTTGTGGCAGGGGCCGTGCGAACACGACGGCGAACTGCACATCGGCCTGATCTCGCTGCCGGTGCGGCGCTACAGCTGGATGCATTTCCTGCCGGGCGACGACGGCGAGCTCGAACGCGATCTGGACGGCAAGGACAAGTGCCGTCGCGCGATCGAGGCGTACCTGCGCCTGCACGGCAAGACCCTGCCGCCGGGGCGCTTCAGCCACGACAGCGAATTGCCGGTCGGCAAGGGCATGGCCAGCTCCACCGCCGACGTGGTCGCGACCGTGCGCTGCCTGGATCGGGTGTTCGCGCTGCACACGCCGCTGGACGCGCTGACCGAGCTGCTGCGCGGCATCGAACGCTCCGACAGCGTGTTCCTCGACCGCTACGCGCTGTATCTCAGCGGGCGCCAGCGCGTGCTGCGCGAATTCGCGGCGGCGCCGCGCCTGCACGCCTGCTATATCGACGAGGGCGGCACGGTGGAGACCGAGAAGCTGGCCGAGCCGTTGCTGCGGCACTACCGCCGCCACGAGTCCTCCTACCGCGTGCATCTGCAACTGGCGCTGGAGGCGTTCGAGCGCGACGACGCCGCGGCGATCTGCGAAGTCGCCACGCGCAGCGCGCAGCTGGCGCAGTGGGTGACGCCGAAGCCGCACCTGGACATGCTGCTGCGCCATCGCCGCGAACTGCGTGCCGACGGCGTCGTGGTCGCGCACACCGGCAGCCTGATCGGCTATCTGTTCGCGCAACGGCCCGATCCGGCGCGGCTGGGCGAACTGTCGGCGTTCTTCGCCGGGCTCGGCCGGCAATGCCGGATGATCGAGGCCGGGCCATGAGCGCGGCCGTGCATGCCCACATCGCCGATGCGATCAAGGCGCCCGACCTGGTCCGGCTGGGGCCGAACCTGTATGTGGCGCGGTTCGAGACGATGAAGGTCTATTCGACCCTGGTCGCGGTGGAGCGCCTGCTCGCCAGCGGCCGCATCCGCCCCGGCGCGACGCTGATGGACAGCTCCAGCGGCATCTACGCCTACGCGCTGGCGCTGGCCTGCCACAAGTACGGGCTCAAGTGCCGCATCGTCGGTTCCAAGACCGTGGACAAGACCTTGATGGTGCAGTTGCGCATCCTCGGCGCCACGGTCGAGCAGGTCGAACCGCAGGCCACGCTCAAGCTCGACCAGAGCCTGCGGGTGGCGCGCATCCGCGAGCTGATGGCGGCCGACCCCGAACTGCACTGGATGCAGCAGTACCACGACGAAATCCATTACTGCGGTTATGAGCCGGTCGCCGAACTGATCGCCGAGGGCGTGCGCGGCGCGCCGCTGAGCCTGATCGGCGGCGTCGGTTCGGGCTGCTCCACCGGCGGGCTGGCCTGCGCGCTGCGCGAGCGCGCCGGCGAGGTCGAGCTGATCGGCGTGCAGCCGTTCGGCAGCATGACCTTCGGCTGCGAGCACATCGAAGACCCCGGCATCATCATCGCCGGCATCGGCAGCTCGATCCCGTTCCGCAATGTGCGCCATGCGCTGTACGACCAGGTGCATTGGGTCTCGTTCGACTATGGGCTGTCGGGCGCGGTGGCGCTGCTGCGCGAGCACGCGCTGTTCGCCGGCCTGTCCAGCGGCTGCTGCTATCTGGTCGCGCAGCGCGAGGCGCGGCTGCATCCCGGGCGCAACGTGGTGTTCCTCGCCGCCGACACCGGCCATCGCTACGTCGACGGCGTGTTCGCGCGCTACGACGAGGCGCTGGCGCTGGACGGCCTGCAGCCGGCGCCGGTCGAACGGCTGGACCAGCTGCGCCTGCCGTGGTCGGCGATGCGCTGGAACCGCGCCGCGTTCGAGCCGGCGCTTTCTCCCGTTTCCGCGAGCGCGGCGCAGCCCGCGGCCGCGCACTGAATCCCTTTTCACGGAGCTTCGCCCCATGGCGCATCTGTTGATGATCGAAAGCTGGGTCGGCGGCACCGGCCGGATCTTCCCGCCGGCGATCGCCCGGCTCGGCCACCGCTACACCTTCGTCACCCGCAACCGCGGCCACTACCAGGATCCGCGGTCGCGCGAGATCCATCCGGTGATCGAGCACGCCGAGAACGTGCTGAGCTTCGATACCAACGACACGACGGCGCTGGTCGAATTCCTGCGCGCCCAGCACGAGGTGCTGAAGTTCGACGGCGTGGTGACGATCTGCGATTACTACATCGGCACCGTCGCCGAGGTGGCGCAGGCGCTGAACCTGCCGCAGGCGTTCTCCGACAACGTGGTGATGGAGCGGCGCAAGGACCTGGTGCGCGAGGCGATCGAACGCGCGTTCCTGCCCAACCCTAAGTTCGCCGTGGCCGGCGAATGGGAGCAGGTGCGCACCGAGGCGGCGCGCATCGGCTATCCGCTGGTGGTCAAGCCCACCGACCTGGCGTCCAGCGCCTTCGTCAAGCTGGTGCGCGACGAGGCGCAGCTGCGCGAATCCTTCGACGCGCTGGCCGCGTTCCCGCGCAACTTCCGCGAGCAGGCGCGGGTGCCGCTGCTGTTGCTGGAAGAGTTCATGGACGGCGAGGAGATCAGCGTCGAGGCTTGCACTTATCGCGGCCGCACCACGGTGATCGGCATCACCGACAAGAGCCTCACCGGCTTTCCCTATTTCATCGAGGACGGCCACATGTTCCCGGCGCGGCTGGACCCGCAGCTGGCGCAGCAGGTCGAAGCGCTGGTGCGCGGCGCGCTGGCCGCGGTCGGCCACGATCACGGGCTCAGCCATACCGAGGTCAAGCTGACTTCGAAGGGCCCGCGCATCGTCGAGATCAATCCGCGGCCCGGCGGCAACTACATCGCCGAGCTGATCCAGCGCGCCACCGGCATCGACCTGCTCGATGCGCAGATCGAACTGGCGCTCGGCCGCGAACCGGACCTGCAGCGCCGCGACACCGGCGTGGCCAGCGCGGCGATCAAGTTCGTGGTGCCGCCGCGCGCCGGGCGCGCGCTCGCGCTCGACGGCGCCGATGCGCTCGATGCCGATCCGAACGTCGCGCGCTGGAGCCTGGCCGCGGTGGCCGGCACCGAGGTGTCGGCGCCGATCGACAACGCCTGTTATCTCGGCCACGTGATCGCCACCGACGCGCACGGCCTGGACGCGCGCGCACATGCCGAGCGCGCCGTGGCCGGGCTGCGCTTGCGCTACGCCGACGAAACCATCGCCCCTGCCGCCTGATCGCGGCGTCCCTTTTCGCACACTGCACGAGCCGCGCATGAATCCGCCCGTTCCCCGCACCGTCGCCGACCTCACCGAAGCCGTCCTGCGCGGCGCCCACGGCCCCGACCCCGCGCAACTGCACGCGGTCGGCGCGTTCTGGGTCCGCCAGAGCACCCAGTTCCCGGGCACCGACACCAAGTACCGCAACTACTATCTGGTGCTGCGCGCGCAGTCCGCGTTCGGCGGCTGCTGCCTGGAGCGCGACCAGCTCGAATCGGCGATCGCCGAGGACTTGTCCGGCCGCAGCCTGGCCGAGCTGTTGCGCGACGAACGCACCGCGGTGCGCGTGGCCGCGCTCGACGCCTATCTGGCCCTGGCCTATCCGCACCGCGAACAGGCGCAGGCGCAGACCCTGCTGCTGCCGCACGGCACGCCGCTGGAGCGGGCCAAGGCGCGCGACGCCGCGATCGCCGGCCTGCTCGAGATCGCGCCGGGCATGCGCGTGGGCCTGATCGGTGTGGTCAATCCGCTGGTCGAAGCGATCCAGGCGCGCGGCGGCACCTGCCTGCCATGCGACTTCAACCTGCGCCGCACCGCCGATGGCACCGAGGTGATCGCCGATATGGACGTGGTGCTGGCGCAGGCCGACTTGGTCATCGCCACCGGCATGACCTTGAGCAACGGTTCGTTCGACCGCATCGTCGAAGTCGCGCGCGAGCGCGGCATCGGCCTGGTGGTGTACGCGCAGACCGGCAGCGCGATCGCGCCGCGCTTCCTCGGCCACGGCGTCGCCGCGGTGTCGGCCGAGCCGTTCCCGTTCTCGCAATTCAGCGCCGATCCGACGCCGATCCATCTGTACCGGGCCGAACGCCTCGGCGCGCGCGAAGCCGCCTGAGCCCGCGCATGAACGCCTCCGCCGCGCCCGCCGCCGGCTTGCCCGGCCTCGACGACGCCGCGCGCAAGCGCGCGCTCGCCGGGCTGCTGGTCTACACCTTCTTCATGGTCGCCGGCTTCGCCATGCTGATGCCGCTGGTGGCGGTGCATTACGTCGACAGCCTGGGCATGGCCGCCGCCGCGGTCGGCCTGGCGCTGGCGGTGCGGCAATTGTTGCAGCAAGGCTTGGCGCTGCTCGGCGGCATGCTGTCCGACCGCTTCGGCGCGCGGCGCATGATCTGCCTGGGCGTGCTGCTGCGCGCGGCCGGCTTCGCCAGCCTCGCCTTCGCCGCCGATCTGCCGTTGCTGCTCGCGGCGATGGCGCTGTCGGCGCTGGGCGGGGCGATGTTCGAAGCGCCGTACCAGGCCAGCATCGCCGCGCTGACCGATGCGCAGACCCGGCCGCGCTATTACGCGATCAGCAACTGGATCAGCGGCGTGGCGACCACGCTCGGGCCGCTGCTCGGCGTGGCGCTGCTGCGCTTCGATTTCCGCGTGGTGTGCCTGGCCGCGGCGGCGTGCTTCGCGCTGAACTTCGTCATCGCGCTGAAGCTGCTGCCGAAGTTCGAAATGCCGCCGCAACCGCCGCCGCTGCGCCACGGCCTGGGGCTGGTGCGGCGCAACCGCGCGTTCGTCGCCCTGGTCGGCTGGCTGATGCTGTATTGGTTCCTGGCGGTGCAGATCAACATCAGCTTCCCGCTGCTGGCGCAGGCGCTGGCCGGCAGCGTCGACGGCGTCGGCGCGATGTTCGCGCTCAGCGCCGGCATCACCGTGGCCTTGCAATACGGGCTTGTGCGCTGGCTCGAACGCTGGTTGAGCGCGGCGCAGTTGCTGGTGCTCGGGATCGCGCTGATGGCGCTGTCGACCGGCGCCATCGCCTGGGCCGCGACCTATCCGCAATTGCTCGCCTGTGTCGCCGGCTACGCGGTCGGCGCGGTGCTGACCCGGCCGACCCAGCAAACCCTGATCGCCGGGCTGGCCGATGCGCGCGCACTCGGCACGTTCCTCGGCGTGAGCTCGCTGAGCCTCGCCGTCGGCGGCGGCCTGGGCAACATCGCCGGCGGCTGGCTGATGGATGCGGCCGCGTCCGGCGCGCGGCCGTGGTTGCCGTGGGCTGTGTTCTGCGCGATCGGGCTGCTCAGCGCGTTCGGCTTGCACCGCGCCTTGCGCCAGCGCGCGGCGCCCGCCTAGCGCACCGCTTTCCCTTCCCCGTCGCTTCAGTTGCCCTCTCCCGGACTCCGGCAAAGGAGAGGGCTTTTTTTCGCCTGTCGGTTCGCCGGCTCACTCGGGCGGCGGCGCGATCGCATCGAAACGCTCGCGCAGGAATTCGCGCAGCCGTTGCACCAACGGGCTCAGCAGACGCCGGTCGGGGCAGACCAGATTCAGCGGCGCCGGCTCGCCGCGCCAGTCGCGGCACAGCACGCGCAAGTGCCCGGCCAGCACGTCCTGCGACACGTCCAGCCACGACTTGAAGGCGATGCCGTGCCCGGCGATCGCCCAGCGCTTGACCGCGTGGCCGTCGTCGCTGACCCGGTCGCCACGCACGCGCACATCGCGCACCTCGTCGCCGCGGGTCAGCCGCCAGCGGTCCTGGGTCTCGCCGCGGATCAGCATGCGCAGGCAATTGCGTTCGGCCAGTTCCTGCGGATCGGCCGGTTCGCCGTGGCGGCGCAGGTAGTCGGGCGATGCGCACAGCACGCGGCGGTTGTCGGCGCGCAGCGGCAGCGCGATCAGGCTCGAATCCGGCGGCGGCCCGTAGCGCAGCGCCACGTCCACCGGCTGGCGGTAGACGTCGGCGAAGTGGTCGGACAGGTTGGCGCGCAGTTGCACCTGCGGGTGCGCGGCGAGTAAGTCGTCCAGCCACGGCAGCACCAGGCTGCGGCCGAGGTCGGACGGCATCGACAGCTGCAGGCTGCCGCGCAGCGTCGCCTGATCGCCGCGCAGCGCCTGCTCGCCCTCGTCGATGGCGCGCAGCGCTTCGCGCGCGTGCTGGAGGAAACGCTCGCCCTCGGACGTCAGCCGCAGACTGCGGGTCGAACGCACGAACAGCTGCGCGTGCAGTTCCGCTTCCAGCCGCTTGAGCGTGGCGCTGGCCGCGGCCGGGCTGATGTCGAGCGCGCGCGCCGCGGCCGACAGGCTGCCGGCGTCGGCGGCGCGCACGAACAGGACGAGATCGGCGAAGGCCTTCATGTGCGGCGCCCCAGGTTCGTAGGGTTATTTTCAAAGGTCGATTGAAACAGAACCGGCTTATGCCCGGTTTCCGCCGCGCCGGCAAGGCGTCAGCCTGATGCCGTCGCCCTCCGGAACCGGCCATGAGCGCCACCGACCTTACCGCTTCGCCGCATTGGCGCTTCGATCACCTCAATCTGCGCGGCCGCGCCGACGATGCCGCGCTGGCGCGCCTGTTCGGCGGCGTGATGGGGCTGCGCCCGGGGTATCGGCCGCCGTTTCCGTTTCCCGGGCAATGGCTGTACCGCGGCGATGAGGCCTGGCTGCATCTGGTGCAGCCGTCGCCCACGCAAGACCCGCAGCCGCGCCTGGGCCATATCGCCTTCCGCACCGACCAGCCCGCCGCGGCGCTGATCGAGCGCGTGCGTGCCGCCGGCCTCGCCCACGAGATCGCGGTGGTGCCGGAGCAGGGCGAGGTGCAGGTGTTCGTGCCGTTGCCGGGCGGGCTGGTGATCGAGCTCGATGCGCCGGCGGATCCGGCCTATGCCGGCGACGGCGTTTATCGCAGCCGCCTGGCTCGCGGCGGCTCCTGATCTGCTTTCGTTCCATCAACTTCCGCGCCCTCCATTTCCACACGCGCCGCCACCGCGGCGCCTATTTCGAAAAAGGACTGTCCAAATGAAATTCCTGTCCCGCGCTCTGCTGGCCGCGGCGGTGTCGTTGTCCGTCGCCGCCACCGCCGCGCACGCCGCCGAGGCCTTGAAGCAAGACAAACGCCTGCAAGTGGTCGCCGTCTCCGACGTGCGCCCCGGCAACGTCGCCGTCGCGCCCGACGGCCGCGTGTTCGCCACCTTCCACCCGCTCGGCGATGCGAGGTTGCAACTGGCCGAAGCGGTGGACGGCCAACTGCGGCCGTATCCGGACATGAGCGTGCAGAACGGCGGCGCCGCGGCGACCGACGCAACGCTCGACACGCCGCTGGGCATCAGCGTCGACCGCAAGGGCCGGCTGTGGGTGATCGACATGGGCCTCAAGCTCGGCAAGACCCGGCTGTGGTCGTTCGATCTCAAGACCGGCAAGCTCGCGCGCAAGTACGAACTGCCGGCCGAGATCGCGCCCAAGGGCAGCTTCGTCCAGGACTTCGCCATCGACGAGGCGCGCGGCTGGGCGTATCTGGCCGACATCGCCAACCCCGGCATCATCGCGCTGAACCTCGACAGCGGCGCCGCGCGCCGGTTCGGCGGCCACGCCGCGCTGCAGGCTGAAGACGTGGACATGACGATCGACGGCCGGGTGGTGAACTTCGGCGGCAAGCCCGCGCGGGTGGGCATCAACCCGATCACCTTGTCGGCCGACCGCGAGACGCTGTACTTCGGCGCGATGAACGGCACCACCTGGTATCGCTTGCCGGCGCGGCTGCTGCGCGAAGGCGCCGACGATGCGGCCATCGCCGCGGCGATCGCGCCGGCCGGGCCGAAGCCGATCAGCGACGGCGTCGCCACCGGCGCCGACGGCACGCACTGGTTCACCGACCTGCAACGCCACGCCATCGTACGCCTGGGCCGCGACGGCAAGCTGCGCGACGCGCTGCGCGATCCGCGCCTGCAATGGCCGGACAACCTCGCGCTCGGCGGCGACGGTTGGGTCTACATGTCGGTCAACCAGCTCGACCGCACTCCGGCGTTTACCGGCGGCGCCGATGGCGGCAAGCCGCCGTACTACCTCTATCGCTTCCGTGCGCGCTGAGCGCACGGATCGCCATCCACTTCGCCCCGCTCCCGTATTCGATCTACCGCTCGAGGAACGCCATGAGCCACGCCTTGTTCGAACCCATGACTCTGGGCCCGCTGCGGCTGCCCAACCGCATCGTGATGTCGCCGATGACCCGCGCGCGCAGCGCCCAGCCCGGCAATGTGCCGACCGCGGCGATGGCGCGTTACTACGCCCAGCGCGCCGGCGCCGGCCTGATCGTCAGCGAGGCCACCCAGGTGTCGCCGCAAGGGCAGGGTTACAGCTTCACGCCCGGCATCCATAGCGAGGCCCAGATCGAAGGCTGGCGGCAAGTCACCGATGCGGTGCACGCCGAAGGCGGCTGCATCTTTATGCAACTGTGGCACGTGGGCCGGATGTCGCACGCGAGCTTCCACGACGGCGAACCGCCGGTGGCGCCGTCGGCGCTGTCGCCGGATGCGCAGGTGTGGATCGTGCGCGACGGCGTCGGCGCGATGGTCGATTGCCCGACGCCGCGCGCGCTGCGGCACGATGAGATCGCCGGCGTCGTCGAGCAGTTCCGCCGCGGCGCCGCCAACGCCGTCGCCGCCGGGTTCGACGGCGTGGAGATCCACGGCGCCAACGGCTATCTGATCGATCAGTTCCTGCGCACCACCTCGAACGTGCGCGAGGACGAGTACGGCGGCTCCATCGCCAACCGGGTGCGTTTCCTCGACGAGGTGACGCGCGCGGTCGCCGCCGAGGTCGGCGCGCAGCGCACCGGCATCCGGCTGGCGCCGTACATCACCGCGCGCAACATGAACTGCCCGCAGATCATTCCGGCGATCCTGGAAGCGGCGCGGCGGCTGCAGGCCATCGGCGTGGCCTATCTGCATCTGTCGGAAGCCGACTGGGACGATGCGCCGCACGTGCCGGATTCGTTCCGGCACGAGCTGCGCTCGATCTATTCCGGCGCGCTGATCGTCGCCGGCCGCTACGACCGCGAGCGCGCCGATCGCATCCTGGGCCAAGGTTTGGCCGATCTGGTCGCGTTCGGACGGCCGTTCATCGCCAATCCCGACCTGCCGCAGCGTTATGCCCACGGTTGGCCGCTGGCGGCGTTCGACCCGGCGACCTTGTTCGGCGGCGACGAGCGCGGCTACACAACGTATCCGACCTACGCCGGATAACTGCGCAAGTGCGCGGCTACGGCGCGGTGGCGCGCTCCAGCGCCATCAGCGTCGCCAGCGCGTCCTCGCGCGAGTCGCCGCACATCTCGGCCTGCGGCTGCAACGACGCGCAAAAGCGCGGCCGCTCGGGTTTTCCGAACAGGCGGCAGCGCAGTTGGTCGTCGAGTTGCACGCAGGGGATGCCGGCCGGCTTGCCGTGCGGCATGCCGGGAATCGGCGAGGCGATCGAAGGAGCGATGCAGCAGGCGCCGCAGCGGTCGCGGCAGCGCATCGCCGCGCGCTCAGCTCTGCGGCGGCGCCGGCCGCCTGGCCAGCACGGCGGCGATCAGCAGGCCGGTGGCGGTCAGCGACAGCAGCACGTGCACGCCGCCGATCACCGACTGGAACAGCCCGGCCGAACTGGCCGGCATGCCGGAGGCCATGCTCTTGTACATCCAGGCCTGCCCCGCCAGGCCCAGCAACATGCCGGCGATCTGCAGCGAGAACGCGGCCACCGCATAGACCGCGCCGACGCCGATGCGGCGCTTCCACGACAGGCACAGCACCACGCCGACGGCGCAGGCGATCAGGTTCGGCGTCATCATCGCCGCTTGCGCGCCCAATGCGGGCAGCCAGTCTTCGAACGTCATGCGCGGCTCCTTGCCGGTGCGCGCGCGTCGCCGCGCGCGGGAACATCGTCGGATGCGGGCGGGTTCAGTCCGCGGTGACCAGGGTGCCCGCGCCCTGGCGCAGCAGGTCGTAGACCGGATCGGTGTCGGCGCGGCGGCGGTGCCAGCGCTCGAAACTTTCCGCGGCCTGTTCGACCAGCATGCCCAGGCCGTCGTGGCGGTCGTGCGCGCCGGCGACCTTGGCCCAGGCCAGGAACGGGATCGCCGCTTCGCCGTAGCTCAAATCCACCGCCGCGGTGCGCGGCGTGGCCAGGCTCATCGGCAGGCTCGGGAATTCGTGCTCGCGCGCGGCCGAGGTGGCGTTGACGATCAGGTCGAAGTTGCCGAGGTTGCCGACATCGGCCAGGTAACGCGGATGCACGCGGCCCGGCTGGCCGAGCGTGTCGGCCAGCGCGTCGGCGCGCTCGCCGGTGCGGTTGACGATGTACAGGTCGCCGATGCCGGCGTCGAGCAGCGCCGGCGCCACGCCGCGCGCGGCGCCGCCGGCGCCGATCAGCAGGGTGCGGCGTTCGCGCAGGTCCAGGCCGTGGCGCTCGGTGAGGTCGCGGATCAGGCCGACGCCGTCGGTGTTGTCGCCTTCCCAGCCGGTCGCGCTGCGGATCAGGGTGTTGACCGCGCCGGCGCGGCGGGCGCGCTCGCTCAGGTGGGTGCAGATGCCCGCCGCGCGGGTCTTCAGCGGCAGGGTGATGTTGGCGCCGAGGCCGCCCTCGGCGGCGAACTCGGCCAGGGCCACGTCGAAGCGCTCGGGCGCGGCGTCGATCGCCACGTACTCCAGCGCGATCCCGAACTGGCGCGCGAAGGCCGCATGGATGCGCGGCGACAGCGAATGCGCGACCGGATGGCCGAACACCGCATAGCGCAGGACCGGGCTGGACGAACTGGAATCGATCGACATGGGCGCGCCTCGTTAGACTGGTGACCCTTCCGATGGGAGCAAGACGCGCATGCGCCACGCCAGGGTCTGGTGGATTCCGAGTGTACTCCTCGTCTGCGCCGTAGCCAGCCCGCCCGCTGCGGCCCTGAACGAATACGGCATAGAAGGCATGGGCGTGGTCTCGACCGCGCACAGCGAAGTGCGCGCGAGCGTGAGTCCCGACGGACGGCGCATCGTCTGGGGCAGCGACCGCCCCGGCGGCGCCGGCGGGCGCGACCTGTGGCAGGCCACGCTGGTCGACGGCCGCTGGCAGAACCCCGAGCCGCTGGCGCTGAACACCGCCGCCACCGACTTCGATCCGCACTTCAGCGCCGACGGCCGCTGGCTGCTGTTCTTCTCCGACCGCCCCGGCGGCCACGGCAAGGACGATCTGTACCGCGCCGCGGTGCGTCCCGACGGCCGCTTCGGCCCGGCCGAAAACCTCGGCCCCGGCGTCAACACCGCCGGCCGCGAATGGGCGCCGACGCTGAGCCGCGACGGCCGCTACCTGATGTTCGCCAGCGACGGCCGCGGCGGCGCCGGCGGCCAGGACCTATGGATCGCGCGCTGGGACGGCAAGGCCTTCGTCGACCCGCGCCCGGTGCCGGGCGTAAACACCGCCGCCGACGAATTCGACGCCGCCTGGCTCGGCGACGGCCGCGCGATCGTGTTCACCCGCTCGCAGAGCGTGGACGGCGACAAACCGTTCCGCTTGTTCGTCGCGCAATGCGACGGGCAGCGCTATGGCGATGCCGCTCCGCTGAAACTGTCGTTCAACACCGAAGAGAATTTCACCTTCGGTCCGTCGCTGGATTGGAGCAAGCCGACCGAATTGCTGCTCAACGGCACCGCCAAGGCGCCGAAGGCGGGGCGGCAGGATATCTATCGGATGGCGGCGCCGGCGGCGACGGGGAAGGATGGGTGCGTGGGCGGCGCGGCGAAATGATGTGGGAGGGCCTTCAGGCCCGATGCTCTTCGTTCGGATCGCGGCGATCATGAATTACGAGCGAAGACTGATGGTCGTGACCGATCTCGACGATCATCCCCAACTCATGACATGCGTTGAGCAGTGGATCGGCGACGGCGTGGATTATGTCGCGTTCGTCGGCTGCCATTCGTCCGCGCTCCACGATCGCTTCCTCGATGCCTGCGTGCTGCTGGCGCTGCGCGATGGTTGTGAGGGTCCGTACTCGATTCTTGCGAGTTGGCATGCGCAGGGCGGGAACGAGGACGCGTTGGCGTTGATGTCGCGACTGCGCCCGGTTTCGTCCGCACCGGTGTGTCTGTTGCACTTCTAAGCGTGCGAGGGCCTTCAGGCCCGACGCTCTTCGTTCGGATCGCGGTGATCTGGAACAAGAGCGTCGGGCCTCAAGGCCCTCCCACACTTAAACGACGGGCTTCAGTTCGCCTCGCGCATCCATTGCGCCGCATCCAATGCGAAGTAGGTCAGCACCCCGTCGGCGCCGGCGCGCTTGATCGAGGTCAGCGACTCCAGCACGCAGCCGCGTTCGTCGAGCCAGCCGTTCTGGATCGCGGCGCGCAGCATCGCGTACTCGCCGCTGACCTGGTAAACGAAGGTCGGCGCGCCGAACTCGTCCTTGGCCCGGCGCACGATGTCCAGGTACGGCAGGCCCGGCTTGACCATGATCATGTCGGCGCCCTCGTCGAGGTCGAGCGCGATCTCGCGCATCGCTTCGTCGCTGTTGGCCGGGTCCATCTGGTAGGTGTACTTGTTGCCCTTGCCGAGCGCGCCGGCCGAGCCGACCGCGTCGCGGAACGGGCCGTAGAAGCTGGAGGCGTACTTGGCGCTGTAGGCGAGGATGCGGGTGTGGATGCGGCCTTGCGCTTCGAGCTCGGCGCGGATGCGGCCGATGCGGCCGTCCATCATGTCGCTGGGCGCGACGACGTCGGCGCCGGCGGCGGCGTGCGACAGCGCCTGCTTGACCAGCGCTTCGACGGTCTCGTCGTTCATGACGTAGCCGCTGTCGTCGATCAAACCGTCCTGGCCGTGGGTGGTGTACGGGTCGAGCGCGACGTCGGTGATCACGCCCAGTTCGGGGAAGCGCTGCTTGAGCGCGCGCACCGCGCGCTGGCACAGACCGTCGTCCTGCCACGCGGCTTCGGCGGTGAGCGACTTGGCGTCCGGCGCGGTGACCGGGAACAGCGCCAGCGCCGGCACGCGCAGTTCGCTGGCGCGCTCGGCCACGCGCAGCAGCTCGTCGATGGACAGGCGTTCGATGCCGGGCATCGAGCCGACCGGCGCGCGGCCGTCGAGTTCGTGGACGAAGACCGGGTAGATCAGGTCGTTGGCGGTAAGAACGGTCTCGCGCATCAACCTGCGCGAGAAGTCGTCGCGGCGCATCCGCCGCGGGCGGGTGTAGGGGTAGCTCATGGCGGCATAGTCTACTCCCGCGCGCGGCGGGGGCCTGCGGCCGCGGGTCGCAGCGGGCGGGACGGTGGGTTGCGGCAACGGGCCGCCATGTATTCGGCACTGAGCCTCTGTAGGAGCGGCGCGAGCCGCGACCGCAGGGCTTCAAACTCGCGCCGCAAGCCGATTTTCGCGGTCGCGGCTCGCGCCGCTCCTACAGGGGCTACGGCTAGTCCGAATAGACCCGATAGCGCAGCGGCCGCACGTGGACGAGGCTGCCGGGCGCCGGCGTCACCGCGTCCGGGGTCGCCACCAGGTCCAGTTCCAGCGGCCGGGCCTGGCCTTCCACGTTCAATTCCAGGGTGATGCGCTCGGCCAGCCGGTGCGAGGAGAGCACCCGCGCGGCCAGGCCTTCGCCCGCGCCGACGAGCCCGATGTCGTGCGGCCGCACGTACAGCCGCGCCCGGCTGCGGCTGTGCACGTCCACCGGCAGGCGCAGGCCGTGGCCGTCGATGGACAGCTCGCCGCCCTCGGTCTGGCCGTCGATGACGTTGGCGCGGCCGATGAAGTCGAACACATAGGCCGAGGCCGGCGCGCTGTAGATTTCGTCGGGCGTGCCGATCTGCTCGATCCGGCCGTCCTTGAGCACGACCACGCGGTCGGCCAGCTCCAGCGCTTCTTCCTGGTCGTGGGTGACGAACAAGGTGGTCTGCCCGGTCTGGTCGTGCAGGCGGCGCAGCCAGCGGCGCAGTTCGACGCGGACCTTGGCGTCGAGCGCGCCGAAGGGTTCGTCGAGCAGCAGCACGGTCGGGTCGATCGCCAGCGCGCGCGCCAGGGCCACGCGCTGCTTCTGCCCGCCGGACAACTGCTCGGGATAGCGCGCGCCCAGCTCGGGCAACTGGATCAGGCCGAGCAGTTCCTGCACGCGGCGGGCGATCGCCGCCTTGTCCGGCCGCCGCGCGCGCGGCCGGCTGCGCAGGCCGAAGGCGATGTTCTCGGCCACGGTCATGTGCTTGAACAGCGCGTAGTGCTGGAACACGAAGCCGACGTTGCGTTCGCGCAGGCTCAGCGCGGTGGCGTCGTTGTGGCCGAACAGCAGCTGGCCCGAATCGGGTTGCAGCAGGCCGGCGATGACCCGCAGCAAGGTGGTCTTGCCCGAGCCCGACGGGCCCAGCAGCGCGACCAGTTCGCCGGAGGCGACGTCCAGGTCGACCGCGTCGAGCGCGGCCACGTTCGCGTAACGCTTGGCGATGGCTTTGAGATGCAGGTCCATTGGGTATCCGTTCGATCAATGCCGCCGGTGCGATTGCGCCAGCGCATCGCCGTGCCGCGTTTCCAGCCACAGTTTCACCGCCAAGGTCACCAGCGCCAGCCCCGCGAGCAGCGAGGCCGCCGCGAATGCCGCCGCCGCTTCGCCGCCGAGCTGCTTGTAGAGCACCTCCACGTGCAGCGACAGGGTGTTGGTGGCGCCCATCACGTTGCCCGACACCACGGTCACCGCGCCGAACTCGCCCATCGCCCGCGCGCTGCACAGCAGCACGCCGTACAGCAGGCCCCATTTGATGTTGGGCAGGGTCACCTTGAAGAACATGGTCCAGGCGTTGGCGCCGAGCGAGCGCGCGGCCAGCTCTTCGTCGCTGCCTTGCTGCTCCATCAGCGGGATCAGCTCGCGCACCACGAACGGGAAGGTCACGAACAAGGTCGCCAGCACGATGCCGGGCGTGGCGAACAGGATCTTGAGGTCGTGGGCGTTGAGGAAATCCTTGAAGAAGCCGTGGGTCGGGCTGAACAACAGCACCAGGCACAGGCCGGCGACCACCGGCGAGACCGCGAACGGCAGGTCGATCAGCGACAGCAGCGTGCGCTTGCCGCGGAACTCGAAGCGGGTCAGCGCCCAGGCCGCGAACACGCCGCACACGGCGTTGACCGGCACCACGATCGCCGCGGTCAGCAAGGTCAGCTTGAGCGCGTCGACGGTGTGCTCTTCGGCGACCGCGTTCCACCACACCGCAAGGCCGCTGCCGAACGCGGCGCCGAGCAGGGCGAACAGCGGCAGCACCACGATCAGCAGCATCGCCGCCGCGGCCAGGCCGATCAGCGTCCAGCGCACCCAGGCCGGTTCCTGCAGGGGGTCGCGCTCAGCCATCGCGGCGGTTCCCGTGGGCGAACAGGGTCGAGGCGGCATTGATCGCCAGCAGGCAGGCGAACGACATCAGCAGCAGCAAGGTCGCCAGCACGATCGCGGCCGGCACGCCGCCGTCCTCTTCCAGGCGGATGGTGATCAGCATCGGCGCGATCTCGGTCTTCCACGGCAGGTTGCCGGAGATGAAGATCACCGAGCCGAACTCGCCGAGCGCGCGCGCGAACGCCAGCGAGAAGCCGGTCAGCAGCGCCGGCAGCAGTTCCGGCAGGATCACCCGGCGCAGCGTCGTCAGGCGCGAGGCGCCGAGCGAGATCGCGGCCTCTTCCTGTTCGCGCCCGAGCGCTTCGAGCACCGGTTGCACCGTGCGCACCGCGAACGGCAGGCCGACGAAGATCAGGGCGATGACGATGCCGGTGAAGTTGTTGACCAGCTGGATGCCGAACGGCTTGACCAGTTGTCCGACCCAGCCGTTCTCGTCGTAGATCGCCGCCAGGGTGATGCCGGCCACCGCGGTGGGCAGGGCGAACGGCAGGTCGACCAGCGCGTCCATCAGGCGCCGGCCGGGGAAGCGGTAGCGCACCAGCACCCAGCCGATCAGCGCGCCGAACAACAGCGCGACGATCGCCGCGACCAGGGACGCGCCGAAGCTGACCTTGAGCGAGGCGATCACGCGCGAATCGGAAATCGCGCGCGCCCAGCCGGCCCAGCCCAATCCGCCGGAACGCAGGATCAACGCCGCCAGCGGCAGCAGCACGATGAGGCCGAGCCAGGTCAGGCCGATGCCGAGGCCCAGCCCGAAACCGGGCAGGGGACGGCGCCAGCGACCGGAGGCCGGCAATGGGAGGGCTTGCTCGCTCATGTGGCGGTGGGCGGCAGAAGTTTTGAGGGACGCAGGAGTGCGACGCTATCGCGTTGGCTCGATCCGGTGGAAATGCGCGTTGGTTGTATCGAGGTGCGCGATGGCGATATGAAGTCTGAGTCGGCGATGGTGGGGAAGTTCCGTACGGTGAATGGACGAAGGCGGCCGGAACCGCCGGACCGTTGTGGCAGCGCCTTCAGCTATGAAGCTGTGGGAGGGCCTTCAGGCCCGATGCTCTTGTTTCAGGCCATCGGCGACCTGAGCCAAGAGCATCGGGCCTGAAGGCCCTCCCACAGCCGCGCCGGCTCTCGCACGCCGGCGCGACTACGGTCGGATCGGTTCGGATTACTTGGGCTGGTAGATCTTGTCGAAGAACCCGCCGTCGGAGAAATGCGCGGCCTGCGCCTTCTTCCAGCCGCCGAACGCGCCGTCGATGGTCACCTGCTTGATCGCCGGGAACTTGGCCAGCTCGGCCGCCGGCACCTTGTCCGGCTCGGCCGGGCGATAGCCGTGCTTGGCCGCCAGGCGCTGGCCTTCGGGGGTGTAGAGGAAGCGCAGATAGGCCTCGGCCTGCTTGCGCGTGCCGTGCTTGTCGACGTTCTTGTCGACCCAGGCCACCGGCGGCTCGGCCTTGATGCTCAGGCTCGGCACCACGATCTCGAACTGGCCGCGGCTGTTGGACTGCTCGAGCGTCAGCAGCGCCTCGTTCTCCCATGCGATCAGCACATCGCCGATCTTGCGGTCGACGAAGGTGGTGGTGGAGCCGCGCGCGCCGGTGTCGAGCACGGGCACGTTCTTGAACAGCTGGGTCAGGTACTCGGTGACCTTGTCGCCGTCGCGGAACTTGGTCGACGCCCAGGCCCAGGCCGCCAGATAGTTCCAGCGCGCGCCGCCGGAGGTCTTGGGATTGGGGGTGATCACGCCGACGCCGGGCTTGATCAGATCGTCCCAGTCCTTGATGCCCTTCGGGTTGCCCTTGCGCACCAGGAACACGATGGTCGAGGTGTAGGGCGAGCTCTGGTGCGGCAGACGCTTCTGCCAATCGGCCGGCAATTGCTTGGCGTTGGCGACGGTGTCGATGTCGCCGGCCAGCGCCAGCGTCACCACGTCGGCCTCCAGTCCGTCGACCACGGCGCGCGCCTGCTTGCCCGAGCCGCCGTGCGAAGTGCGGATGTTGAGGGTCTCGCCGGTCTGCTGCTTCCACTGCGCGGCGAAGACCTGGTTGACCTCGGCGTAGAACTCGCGGGTGGGGTCGTAGGAAACGTTGAGCAGCTCGGCGTCCTTGGCCGCGGCGGTGCCGGCGGCGAGCGCGACGCTGAGCAGTACCCATCGGAATGCGGTTTTCATCGGTCGATCCTCTGCGGGATGGGGTAAGTCCGGAACGTGTCGAATGGAAGAGGCCTGATCAGAACGCGAGCTGGGCGCGGGTGAAGAACGCCTTTTCGTCCTCGCGGTCGCGGCCGGCGGCGGCGCCGCCGTCGAATTGGGTCTGAGTGTAGTTGGCGACCAGTTTCAGGTTGGAGGTGAGGTACCAGTTCAAGCCCAGCCCCCACGAGCGCGCGGCGGCGGCGACGGCGTTGGGGTCGGCGAAGCGCGGGAACGCGGCGTCGTCGATCTCCAGGCGGCCGTAGCGCGCGACCAGTTCGAACGCGCCCCAGCCTGCACCATCCACGGTAAAAGGATGGTTAGGCCGGGCCACGCCGCGGTAGCCGGCGTCTTCCCCGGTCAGCACCAGGCCGGCGGTGACTTGCCAGGCGCGGTGGTCAAGCTCCTCGCGCACCGCGCCGACCCGCACTTCCTGGCTGGAACTGACGTATTCGCCGAGCAGGCCGAACGCGTTGCGGTAGAAGTACAACTGCGGCGACCAGCGCCTGGTCGCGCCGTCGGCGAGCACGGTGCTGCGGTAGTTGAAGAACTGCGACTGCCCCGGCGTGCGGTAGCGCGGCAGGAAGTTGTTGCCGCTGCCGGCGCGGTCGCCGGCGCTGGCACCGAGGCCGAAGCCCAACCCTTGCAGCGCGCCGCCGGCGTTCTTCCACGGCTCCAGGAAGATGCGGCCGGCGTATTCGAATTCGTTGTCGGGATTGGCGGTGGGGCTGTCGCGGCCATCGACCGCGCCGTTGAACACGCCGACCGCATACGACACGGTGGAGCCGGCGAATTCGCCCTGCAACTGCAGGCCCAGATCGCGGTTGGGCGTGAGTTCGGAGGCCAGCCCCAGTTCGATCAAGCCGGTGGAACCGCTGGACTGCAACCGTTCCAGCCCGACCGGGCTCTTGAACTTGCCGATGCGCAAGGTCGCGCGCGGATCGAACTTGAGGTCGAGATAAGCGTCGTTGATGGTGGCGCTGTCGCCGGCGAACTCCGGCATGATGCGGAAGCCTACCAGCGAGCCCCAGCTGCCTTCGATGCTCGGCTGGATCCGCCGCCACAGGAAAGTGTCGTTCTGCGGCACCTGCGAATCGCCGATGAAGAAGCGGCCGTCGGCCTGCACCAGCGCCTTGAATTTGACTTCGACATCGCCCGGCGGCGGCGACTTGATCGACAGCCCCTTGCTCGCGCTCAGCGCCACCACCGGCGTGCTGGCGGCCTTGGCCGCGCTTTCCTCGGCCTGCAGCTCCAGCTTGCGCTCGATGATGCGCAGGCGCTGGTCGAGATCGGCGAGGCCTTCGCCCTCGGCGCCGGCGGCGGCCGGCGCGGCGGTGCCCAGGCGTTGTTCGATCGCCTTGAGCCGCTGCGCGAGCTGCTCGATCGTGAGTTCGGCCGCATGCGCCGGCAAACCGGCGGCGCAGGCGAGCGCCGCCCACAGCGGCGCGGTGGTGAGGCGGACGAGCGGCCGGCGGACCCGGTTTGGCATGGTGCTGCTCCTTTCATCGAAAGACGGTGGCAGGGGCCCGGGTGGCGCGGACCACGGAACTGGCGGAAAAACCAACAAAGACGAATCCGGTAGAAATCGCAGCCGCCCCAGGCGCCCCGACGACTTCCCCGATAACGAAACCCTTCGCGCACCCGCGAAGCATCGACCCGATCCAACGAACCCCTCAGCCGCCGCCGCCGCCGTCAGCGTCCAGGCAGCGAAATCCTCAGCGTCCGCGTTACTCCCCGAGTCGATCCAGCCCGGACACCGAACCTCTCACCCGCCGCAAACGCCGCGACGACAGCGCGACCGCGAATCCCCGGCGCCCCCGCGCCGCACGCGACCGTTTTCGCGACCCTTCATCCCCACGACTCCGCAGGCACCGTCACCTCGACCCGCTCGCTGCGGGTGATCTCGACGATGTGCGAGGCCTGCACGATCACCTCGATCCTTCCCGCGCCGAGCCCGCGCAGCGCGCGCAGCAGTGCGAACTCGCTGTCGCTGAGGTTGACGATGTTGATTTCCGGCTCCGGCGCGCGCTGCGCCGGGTAGCGCACGGTCGACACCTGGGCCGGCGCGGGTTTGCGCGCGGCGCCGGACGCCGACTTGCGCGCGCGGCTCACCGCCGCTCTCCCAATTCGGCCGACAGGAAGGTCGCGTCCAGCAAGGCCGGGTCGATCACCGCCGCGCCGAAATCCGGCGTCAGCGCCAGTTCGCGCAGGCTGCGCCGGTCGAGCACGTTGGACAGCGCGTCGCGCGCCTCGCGCATCAGCGCGCGCAGGCTGCAGGCATCGGGATCGGCGCAGTCGGCGCAGGGCTGGTAGGCGCTGACGCTGGCGCAGCGCACCGGTGCCAGCGGGCCGTCGATGGCGCGGATCACGTCGCCGACCATGATCTGGTCGGACGGGCGCGCCAGGGTGTGGCCGCCCTTCTGCCCGCGCCGGCTGTTGATGAAGCCGGCCTCGCGCAGGTCGACCAGGATCGATTCGAGGAACTTGCTCGGCGCGCCGCTGTGCTCGGCGATCGCCCGCGCCTGCAGGCGGCCGTGGCGCGGCGCCGGCGCGGTCCGCCCGCCCTCGGCGCGCGCCAGCGCGCACATCGCGCGCAGGGCGTACTTGGCCTTCATCGTCAGCATTTCCCATTCACCATGTAGGAAATGTGGCGCGGCCGGCGGCGCAGGGGAAGGAGCGTTGGCTTATCTGGGTATGACGGTGGGGAATGTGGGGCGGGGTTGGGGCGCCGGGCGCGTCGCAGGAGGGGGTGAGCCGGTAGGATGGGCCGATGCGACTGTCCACTTCCTTGCCGCCGCTGGCGCGCACCTGCCTGGCCGTGCTGGGCGTCCTCGCCTTCGTGTGCTGGCTGGCGCCGCTGCTGAGCCGGTTCGGCCCGGTGCTGCCCGACTGGGAAGCGCTGTCGGCCGCGCCGGGCACGGCCGGGCACTGGTTCGGCACCGACGCCATCGGCCGCGACGTGTTCGCCCGCACCCTGGCCGGCGGGCGGCTGTCGCTGGGCATCGGCCTGCTCGCCAGCGTGGTCGCGCTGGTCATCGGCCTGGGCTACGGCGCGGTCGCCGGGCTCGCCGGCGGCTGGGTCGAGCGCTGGATGCTGCGCGTGCTCGACGTGTTCTCGGCGCTGCCGTTCCTGTTGGTGGTGATCCTGCTGCTGACCTTGTTCGAACGCTCGCTGTGGCTGCTGCTGGCGGCGATCGGCGGCTATGTCTGGATCGACCTGGCCCGGGTCATGCGCGCGGAGGCCGCGCGCCTGCGCGAGGCGCCGTTCGTGCTGGCCGCGCAGGCCGCCGGCGCGAGTTTTGGCCAGCGCCTGCGCTGGCATGTGCTGCCGAACCTGTTGCCGCTGGCGCTGGTGTATCTGGGCCTGATCCTGCCGCAGGCGATCCTGGTGGAGAGTTTTCTGGGCTTCCTCGGCCTGTCGATCGACGAGCCGTCTTCGAGCTGGGGCGGCCTGCTCGCCGAAGGCGTGCAGGAACTCGACAGCGCGCCGTGGACCTTGCTGTTCCCGGCCGGCTTCCTGGTCGCGACCCTGGCCGCGTTCCAGTTCCTCGGCGACGGCCTGCGCGATTGGCTCGACGTCCGCGGCCAGGCCCAGGCGCGCGGCGCCGAGCCCGCGCGCGCGGGCGAGGCCGCGTCGGCATGAGCGCGCTGCTGGAACTGCACGGCCTGCAAGTGGAAGCCGCCGAACCCGGCCGCGCGCCGCGCGCCTTGCTCGGCCCGCTCGATCTGCAACTGCAGGCGGGCCAGTGCCTGGGTGTGGTCGGCGAAAGCGGCAGCGGCAAGAGCCTGACCGCGCTGTCGCTGCTCGGCTTGCTGCCGCAGCCGCTGCGCGCGCGCGGCCGCCTGCGCGTGGACGGCGCCGGGATCGCGCTGGACTCGGCTGCGCACGCGCGCCTGCGCGGCCGCACTCTGGCCTGGGTGCCGCAGGATCCGCTGGCCTCGCTGCACCCGCTGCGCCGGGTCGGCACGCAGCTGATCGAAACCTTGCGCGCAGTGCGCGGCTTGAGCGGCGACGACGCGCGGCGGCAGGCGCAGTCGCTGTTCGAACGCGTGCAACTGCCCGAACCCGCCGCGGCGCTGGCGCGCTATCCGCATCAGTTCTCCGGCGGCCAGCGCCAGCGCATCGCCATCGCGCTGGCGCTGGCGACCCAGCCGCGCGCGCTGATCGCCGACGAGCCGACCTCGGCGCTGGACGCGCGCATCGCCCGCGACATTCTCGATCTGCTCGACCGCCTGCGCCGCGAGGACGGACTGGCGTTGCTGCTGATCAGCCACGACCTGCCGTTGGTCGGCGCCTACGCCCAGCAACTGCTGGTGCTGCAGCGCGGCGCCGCGGTCGAACGCGGCAGCGCCGCGCAGGTGTTCGCCGCGCCGGCGCAGGCGTACACGCGCGAGCTGATCGCCGCCGACCGGATCGCGCCGCTGCCGGTGCCGGCCGTCACCGACGCGCCGGTGCTGCTGCGCGGCGAAGGCCTGCGCATGCGCTATCCGCGCGCGCCGCGCGCGGCGCTGGACGGTGTCGATATCGAACTGCGCCGCGGCGAAGGCCTGGCCCTGGTCGGCGAAAGCGGCAGCGGCAAGAGCACGCTGGGCCGCGCGTTGCTGCGCCTGTTGCGCGGCGCGCAGGGGCGGGTGATGTTCGACGGCGTCGATTTGGCCGCGCTGGATGCGGCCGCGCTGCGCCGGCTGCGCGCGCGCACCGGCGTGGTGTTCCAGGATCCGTATGCCTCGCTCGATCCGCGCATGCGCGTGGCCGACATCGTCGCCGAACCCTTGCGCATCCACGGCCAGGGCGATACGGCCGAGCGCCGCGCGCGCGCCGCCGAGCTGCTGCTCGCGGTCGGGCTGGACGAGGCGATGCTGGAGCGTTATCCGCACCAGTTCTCCGGCGGCCAGCGCCAGCGCATCGCCATCGCCCGCGCGCTGGCGACGCGGCCGCAGTTGCTGGTGTGCGACGAAGCGGTGTCCGCGCTGGACGCGCATCACCGCGCCGCGGTGCTGCAATTGTTGGCGCGGCTCAAGCGCGAGCACGGGCTGGCGTTGTTGTTCGTGACCCACGATCTGTCCGCGGCCGCGGCGGTGGCCGAGCGCATCGCGGTGCTCGAGGCTGGGCGCATCGTCGAAGGCGGGACGACGGAGCAGGTGCTCGGCGCGCCGGCGCATGCGCATACGCGTGCGTTGCTGGCGGCGCGGGCGGCGTTGTAGATCTGCGGCGCCGCAGCGCTGCGTTGCGCCGATGGCGTGCGGGGCAGACGCGGTAGTCGTGGTGTCGCGGTCGCGGCTTGCGCCGCTCCTACATGAGGAGCGGCGGGGTTCGCGGCGCGCTCGTCAGATCAGGCCGCCGCCGAGGCTCAGGCGGGCGACGCCGACGACGATGACGATGGCGTTGAGGATCAGGCCGGCCTTGGCCCGGCCGTTGTTGCCGGCGCCGCTGAACAGCACGCCGATCGCGCCGATGATCGCGCCGACCGCGGCGAACGGGATCAGGAACCAGTTGCCCCATCCCAACAGCGGAATCAGCGCCAGGATCATCCACAGCAGCGCCAGCACGCCCCAGATCAGGCTGATCACTCCCATCGTCGTTGCGCTCCACAAGCGGGCCGGATCGGCCCTATCGCAAAATGAGTGGCGCCATGCGCGCATTCAAGTGCCGTTGGTCGCGGTAGCGGGCCTGCCGTTCAAACAGCGGCGCCGGCGCCGCCGCTTTGCGGTTGGCCAAAATCACGCGTTGCGGCGGCGCTTGGATACGCAATGCGGGACGGATTCCCACGCCGCTGCGGTGCCGCCGCCAGCGCCGCAGGCGCGCCCGACACTGAACGCGGGCGGCGCCGATTCAACCGTTCATCCTGCGTCTGCTGCATTGCAGCAGCATGACCAAAAGCGTGCCGTAACGGTCCGCTTCGGTGAAATAATTCGTACGTGCTTGGCTGTATAAAAGTGCAGCAAATCGCTTTATGGTTAGTGGGCCGGTGCCGGGGAGGGCGCGGTCTACCGCATCGCTCAGAACGCATGCCTTGACGGTTCCGTATCGGTTCTTGTCAGCCTTAGGGGAATAAAGGAATGAAACACAGCACTCTATTGGCGCTGGCCATCGCCAGCGTCATCGGTATGAACGTGGTCGCGTCGGGACAGGCGCACGCGGGCAGCGCCTGCGACCTCACCGACGGCATCGCCGGCAACGAAAACGACGGCGGCAGCACCGCGAACGGCTTCGACGCGGTCGCCTGCGGCATCGCCAACAGCGCCGACGGCGCGCAGGCGGTGGCGGTGGGCAGCAACAACGCCGCGGCCGGCGACGACAGCACCGCGGTGGGCAGCAGCAACTTCGCCACCGGCGCGCGTTCCACCGCGAGCGGCAACCTCAACCTCGCGCTCGGCGACGACGGCACCGCGGTCGGTTCCGGCAACCAGGCGCTGGGCAACGGCACCAGCGCGGTGGGTTTCTCCAACCGCGCCAACGGCCAGGACAGCAGCGCGCTGGGCAACTTCAACTCCACCGACGGCGTCGGCGCGAACGCGCTGGGCCGCAGCAACCGGGTGCAGGGCGCGCGCGGCAACGGCATCGGCGGCGACAACGAAGTCGACGGCGACGACGCCACCGCGATCGGCAACGGCAACCGCGCCAGCGGCGCGCGCAGCCTGGTGGCCGGCTTCAACAGCCAGGCCACCGCCGACGACGCGGTCGCGCTGGGCAACAACTCGCTCGCCGATCGCGCCAACACGATCTCGGTCGGCGCCGCCGGCGCCGAGCGCCAGATCGTCAACGTCGCCGCCGCGACCCAGGACACCGACGCGGCCAACCTGGCCCAGCTCAATCGCGCCGTCGGCGTGTTCGGCGGCGGCGCCAGCTTCGCCGGCGGCGTGTTCACCCCGCCGACCTACACGATCCAGGGCAATACCTTCACCGACGTGGGCGCGGCGTTCGGCGCCGTCGACGGCCGCCTGACCGATCTGTACGGGCGCATCTCGGCGATTCCGGCCGGTCCCCAGGGCCCGCAAGGTCCGCAGGGTCCGCAAGGCCCGCAGGGCCCGCAAGGCCCGCAGGGCCCGCAAGGTCCGGCCGGCGGTGGCGGCGGTTCGGCGCTGTCGGCCAACTACGACGACGCCTCCAAGAGCACGATGACCCTGGAAGGCGCCAACGGCACCCGCGTGGCCAACGTCGCCAACGCCACCGCCGCGACCGATGCGGTCAACCTGCGCCAGATGCAGGCCGGCGACGCGGCCTCGGTGCAGCAGGCCAACGCCTACACCGACCAGCGCATCAACGGCCTCAACCTGGACTTCGGCAACTTCCGCGCCGAGGTCAACGATCGTTTCGAAGACCTCGACCGGCGCATCCGCCGCAACGGCGCGATGTCGGCGGCGATGTCGCAGATGTCGGCCAACAGCGCCTACGCCAAGCCCGGCCGCGGCCGCCTCGCGGTCGGCGCGGGCTTCCAGGACGGCGAAAGCGGCCTGGCGATCGGCTACGGCCGGCGCATCAACGACAACGTGTCGGTCAGCATCGGCGCGGCGTTCTCGGGTTCGGAGAGCTCGGGCGGCGTCGGGTTCGGCGTGGATCTGTAAACGCGGATCCGCGGTTGCCGATCGCGACCGGCGAAATACAGAAAGGCCCGCTTCGGCGGGCCTTTCTCTTGCTGCGAAGGCGCGTCGCGGGTCGGCGTTCGCGCGGCCCGTCCGGCGGACTCAGCCGTGCACCCCATCGATCTCCACCAGCAGCTCATGCCGGCACACCGCCGCATGCAGCAGCACGCGCGGCACGCGGTCGCCGTAGCGGCGGTCGAGTTCGGCCTGGATCAGCGGCAGGTCGGGCAGGTCGCGCACGTACACCTTCAGCCGCGAGCCGGGGCCGAACGCGGCCGGCAGGCCGGGACGCTGCTGGCGCGCGGCGCCGATCAGGCTGTCGAAGTTGGCCAGGGTTTCCTCGAGCTGGGCCAGCACCGAATCGGCGTGGCGCGATTCGTGGCCGACCACCGCCGCGGTGCCCGACAGCAGCAACGGCATCTGCGCCGGCTGCGGCGGCAGCATTGCGCGGGCGAAGCTCGGCGACTGCGGGCCGTAGCGGCGCGGATAGCGATAGGCGCTGACCTGGCGCGGATTCTCCAGCGGCGTGCCGGGCGCGCGCGCGGCCAGCCAGTACACCTGCAGGCGGCGCGCGCCGTCGACGCGGCCGATCGCGGTCGCCGCCGGCAGCCGCGCGATCGGGAACTCGCCCAGGCCGGCGGCGCGGCCGACGCAGAACACGCGGTAGCGCTCTTCGTCGCCGTGGCCGAGGGTGATGCCGTCGAGGTAGTTCCAGATCCGCAGCAGATGCGGGTAGCCGCGCTGCGCGGTGAAGGCCAGCAGCTTGCGGTAGAGGTATTCGGCGGCGCGGCCGATCTCGCCGTTGGCGGGCTCGCCGGGCAGCGGCTCGGGTTCGTCGACTTCGATCACGCCGAACTGCAGGCTGCCGTCCTGCGACCAGGCCAGGTCGCCGTCGCGGCCGCTGACGACCGGGCCGAGCCCGCGCCAGCGCTCCAGGCGGCGCTCGCCGAACGGTTCCAGCGGCACGCGCAGGTAACGCGGGTCGTCGTGGTGCGGCGCGTCCTGGCCGAAGCCGAACAGCGCCAGGGTGTCGTCTTCGGCCAGCAGCCGGGCCGGGTCGGCGTCGAGGTAATCGACCTGCAGGCGCGGGCCGCCGACCATCGCGGGCGCGACGCTCATCGCCGGCCTCGCGCGCGGCGCCTGGCAAGCGGGGACAGCGGGGGCGTTGCGGGGGCGGGCGGCTGGTCGGAGCCGGCCGCGGCGAGGGCCGGAACGGCCGTCGCGGACACGGAAACGGAAGGCTTCATGCGCAAATGATAGCTCGCGGCAGGCGCGCATCGCACGGCCGTACGGTCGCAGGCCGGGCCCGGCAAAGCGGCATCGCTGCGGCGCAAGTGGTTGATTTTTCGCCAGTTGCGGGCGGCCGCCGGCGGGCGCTCGCGGGCGCACCCGGCGCCGGCGGTTGCGCCGTGCGGCGCGATGAAGGATCGTGGCGCCCCTTGCAATGGTTGTCACGGAACGCACGATGTCTGAACAAAGCCCCGCCGAACGCGAGCTGGCGCAGCTGCTGGTCGAGAGCCTGAACCTGGAGGACGTGGCGCCGGAACAGATCGACCCGGAAGCGGCCTTGTTCAACGAAGGCCTGGGCCTGGATTCGATCGACGCGCTCGAGCTGGCGCTGGCGATCACCCAGCGCTACGGCTTCCAGCTGCGTTCGGACAACGACGAGAACCGCCGCATCTTCGCTTCGCTGCGTGCGCTGTCGAACCATATCGAACAGCACCGCGCGGCGTGATCCGCGCGCGCGCGCCGCCGCGGCGGCGCGCGCCGCGACCCTTGCCGGGCCCGACCTGCCGTGAACGAATCCGCGTCCAGCGCCAGCGGTCCGGCGCGCGTGCTGCTCGCCATCGCCTTCCCGCTGCTCGCACACTGGGCCAGCCACGACGGCGGCGGCGTGCCGGCGGCGCTGGCGCTGGCCGACCTGATCGCCTTCATCGTCGTCGACGGCTTGCTGGCGCTGCGGCCGGCGCCGTGGGCGATCTTCGCCGCGCTGCTGGCCGCGCTCGCCGCGCTGGCGCGCACGCCGTATGCGCAGATGCTGCTGCTGACCCCGCCGATGCTGTTCAACGGCTGGCTGGCGTGGTGGTTCGCGCGCAGCCTGCGCGCGCCGCGCGAAGGCCTGATCACCCGCATCGTCGCCGCCTTGTACGGTTGCGCGCCGGGCGAGCTGGCGCCGCCGCTGTATCGCTACACCCGCAGCCTGACCGCGCTGTGGGCGGCGGTGCTGGCGCTGCTGACCGTAGTCAACGCCGCATTGGCGCTGATCGCCGTGCCCGACGGGCTGCTGGCGCGGCTGGGCTACGCGCCTTCGCCGTCGATCACCCAGGAACAGTGGTCGTGGTTCGCCAACATCCTCAACTACGGCGTGATCGGCGCGATGTTCGCCGGCGAGTATCTGGTGCGCCGGCGCCGCTTCCACGACCGTCCGGAAACCGGCTTCTTCGATTTCCTGCGGCGCATGGCCAAGCTCGGGCCGCGGTTCTGGAAGGAACTGTTTTCTTCCTGAACCTGGTGCGTGCGACGCGCGCGGCGCGTCGGCCCGGGTTCAGCGCCGCATCCGCGCGCGGCGCCCGATGTGCTTGAAAACGCTTGCAGCGCGATCGTCGCGCCGCGTTGGCCTGGGCGTGCTCTATGCTTCGGTGTCCGTCCATTGCGCAGCCGCCGCACCGCCCATGAATTTCGTCGTCCCCGCCGATCATCCCTGCCTGCCGGGCCATTTCCCCGGCCGGCCGCTGGTGCCCGGCGTGGTGGTGCTGGAGCGGGTGCTGCAGGCGCTGCGCGCGCAGTACGGCGAACCGGTCGGGCTGCGCCTGCCGCAGGTCAAGTTCCTGCAGCCGCTGCTGCCGGGCGAGACCGCGCGGATCGAACTGGAATCGATCGAACCGGAGCAAGCCGCATCGAGGCCGGCCGCCGCCGCGCGCTGGCGCTTCCGCGTGCACCGCGGCGAGGAACTGCTGGCCAGCGGCGAACTGGCCGCCGAGATCGCCGCGCGCGGCGGGCAGGCGCCGGCATGAGCGCCGGCGACTGGAAGAGCCGTCCGGAAGGCGCCGGGCCGCTGGCCTACCGCGCGATCTTCTTCATCGCCGAGCGCGGCGGCCGCGCGGTGGCGCGGCTGGCGCTGTATCCCATCGTCGCGTTCTACCTGCTGGTGCGCGGCCCGGAGCGGCGCGCCTCGCGTGCTTACCTGGCGCGCGCGCTCGGCCGCCCGGCCGGACTGATCGATGTCGCCCGCCACATCCACACCTTCGCCGCCACCATCCTCGACCGGGTGTTCATGCTCAGCCAGGGCATGGACCGCTTCGAGGTCGAGCTGCGCGGCCTGGAATCGCTGGAGACGCTGCTCGACCGCGGCCAGGGCGTGCTGCTGCTCGGCTCGCACCTGGGCAGCTTCGAGGCGCTGCGGGTGCTGGCGCGGCGGCGGCCGCAGCTGCGGGTCAAGGTCGTGCTCGACCGCGGCCACAATGCGGTGCTGATGCGCATGCTCGACGCACTCGACCCGCAGATGGCCGCCAATGTCATCGACGCCGGCCAGGACGGGCCGAGCATCGCCTTGCAGATCAAGCACGCCACCGACGAAGGCGCGGTGGTGGCGATGCTCGCCGACCGCGCCGGGCCCGGCGAACCGGCGACGACGGCGCAGTTCCTCGGCGCCGGCGCGCCGTTCCCGACCTCGCCGTGGCTGATCGCCGCCGCGCTCAAGCTGCCCGTCGCGCTGGCGTTCGGCCTGTACCGCGGCGGCGCGCGCTACGAGCTGGTGTTCGAGCCGTTCTGCGAGGCCCTGAACATCGAGCGGCGCGAGCGCCCGGCGCGGCTGGCCGCGCTGGTCCAGCGCTATGCCGAGCGTCTGCAACACCACGCGCGCCGCGCGCCGTACAACTGGTTCAACTTCTACGATTTCTGGCAGGCCGATGAAGCTTCCTACCTTTCCCGCGGCGCCGCTCGGCGCGATCCTGGCGCTGCTGCTGGCGGCGACGTGGCCGCTCGCCGCGCCGGCTGAGCAGGCCGCCGCGCCCGCGCGCGTCGCCGACGAGGGCGCGCAGCCGGCCGATCCGGCCTGGATCCTGCCGCGCCTGGCCCAGCCGGTGCCGGCTCGCACCGACTTCGTCGAAGTGCGCGGCTCGGCCCTGCTCAAGGCGCCGCTGCGCGTTTCCGGCGAATACCGCCGTCCCGACGCCGACACCCTGGTGCGCGAGGTGCGCGAGCCGTACGCGGAAACCACCAGCATCCGCACCGGCGCCAAGCCCGGCCAGGGCGAGGTCAGCATCGCCCGCGCCGGCAAGCCGCCGCGGCGCTTCTCGCTGTCGCGCGCGCCGGAACTGGTGGCGCTGCAGGCCAGCTTCGGCGCCTTGCTCGGCGGCGATCGCGCCGAACTCGAACGCCATTACGCGCTGGCCGCGCAAGGCACGCGCCGGCAGTGGAGCGTGACGCTGACGCCGAAGGACGCCCAGGTCGCCGCGCGCGTGCGCGCGATCGTGCTGCTCGGCCGCGACGACGAACTGCGCTGCATCGAAACCCAGCCGGCGCGCGGCAGCGAACAGCAGCGCACCCTGCTCGGCGCCGCCGCGCGCGCCGCCGCCGCGGTGAGCGACGCCAGCCAACTGGCCGCGCTGTGCCGCAGCCACGGCCCGACCCGCTGATGACGCCCGCCCGTCGCGTGCTGTTCGCCCTGCTGTGGCTGGGCGCGCTCGCCGTCGCCGGTTGGGCGATCGGCGCGAACCTGCAACTGAGCGGCGATCTGCGCAGCTTCATGCCCGCCGCGCGTACCCCGGCGCAGAAGCTGCTGATCGACGAACTCGGCGAAGGCCCCGGTTCGCGCCTGCTGCTGCTGGCGCTGGAGGGCGACACGCCGGCGACGCTGGCCGCGCAATCGCAGGCGATGCGCGAGGCGCTGGCGGCGCAACCGGCGTTCAAGCTGGTCGCCAACGGCGCCGGCCTGGGCCTGGAGTCGGTGCCCGAGCGCCTGCGCCCGTACCGCTATCTGCTGTCGCCGACGCTCGACGAACAGCGCCTGGACACCGCTTACTTGCGCGACCAGCTGCAAAGCCGGGTGCAGGACCTGGGCTCGCCCGCCGGCGAGCTGATCGAGCCGCTGCTGCCGAGCGACCCGACCATGGAAATGCTGCGCCTGGCCGAAGCCTGGCAGCCGGCGCTGGCGCCGCAGACGCTCGACGGCGTGTGGTTCGACCGCGCCGGCCGGCAGGCGCTGCTGGCGGTGGAAACCCGCGCCGCCGGTTTCGACCCGAGCGGGCAGGAGCGCGCCATCGCCGCGATCCGCGCCGCGTTCGAGCATGCGCGCGGCGCCAGCCCGGCCAAACTCACCGTCAGCGGGCCGGGCGCGTTCTCGCTGGAGATCGGCGGGCGCACCCAGCGCGAGGCCAGCCTGATCGGCACGATCGACAGCCTGTTGTTCGTCGCCCTGCTGTGGCTGGCGTATCGCAGCTGGAAGGCGCCGCTGATCGGCGGCCTGCCGCTGGCGACCGCCGGCCTGGCCGGCCTCGGCGCGGTGGCGATCTGCTTCGAGGGCGTGCACGGCATCACCGTGGCGTTCGGCTTCACCCTGATCGGCGTGGTCCAGGACTATCCGATCCATCTCTACAGCCACCAGCGCCCGGGCCTGTCGCCGTGGGCCAGCGCGCGCAGCCTGTGGCCGACGCTGGGCACCGGCGTGGCCTCGACCTGCATCGCCTACCTGACCTTCTTCGTCTCCGGCGTGGACGGGCTGCAGCAGCTGGCGGTGTTCACCATCGTCGGTCTGGCCACCGCCGCGCTGACCACGCGCTTCGTATTGCCGGCGCTGATCGATCCGGCGCCGCGCGATGTCGCCCAGTCGCCGCGGCTGGCGCGGGTGTGGACCGCGCTGGCGCGCTGGCCGCGGCTGGGCGTGGCCAGCGTGTCGCTGCTGGCCGCGCTGGCGCTGGCGGTGGTGCTGTTCGTGCCTGGGCCGTTCTGGCAAAACGACCTGGCCAAGCTCACCCCGGTGCCGGAAGACGCGTTGGCGCGCGATACGCGATTGCGCGAGGAGCTCGGCGCGCCGGACGTGCGCTTCGTCGCCGCGATCGAGGCGCGCGACGCCGAGGCCGCGCTGCAGGCCTCCGAAGGCCTGCTCAAGGAATTGCCGCAGCTGCGCCAGCGCGGCGCCATCGCCGGCTACGACCTGGCCGCGCGCTACCTGCCCAGCGCGCGCACCCAGCGCGAACGCCAGCGCCGCCTGCCGGAGCCCGACGCGCTGCGCGCGGCGATGGCCGAGGCGGTCGCGGCGACGCCGTTGCGCGAGGACGCGTTCGCCGATTTCCTGCGCGATGTCGAAGCCGCGCGCCACGCGCCGCCGCTGCGCCCGCGCGACCTCGCCGGCACCGGACTGGCCAGCAGCATCGAAGGCCTGCTGCGCGAACGCCCGGGCCGCGCCACCGCGCTGGTGGCGTTGTCGGGGCTGCACGATCCCGACGCGGTGGAAGCGGCGGTGCGCCGCCACGGCGGGCGCCTGCTCGATCTGAAGCAGGCCTCGGAATCCCTGGTCGCCGAATACCGCGGCCGCGTGCTGATGGCGCTGGCCCTGGCCGGCGTGCTGCTGGCCGCGGCGGTGTGGGTGGCGCTGCGCTCGCCGCGGCGGGTGCTGCGGGTGCTGGCGCCGATGGCGCTGAGCACGCTGCTGATCCTGGCCGCGTTGCGCGCGTTCGGGGTCGAGCTCAACCTGTTCCACCTGGTCTCGCTGATCCTTGCCGCCGGCCTGGGCCTGGACTACGCGCTGTTCTTCGACCACGCCGGCGACGACCGCGGCGAACAGCTGCGCACCTTGCACGCGGTGATCGTCTGCAGCCTGACCACGTTCATGGTGTTCGCGCTGCTGGCGCTGTCCTCGATCCCGGTGCTGCGCGCGATCGGCGCGACCGTGGCGCTGGGCGTGGTGTTCAATTTCGCGCTCGCGCTGCTGATCGTGCGCGAGCCGGCGGCGATGGAACTGGACGAGGCCGCCGATGCGCAGCCGTGACGAGATCGCCGCGCTGATTCCGCATCAGGGCCTGATGTGCCTGTGGGAATCGGTGGCCGAGTGGGACGAGGCGCGCATCCTTGCGCGCAGCGACGGCCACCGCGATCCGGCCCATCCGCTGCGCGAGGGCGCGCGGCTGGATGCGGTGCATCTGTGCGAATACGGCGCCCAGCTCATGGCCGTGCACGGCGGCCTGCTGGCGCAAGCGCGCGGCGGCCGCGCCCGGCCCGGCGTGCTGGTCGCGCTGCGCGGGGTCGAGCTGCGCGCGGCGCGCATCGACGAACTGCCCGGCGCGCTGGAAGGCCGCGCGCGGCAGTTGGCCGCGAGCGCGGGGAGCTGGCAGTACGAATTCGAAATTTTCCACGCCGGCGAACTGCTCGCCAGCGGGCGCGCGGCGGTCATGGCGCGCGGCGAAGACACAGCCCGGAGCGGGGCATGAGCCGGATGCGGCGCCTTCGTTCGCACACAGGAGAACAGCGATGAGCGGAACCGACAAACCGGCGCGGCGCGCCTTGGTGACCGGCGGCAGCGGCGACCTGGGCAGCGCGATCTGCCTGCGCCTGGCCGCGCAGGGCTGGCGCACGATCGTGCACGCCAACAGCGGCATCGAGCGCGCCGAAGCGGTGGTCGCGCAGATCCGCGACGCCGGCGGCGCGGCCGAGGCGGTGGCCTTCGATGTCGCCGACGGCGAGGCCGTGCGCGCGGCGTTGGCGCGTCTGGTCGAAGCCGGGCCGATCCAGTGCGTGGTCAACAACGCCGGCATCCACGACGACGCGCCGATGGCCGGCATGAGCGATGCGCAGTGGCGGCGGGTGATCGACGTGACGCTGCACGGTTTCTTCCACGTCACCCAGCCGCTGCTGCTGCCGATGGCGCGCACCCGCTTCGGCCGCATCGTCAGCGTGTCCTCGGTGGCGGCGGTGCTCGGCAACCGCGGCCAGAGCAATTACGCCGCGGCCAAGGCCGCGCTGCACGGCGCGTCCAAGTCGCTGGCGCGCGAGATGGCCAGCCGCGGCATCACCGTCAACGTGGTCGCGCCGGGCGTGATCGAAGGGCGCATGGCCGACGAGGCGTTTCCGCAGGAGGCGATCAAGCAGATGGTGCCGGCCGGCCGCGCCGGGCGCACCGGCGAGGTCGCCGCGCTGGTCGGTTTCCTGTGCTCGGACGAGGCCGGCTACATCAACGGCCAGGTGATCGGCATCAACGGCGGCATGGTGTGAAGCCGACGCCGCTGGGGCCGGGCGCGCCGCGCCGGCCGCGACGCCGCCGGTCGGCTCCCGCGGACCGCCGATGAACGCGGC
>NZ_LXSD01000614.1:0-4242 GCF_017168095.1 Lysobacter enzymogenes | reverse complement strand
GCGGGCGCGGGCGCGGGCGCTTGCGCCGCCGGCGCTTCGCGTTCGCACGCGGTCAGGGCCAGGGCCAGCGCGCAGGCCAGGCCGGCGCGGACGAAAGCGGTGCGGACGGGCGAGGCGAAAGCGTGGCGCGTCTTCATCGTGGACGGACTCCAGGAAGGCGTTCGGCCGCACACCATGCCGCAGGCGCGGCGGCCGAGGCTTGTTTGTTTGTGCGTTTGCGCGGCGCGGCGCGGCGGACGTTCGCGCATCCCCAAAACTTGCGCGCCTTAAAAAACAAGCCCGGCATGCGCATGCCGGGCTTGTCGGGTCTAGCGGTCGATCGCCTTGCCGGCCAATCAGAACTTGAAGCGGAACGAGGCCATGAAGCGGCGCCCGGTGTGGAAGCGCTGGGCGACCAGCTCTTCGCGGCCCAGGTACTGCTTGTACTCGGAATCGAGCAGGTTCATGCCTTCCAGGGCCACCGTCAGGCGGTCGTCGAAGGTCCAGCTCACGCTCGCGCCGAGCTCGGCGTAGTCGTCCACGCTCGCCGGCGGCGCGCCGGCCACGTAGCCGCCGGCCAGGTAGTCGCTGCGCCAGTTGTAGCTGATCCGGGCCGACAGCGGGCCGCGCTCGTAGTACGGGCTGATCGCCACCGCATCGCGCGACTGGTACGGCAGGTCGGTGCCGTTGGCGCCTTCGCCGTCGGCGTAGGTGTAGTTCGCGGTCAGGCCGAAGCCGGTGTCGCCGAACGGCTGCTGGTAGCTGACGGTGAAGCCCTTGACCTTGCCCTTGCCGGCGTTGACCGGGCGCAGGATGCTGTAGTTGCAGAAACCGTCGGTGGTGCAGCCGTTGGTGCCGACGATGCGCGACTGGTAGAACGCCGGCGCGGTGGTCGCGTTGGAGTTGAACTGACGCTCGATCGCCGCTTCGCTGGTGATGTAGTTGTCGATGTCCTTGTAGAACACCGACGCCGCCAGCACCGACTGCTCGGCGAAGTACCACTCGGCCGACAGGCTGTAGTTGGTCGACTCGTAGGCGTCGAGGTTGGCGCTGCCGCCGCTGCCGGTGAAGGTGCTGTCGTTGAGGAAGGTGTTGCCGACCAGCTGGTTGTACGGCGCCCAGGCCACGACCTTGGCCGCGCCGAAGCGCAGCAGCACATCGCTTCCGGTGTCGTAGACCACGTTCAGCGACGGCAGCACGAAGTCTTCCTTCTTCGAGCTGCGCACCCGCTTGGAATCCAGGTCGGTCAGGCTCGGGGTGCCGCCGTAGGCGAAGCCCTCGCCGTCGGTCTTGGATTCCACGTAGCGCACGCCGAGGTTGCCGCGGAAACCGCCCGCGGAGAAATCGGCCTGGACGTAGGCGGCGGTGTTGGTCTGCTCGATGCTGAAGGTGTTGTTGAGGAAGCTGGCTGGATCCGGCGTCAGCCCGCCGCGATAGCGGTTGACGTAGTCGATCACGTTCTGGCGGCCGACCTGGATGTGGCGGCCCGAACCGGCGTTGAGGTCGCGCAGGCTGACCGGGTTGATCGTGCCGACGGTGTTGAGGTCGGCGACCGGCAGGCCGACGTAGACGTTCTGGCGGTAGTCTTCCTCGTGCTTGCCGCGGCGCGCGCCGAAGCTGAGGTTGTTGAACACGCTGTCGAAGCGGACGTTGAAGTCGACCTGGCCGTAGGTGTCCTTGGTCTCGGTGTCGATGACGCCGTAGTTGCCCATGAAGCCGTCGCCGGCCCAGTTGGCCGGGTTGCCGGCGGCCGCCGGGTTGTCGAAGGTCAGGCCGCGCTTGAGGTCGAAGCTGTAGCCGCCGGTGTAGACCGGTTCGATGAACCACTGCTCCAGCGAGTTCTCCGACTTGCTGTGGCCGATCTGGCCGGACACGCCCCAGGCGTCGGTCTGGTACTTGCCGGTCAGGTCGATGCCCTTGGTCTCGGGCTCGGAGGCGCGCACGTTGTTGTCGTAGAACACCGGGTTGGCGTTGCTGTGGCCGCCGGTGGCGACGTTGCCGCTGGTGCTCAGGCGGTCCACCGCGCCCGGACGCTGGGTCAGGAAGTTGTAGAACGACTGGTTGTAGTTGTCGAAGCTCTCGCGGATGAACAAGCCGCTGAGGTTGAACTCCAGCTCGTTGCTCGGCTTGAACTGCAGGTTGAGGTTGGCGCTGTTGCGCTCGCGGGTCTGCTGGAACCAGGCGGCGTTGACGAAGTTCGGCACGTCGATGTTGGCCGCCGCGCCGGTCTGGTTGGGGAAGGTGTTGGCCTTGACGTAGCCGAACACTTCCACGCCCTGGCGGTCCACGGTCTCTTCGTAGTGCTGCGCGGCGAAGTTGAAGCCGAAGTTCTCGTCGGCGTTCTTCCAGCTGTACATGAACGAGCCGCTGGGACGGGTGTCGCCGCCCTGGTCGTTGTAGTTGAAGCTCAGCGAGCCGGCGATGGAGTTGGCGTCCATGTCCAGCGGCTTGCGCGTGTGCATCAGCACCGTGCCGCCGAGGCTGCCTTCGGTCAGGCGCGCTTCGGAGGACTTGATGACTTCCAGCCGGCCGAGGATTTCCGGCGCCAGCAGGGTGTAGTCGAAGCCGCGGTTGGGCTGCTCGCCGTACAGCCAGATCGACTGCGCCACCGGGTGGCCGTCGAGGAAGCTGAGGTTGAGGCTGGGGTCGGTGCCGTCGATGCTGACGCGCTCGCCCTGGCCGAAGCGGCGGTCGAGCACCACGCCGGGAATCTGCGACATGGCTTCGGCGACGTTGGTGTTGGCGAACTTGCCGATGTCCTCGGCGGTGATCGCCTCCGACACGGTCACGTTGGCCCGCTTGGTGTCGAGCGACTTCTCCAGGCTGGCGCGGATGCCGGTGACCACGACGGCGTCGAGGTCCTTGGCCTGCGCGGCCGCGGCCGGTGCGTCCTGCGCCATCGCGACGCCCGAGGCCAAGCTCAGGGCCGCGACGATGCTGGCGGACAATAGGGTCTTGCGCGCTTTCATTACTGTTCCTCCCTCGGGCGGTGATGGCTCGGCGATCGTCCGGTGGCCGGTTCGTCGTCGAGTCCGGTTGTCTTTGTGCGTGCGGTAGTGCGTGCGGTGCGCGTGCTGCGGTATTGCCGCCTTCGTTGCGAGGCCGCGTGCCTGCTTCGGCCTTGCGCCTGGAGCGTGTGCTGCCAGCGCCGCGCGGCGCCTGCGCGCCGCGCGGCGTCGATTCGGGTCAAGCGGTGGAGCGGGTCGCGGCTTCGTCGCGAAGGTGTTCCAGGTACCAGCTGGCGGCGCCGATCACGCCCAGGCGCTCGTTTTCGATCAATCGCACCGGCACGCCTTCCAGCACCGGCCGCATCACGCCCTTGTCGAGCATGCGCGCATGGAACGCGCTGTCGGGCACGAAGTCCTTGAGCTGGGGCAGGATGCCGCCGGCGATGAACACCGAGCGGGCGCCGCTGACCACGACCAGGTCGCCGATCACGCTGCCGAGCAGGGCGCAGAAGGTCAGCACCGCTTCGCGGGCGAGGGCGTCGCCGCGGCGCGCGGCCTCGGTGATCTGCGCCGGCGCGCGCAGCGCGGGCTCGGCGCCGTCGAGCGCGCACAGCGCGTTGTACAGATTCGCCAGGCCCGGGCCGGAGACGAAATGTTCGGTCGGCACATGGGTCTGGCCGCGTTGCCGCGCCCAGCGCAGCATGTCCGCTTCGCGCGCGTTGCCCGGCGCGAACGCGGTGTGGCCGGCCTCGGTCGGCAGCACCACGGTGCTGCGGCCGTGCGGGATGCGCACCGCCGCGCCCAGGCCGGTGCCCGGGCCGATCACCAGCACCGGGCCCGGCGCGGCGTCGCGCACGCCCGGGGTCAGCAGGGTCGAGTCGTCCGGCGCCATGCACTGGGCGGCGTTGGCGTTGGCCTGGAAGTCGTTGATGAACAGCACTTCGCGCAGGCCCAGCTCGCGGCGCAGTTCCGACAGCGAGATCGGCCAGGGCAGGTTGGAATTGACCACGCGGTCGTCGAGCACGACGCCGGCGCAGGCGATCACCACCCGCTCCACGCCGCCGCCGTGGCCGGCGGTGAATTCGTCGAGGAACGCGCTCAGGATCGGCGCCAGGCTCGGGTAGTCGGCGCACACGTACTTGCGGTGGGCGAGCACGGCGACGCTGTCGCCGCCCTGGCCCGGGCGCACCAGCCCGACCCGGGTATGGGTGCCGCCGACGTCGGCGGCGATGAAGGTACCGGTATCGGCCGGCGCGGCCGGATTCAGCCGCGGCGCCGCGCTCATGCGCGCCCCCGCGTCGGGCCGGCGGCGCGC
>NZ_LXSD01000613.1:0-5858 GCF_017168095.1 Lysobacter enzymogenes | reverse complement strand
CCCGCCGGGCGCCTGAGCCGCGCGCGGCCGGCGCAGAACCGGCATGTTCGGGCCGGTTCGGGCCCGCAGCGCGCGAATCGGCGGCCGAAACCGCGGCAATCCGGCCCGCGCCGCCCGTCGCGCGCTTGCATCGGCGCCGCCGCGCCCCAAACTAGCCAGCCTGAGTCGGCTTCCCACGTTCCCGCCATGCCCATCTACGCCTTCCAGTGCCACGCCTGCGGCCACACCTTCGACCGCCTGCAGAAGCTCTCCGACCCCGATCCCTCGGCCTGTCCCGAATGCGGCGCCGACCAGGTCGGGCGCCAGCTGACCGCGCCGCAGTTCCGCCTGGCCGGCGGCGGCTGGTACGAGACCGACTTCAAGAAGGACGGCGACAAGAAGCGCAATCTGGCCGGCGAAGGCAGCACCGGCGCGAGCGCGTCGAGCAAGCCGGCGGAGAAGAAGGCCGATCCGGCGCCGGCGGCCGCTGCCGCCCCGGCCGCCAAGCCGGCGGCCAGCGGCAGCTGACGCCGCCCGGCCCGCCACGATGGCCGCGAGGGCGCCGCAAGGCGCCCTTTCTGTTTGCGGCAGGCCCTATGGCCCGAGGCTGTTGTCCCTGTGGGAGGGCCTTCAGGCTCCGAGGCTCTTGTCCCTGTGGGAGGGCCTTCAGGCCCGAGGCCCTTGGCGCAGATCGCCGCGACCTGAGCCAAGGGCCTCGGGCCTGAAGGCCCTCCTACAGCCACCGCCGCGGCCAATCGCCGCGGCGGCTGGACTAGAATGGCCGGCCCCGGCCCGAGCGCCGGCGGGACGGCTCCGGCCCGGCTTCGCGCCGCGGTCCCAGCGAGCCGCCAGCGGCACAACCCCCACGATCCAACGATCGGCCCGCCCGATCGACCAATCCGGAGCTTCCATGCGTACCCACTTCTGCGGCCTCGTCGATGAGGCGCTGATCGGCCAGACCGTCACCCTGTGCGGCTGGGTCAACACCAACCGTGTGCAAAGCCACGTGGTGTTCACCGATCTGCGAGATCACGAGGGCGTGGTCCAGATCGTGGTGGATTCGGACATGGGCGAACTGTTCAAGACCGCCGGCGATCTCAGCGCGGAAAGCTGCGTGCGCGTCACCGGCACCGTGCGCGCGCGCGGCGCCGCCAACGACAAGATCCGCAGCGGCAAGGTCGAAGTGCTGGCCGCGCAGATCGAAGTGCTCAACAAGGCCGAGCCGCTGCCGTTCCACGCCCACGAGAACGCCGGCGAGGAAACCCGCCTGACCTATCGCTACCTCGACCTGCGCCGTCCGGAAATGCAGAAGATGATGCGCACCCGCATCCGCCTGGTGCAGTCGCTGCGCCGCTGGCTCGACGCGCGCGGCTTCCAGGACATCGAAACCCCGATCCTGACCAAGGCCACGCCCGAGGGCGCGCGCGACTTCCTGGTCCCGGCGCGCATGCACCCGGGCGAGTTCTACGCGCTGCCGCAGTCGCCGCAGCTGTTCAAGCAGATCCTGATGGTGGCCGGCTTCGACCGCTACTACCAGATCGCGCGCTGCTTCCGCGACGAAGCCCTGCGCGCCGACCGCCAGCTCGAGTTCACCCAGCTCGACATGGAGTTCGCCTGGGTCTCCGAGCGCGACGTGCAGGACACCGTCGAGGGCATGATCCGCGAGGTGTTCAAGGAAACCATCGACGTCGAACTGGACGCCGAATTCCCGCGCATGACCTACGCCGAAGCCATGCGCCGCTACGGTTCGGACAAGCCCGATCTGCGCATCGCGCTGGAGTTCGTCGACATCGCCGAACTGGTCAAGACCTGCGACTTCAAGGTCTTCGCCGACTGGGCCAACCACGCCGACGGTCGCGTGATCGCGCTGCGCGCGCCGGGCGCCGCGGGCTGGTCGCGCAAGCAGATCGACGAAGCCGGCGCGCATGCGGCCAAGCACGGCGCCAAGGGCCTGGCGTGGATGAAGGTGGAGGACCTGGACAAGGGCCGCGAGGGCATCAACTCGCCGATCGCGAAGTTCTTCGACGACGCCACCCTGGCCAAGATCGTCGAGGCCGCCGGCGCGCAAAGCGGCGACGCGATCTTCTTCGGCGCCGCCGACTACAAGACCGCCAGCGACTTCATGGGCGCGCTGCGTCTGAAGCTCGGCCGCGATCTGGGTTTGGTCGGCGACGGCTGGAAGCCGCTGTGGGTCACCGACTTCCCGATGTTCGAGTGGGACGAGGAAGCGCAGCGTTACGTCGCGCTGCACCACCCCTTCACCGCGCCGGCGGTGGACGACATCGCCGATCTGCGCGCCAACGCCAAGACCGCGGTGTCGCGCGGCTACGACATGGTGCTCAACGGCAACGAGATCGGCGGCGGTTCGATCCGCATCCATCGTCCGCAGATGCAGTCGGCGGTGTTCGACCTGCTCGGCATCGGCGCGGAAGAGGCCGAAGCCAAGTTCGGCTTCCTGCTCGACGCGCTCAAGTACGGCGCGCCGCCGCACGGCGGCATCGCCTTCGGCATCGACCGCATCGCCGCGCTGATGGCCGGCACCGAGTCGATCCGCGACGTGATCGCCTTCCCCAAGACCACCACCGCGCAGTGCCTGATGACCGGCGCGCCATCAAAGATTCCGGACGCGCAGTTGGCCGAAGTGCATGTGATGGTGCGGCCGAAAGATCCGGCCTGAGCCTCGCCGCGGCCCGGCCGACGCCGGGCCGCTTCGGTCGTCGTGGAAGGGGCTTCAGCCCCGCTGTCCTTGTGGGAGGGGCTTCAGCCCTGACGCCTTTGTGGGAGGGGCTTCAGCCCCGATGCTTTGCGCTCGGGTCGCCGCGATCCGAAACAAAGGCATCGGGGCTGAAGCCCCTCCCACATTCGCAACTCCCACATTCGCAAGCCACCGCATCGCCGCCTTCGAACGCACCCGCCCATGTCCGCGAACTTCGCCATCCGCCGCGCCACGCCCGCCGACACCGCCGTGCTGGCCGACATCTCCGCACGCTGCTTCGTGGTCACCTTCGGCGATTCGTATCCGCCGGCCGACCTCAGCGGCTTCCTCGCCGAAACCTATTCGCACCAAGCCATCGGCGCCTTGCTCGCGGACCCGGATTGCGCGGCGTGGCTGCTCGAGCGCGACGGCGTCGCGGTCGGCCATGCGCTGGCCGGCGCCTGCGGCTTGCCGCATGCGCAGGTCGCGCCCGGCGACGGCGAACTCAAGCGCCTGTACTTGTTGCCGGACGCGCAGAACGGCGGCTGGGGCAGCCGCCTGTTCGAAACCGCGCTGGCCTGGCTGGAGCGCGACGGCCCGCGCACGCTGTGGATCGGCGTGTGGTCGGAGAACTACGGCGCGCAGCGCTTCTACGGCCGCTACGGCTTCGAGAAGGTCGGCCATTACGAATTCATCGTCGGCGATACCCGCGACCACGAGTTCATCCTGCGGCGGGCGGCCGCCGTCGCCGGCTGAGGCGGTCAGCGGCGCGAGCCGCCCGCCTCGGCGCGCGGCCGCAGCAGGCGCCGCACCGCGAAGAAGGCGAGCGCCGGTAGCAGCAGGTACAGCAATCCGCCCAAGACCAGGGCGAGGATTTCGGGCACGCCCGCGCCCCAGGACAGGCCGAAGGCGATCATATTGATCGCCGCGACGGGGTTGAGGCGGGTCCACAGCGGCACGTCGTCGATCGACGGATAAAGGTAGAACGCGAGCGCCGCGGCGACTGCGATGGCGGCGATGAGGGCGAGAAGATTGCGCATGCGTGGCGTCCTGGGTCGTGGATCGCGCAGTCGTGCGTCGATCCGGGCAGGGGCCAGCATGGGCAGGCGGCGACGCGCGCGGCAAGCCGCCGCCGGCCGCGCGATTCATGCCTGCGTTGGGTTTCGCACGCCGATGGCATGTCGCATGCGCGGCATGCGTGCCGCAGCGCGCAGTCGCGTTCGCGCTGCAGTCCGCGCGGCGCCGGCCTGCGGCGCCGCGCGGAGCGGACTCACTTCTGTTCGAGCAGCACGTTCAACGTCGCCGCATCCAGCACGCCGCGCTTCTGCCCGAGCTTGAGCAGCATCGATTCCAGGTCCGCCGCCGCCGCCGACACCCGCGTCGCCGCGGTCGCCGCCTTGAAGTCGGTCGCCGCGGCGGTGTCCACGCTGAGCCGCTGGCCCTTCACCGTCGCCGCTGGCGGCCTGGCCTTCGCGGCCGGGCCGCCGACGTGTTCGATCAGGATGCCGTTGTAGCCCAGCACCGGTTCGGCCGCCGCGCCCGCGCGCGCCGGTGCGGCCAGGGCGTCGCCGAGGCGGCTTTCGATCGCGCGCAGCTGCGCCGGGTCGGTCACGGTCAGCTCCGGGTTCGGCCGGCCCGAATACACCAGGTAGGTGATGCGCAGCCCCGGCGCGTCGGCGGCGTGGGCGAACAGCGGCGCGGCCGACAGGGCCGCGGCGGCGAGCAGCAGGGTAAGGCGCGAGCGCATGGCGGTTCCTCGTGCGGAGACGGTGGCGGCGCGGGCGATGTCAGTTGACCTGTTCATGGCCGCTCCCTTCGATGCTGTCCGACCAGACCCGGTAGAACCCGCAGAAATCGCTGTACGGGCCGCGGTTGGCGGTGCGCGGGTCGGCGATTTCGTTGCCGGAATTGTCGCGGTTGGTGGCCGCGGTCTGGCCCGGCTTGTGGGTCCACTTGCCGTTGCCGTCGCGCCGGTACCAGTGGTAGTCGTAGCCCGGCGCCACCACCAGCGCGACCACGTTCTTGTAGCTGGTGGCGTCGATGGCGGTGTCGGCGATCGGCTCCAGGCCGTCGCGTTCGGCCGCCGCGCGCACCGCCGCGCAGCTCATCGAACCCGCCTGTCCGCCGCCCGAGGCGCGGCCGGGCTGGGCGAAGGTGTTGGTGGCGCGGCCGTTGGCGTAGTTGTAGCAGTTGTTGTAGCGCTGGCGGGTGCCGCCGTCGTTCCAGTAGGTCGGCTGATAGCTGGTGCGGCCGGGGAACATGATGTCGCCGAGGCCGCCGCTGGCGTCGGCCGGCAGCGCGCGGTTGTAGACCAGCACCTCGTCGGCGCGGTCGTTGAAGCGGTAGGACGCGGTGTCCTTGTGCCCGCCGATCAGGAACGGCCGGGTGGTGTTGTCGAGATTGGTCGCGATCGGCGTGGGCTGGGTCGTGGCGCGGCGCCCGTCGACGTAGAACGAGATCGTGTACGGCGCGGCGCTGCGGTTGACCACCGCGGCGACGTGGTGCCAGCGGTTCGGCGCCAGGCTCACGCTGCCGTCGGAGACGTGGTTGGTCCAGGCGCTGCCGTCGTTGAGCTGCAGCAGCACGTTACGGCCCTGGTCGATGCCGAAGGCGTAGCCGCGGCCGGCGCCGTCGCCGCGGTTCTCGATCAGGGTCTTGACCCCCGACGAGCCCGGCGCGGCCAGCCGCACCCAGGCGGCGACGGTGAAGCTGCCGGTGCCGACGTTGAGGTTGCTGGAATTGGGCACTTCGACGTACTTGCCGCCGCTGAGGTCGGCGCCGGTGCCGAGCCAGCCCCACGAGGACGCCGCGCCGCCGACCACGCTGCCGTTGCGGCCGAAACCGCTGGTGTCGGGCGCGGCGTTGCCGGACAGGTCCAGATGCCATTCGCCGACCAGGCCGTTGCTGACCCGGGGCGGCGCCGCCTGCGCCGCCAGCATCGGCGCCAGCGCCAGGCCCAGCGCCAGGAACCACGAAGATCGATTCATAACCCTACCTCGGGGGCGCGCCCACGCCGGACGCCGCGCGAATCTAGGAGCGCGGCGCGCGCGCGACCGTGACCGCGCGCGCGGCCGCGGCGATGCGCGCGCGGCGGTTCGCGGTTATGTGCGCTGGGGCGGCTGCGAAGCGCGAACCCGGGCGGGTCGGTTCAGGCCGGACGGTTGGGGCCGGCCGGCGGGGCGGG
>NZ_LXSD01000612.1:0-6237 GCF_017168095.1 Lysobacter enzymogenes | reverse complement strand
GCGCCGCCGACGCGGCCGACAGCGACGCGCGCGCACTGGCCGAGCGCGAGCGCCTGCGCGAACAACTGCCGCCGGCCTTGCGCGCCGGCTACGACCCGGCCCGCGCTCAGGCCGACGCCCGACCCGCCGGCGCCGCCGCGACCGCGCCATGAGCGACCCGTCCGAACTGCGCGCGCTCTACCGCGACCTGCTGCAGCGCCTGCAACGCAACGAACGCGAGTTCCGCCGCCTCGGCCGCGCGGTCTGGCGGGTGCAGGAAGACGAACGCCGCCGCATCGCCCGCGACCTGCACGACGGCGTCGGCCAGAACCTGACCGCGCTCAAGCTGCGCCTGCACGAACTGCAGTCCGCGCTCGATCCGTCCCAGGCCGCGCTGCACGACGGCCTCGCCCAGGCCTTGGCGCTGTGCGGCGATACCCTGGAAGACACGCGCGAACTCTCGCGCCTGCTGCGCCCGCCGATCCTCGACGACCTCGGCCTGGCCTCGGCCCTGCGCTGGCTCGCGCGCAGCCACGACGGGCGCGGCGGCGCGCGGGTCGACCTGGAGCTGGGCGAGCTGCCCGACCTCGACGGCGAACTGCAGACCCTGCTGTTCCGCACCGCCCAGGAAGCGCTGGCCAACGCCTCGCGCCACGCCCAGGCGCGGCGGATCCGGCTGAGCCTGCAGCGCAGCGGCGAGGAACTGCACTTGCAGGTGCGCGACGACGGCCGCGGCTGCGACCCGGCCGCGGCGATGGCCAGCGGCGGCAACGGCCTGAGCGGCATGCGCGAACGCCTGCGCCTGTACGGCGGCCGCCTGGACCTGGCCAGCGCGCCGGGCGCGGGCCTGCGCCTGAGCGCGCGGGTGCCGCTGGATTACGCCTGAGCGCGGCTTGACGCCCCGCGCCGCGCCCGCGCACCCTGCGGCCATGTCCGAGCCCAACGTGCGCGTGCTCATCGCCGACGATCACACCATGGTGCGCGAGAGCCTCGCCGGCCTGCTGCGCGGCGCCGGCGTCGACGTCGTGGCGCAGGCCGCCGACGGCGAGGAAACCTTGCAACGCACGCAGGAACTGCGCCCGGACGTGGTCGTCACCGACCTGTCGATGCCCGGCCTCAACGGCCTGGAAGTGATCCGCCGCCTGCGCGAACAAGCGCCCGCCGCGCGCGTGCTGGTGCTGACCATGCACCAGGAAGACGAGTACATCCTGCAGGCGGTGCGCGCCGGCGCCAGCGGCTATGTGGTCAAGGACAGCCCCGCCGCGGAACTGCTCGCGGCGGTGCGCGAGGTCCACGCCGGCCGCGGTTATTTCGGCCCGCAGGCGGCGCGCGCGCTGGCCGAGCAACTGCGCCATCCCGAGCGCGACCTCGGCGATCCCTACGGCCGCCTGACCGCGCGCGAGCGCGAGGTGTTCCACCTGATCGCCGACGGCCTGACCACCAAGGAAATCGCCCGGCGCCTGACGATCAGCGTCAAGACCGCGGAAAACCACCGCGCGCGGGTGCTGGACAAGCTGGATGTGCGCAACAGCGCGGAGTTGGTGCGGTATGCCTCGCGCAAGGGGTTGGTGGATTGAGGCGCCGGTCGTTGCGGGATGCGCGGCTGCGCTGCGGCGTTCGTCGCGATTGAGGTGTCGCGGTCGCGGCTCGCGCCGCTCCTACAGTCGGATACGGACCGGCCGCCGCCCCTGTAGGAGCGGCGCAAGCCGCGACCGCGCCAACCCGGCTACGACGAACCCGGCTGACCCGCCGATGCAGCAACGACCGCTATTGCCCCTGGCCCGCGCCCCCCACCGCCCCCCCTAAACCGCCAACCCGGCCCCCTGACCGCCCCACCATTCGCCGTAGTATCCTCAAGATCCCAACAAGCGTTTTAACGGAGCGGCGGCATGAAGGCAGGGGTCTGGGTGCGGGTGTTCGCTGCGGCGCTGGTGCTGGCCGCGCTGGCGGCGTGCAAGTCCGGTCCGGTGCGGCGCGTGTCCGAGCCGGCCGCGCGCATCCAGCAGCTCACGGTCAAGGCCGACGGCAGTTGGTCGGTGGACCTGCGCCTGGAGAACTTCAGCAGCATCCCGATGCAGTTCGACCGCATCGACCTGCAGCTCAAGCTCGGCGACGACGCCGCCGGCCAGTTGCAGGCCCAGCCGGCGATCTCGATCGGCCCGGAATCGGCCGACGTGGTCACCCTCGCGCTCAAGCCCGCCGGCGCCGCCAAGATCGCCATCGCCGACGCGCTGGCCGGCGGCCGCAGCGTCAACTACAGCCTCAAGGGCGACCTCGTCGCGACCCCGAGCGAGGCCAAGCAGCGCACCTTCCAGGTCGAGCGCAGCAGCGCGCTGAGCCCGGCGCCGGGGTTGCCTGGGGTGATGCGCTGAGCCGGGGATGAAGCAAGCGGGATCAGGAGCGCGGTTGGGGAACCGGGGCGGACCGCGGGTCGGCCTCTGCGTTCCGATCTCGCACCCTTCGGTTCCCTAGCCCCGCTGTCGCCTCGGCCGCTCCTTTTCTCCCGCCTTAAAACCACCACGAGATTCCCCAGCCCATGAGCACCTACAAAGCCCCCCTCACCGACATGCGTTTCGTCCTGTTCGACGTGCTCGGCGCCGAAGCGCAGTTCCAGCGCCTGGGCTATGCCGACGCCACCCGCGACACGCTCGATGCGGTGCTGGAGGAAGGCGCGCGCTTCAACGAAACCGTGCTCGCCCCGCTCAACGCGGTGGGCGACCAGATCGGCTGCAAGCACGACAAGGCCACCGGCGCGGTGACCACGCCGCCGGGCTTCAAGCAGGCCTACGACCAGTTCGTCGACGGCGGCTGGTCCGGCCTCACCGCGGAAACCCGGTTCGGCGGCCAGGGCCTGCCGCACGCGGCCGGCGTGCCGCTCAAGGAAATGATCGACGCCGCCAACCTGGCCTGGGGCAACTTCCCGCTGCTCTCGCACGGCGCCACCGAGGCCTTGCTGCATCACGGCGAGCAATGGCAGCAGGAAGTGTTCCTCAAGCCGCTGGTGGAAGGCCGCTGGACCGGCACCATGTGCCTCACCGAACCGCATTGCGGCACCGACCTGGGCCTGCTCAAGACCAAAGCCGAGCCGCAAGCCGACGGTTCGTACGCGATCAGCGGCACCAAGATCTTCATCACCGCCGGCGAGCACGACCTCACCGACAACATCATCCATCTGGTGCTCGCGCGCCTGCCGGACGCGCCGGCCGGCAGCAAGGGCATTTCGTTGTTCATCGTGCCGAAGGTGAAGGTCGCGCGCGACGGCAGCGTCGGCGAAGCCAACGCGGTGCGCTGCGGCAGCCTCGAGCACAAGATGGGCATCCACGGCTCGGCCACCTGCGTGATGAACTTCGACGGCGCCCAGGGCTATCTGATCGGGCAGCCGAACAAGGGCCTGATGGCGATGTTTACGATGATGAATACCGCCCGCCTCGCGGTCGGCCTGCAAGGCCTGGGCCTGAGCGACCGCGCGCTGCAGAACGCGCTGCGCTACTCGCGCGACCGCTTGCAGATGCGCGCGCTGTCGGGCCCGAAGTTCCCCGAGCTGCCGGCCGACCCGATCATCGTCCACCCCGACGTGCGGCGCATGCTGCTGACCTGCAAGGCGCTGGTCGAAGGCGGCCGCGCGATGGGCTACGACGCCGCGCTGCTGGTCGACATCGCCCACGCCGCGCCGGACGAGAAGGAACGCGCCGAAGCCGATGCGCTGATCGGTTTCATGACCCCGATCGTCAAGGCCTGCCTCACCGAGTGGGGCGTGGAGTGCACCTACCACGCGCTGCAGTGCTTCGGCGGCCACGGCTACATCGCCGAGCACGGCATGGAGCAGCTCGCCCGCGACGCGCGCATCACCACCTTGTACGAAGGCACCACCGGCATCCAGGCGCTGGACCTGCTCGGCCGCAAGGTCATGCAGCTGCAGGGCGCCGGGCTGCAGGCGATGCTGGCCAAGATCGAAGCCTTCTGCGCGCAGAACGAAAGCAACGAAGCGGTCAGCGAATTCGTCGCGCCGCTGCGCAAGGCCGCGGGCGAATGGCTGCAGCTGACCATGTCGGTCGGCAAGCGCGCGGCGGCCAACGCCGATGAAGTCGGCGCGGCGTCGTACGACTACCTGTTCTATTCGGGCTATGTGTGCCTGGCCTATTGGTGGGCGCGCAGCGTCGCCGCGGCCGAGGCCTCGGGCCAGAGCCAGGCGTTCAAGGACGGCAAGCGCGAGACCGCGCGCTTCTACTTCGCCCGCCTGCTGCCGCGCACCCAGGCGCACAAGGCGGCGATCGACAGCGGCACCGCGCCGCTGATGGCGCTGGCGGCGGAAGGCTTCGACGCGTGATCCGCCGCGGCGAGCCTGCGCAGCCGGCCGTATCGCGGCTTCGCAGCCTCGCCGCCGCCGCCGCGGCGTTGGTCGTCGCCGCCTGTTCGGCGCAGCCGCCGCCGACCGAATTCCCCGGCCGCATCGCCATTCCGGCCGGCGCGACCGACCTGCGCGAGCACGTCGACGACCAATTGCGCACGATGACCGCGTACTACCGGTTCGACCTGCCGCCGCAACAACTGCCGGCGCTGGCGGCGGCGCTGCATTGCGAGCTCGGCGAAGTCGAGGACGGCGCGCGCGCGGCGCAGCGCGGCGATCCGTCCTGGTTCGCGCCGCGTCCGCAACAGGCCCATCGCCGCTGCGAGAGCCAGATCGAGCACTGGATGTACGAGCTCGAAGTCGACGTGTCGCGCCCCGACCGTTACACCGTCTACCTCAGCGCCTCCAGCTGATCGGCCGGGCCGGTCGCGGCCGGCGCGAACCGTCCCGGCGCGCCCGGACCGCGCGCCGGCCGGACCGCTCGCGCACCGACCGCCGGCGCACCGCGTCTACACAAAATGTAACCGACAGGGTATAAGCTCATTCTCCGATGGAGACCGATAGAGCGAAGATCCGCCTGGTCCGCACCGGAACCCACGCTGAAATGCTTCAGCGTGAGCCGGAACCCTCCGGTGTCGGCGATGCCTATTCGCCCTGGACCGGGCCGCGCGCAGTGCCGCGCAATCCCCTGGAACGACTGAATTCGGTGCGGCTGCTGTCGCTCGATGCGCACGGGCGCGTGCTCGACTGGATGAACTGGCAGGACGCCGCCTGCCTCTACGCGCGCGGCGCCGTCGCCTGGACCCTGGGCGAACCCTGCCTGCAGGTGCACGGCGGCATCAACCGCTTCACCGGCGAGCGCAGCGTGCTGGAGCTGCACCCGATCGTCGCCGCGCGCGGCCACGCGCGCCCCGGCGCGCTCGACCCGACCCCGGCGCTGACCAACGCCGCGCTGTTCGCGCGCGACGGCCACCTGTGCATGTACTGCGGTCACGACTTCCACCGCCCGCACCTGACCCGCGACCACGTCGTGCCGGTGTCCAAGGGCGGCCGCGACATCTGGGAGAACGTGGTCGCCGCCTGCTTCGCCTGCAATTCGCGCAAGGGCAACCGCACCCCGCAGCAGGCCGGCATGCCGCTGCTGGCGGTGCCGTACCGGCCGAGCTGGGTCGAGCACCTGATCCTGTCGAACAGGAACATCCTGGCCGACCAGATGGCGTTCCTGAAGAACCAGCTGCCGAAGAACGCGCGCGTGCGCGGCTAGAAGCCGTGAACGCGGTCGCAGTATCGCGGCCGCCGCCCCCGCCGAGGTGCCGGTGTGCGCGCATAAGCGACGCAAAGCGCTCGTTGACGACATTACGGTCGTCCCGGACACTCGTCGCCATCGACTTACGGACACATTCGCGATGCCTTTGACCCTCGGTCTGACCGGTATGGACCCGGCGACGGAGTCTGCCCTGCAGACCGCTTTCAAGGTGGCCAACGCCCGTCTCGGCGGCCGTTGGACCCTGGTCCCGGAACCGCAGGCCGATTTCGTCGTAGTCGACATGGACAGCATGTACGGACCGATGAGCTGGCTGCGCCTGCACGCTGCGGGCAAGTCGGTGATCGCGCTGACCGCGGCCCAGCGCACCCAGGCCGACTTCCTGCTCGGACACCCTTTCAGCGCCGACTCGATCGCCGCCCTGCTCGGCGAGATCGCCGGCCAGAACGGCGAGCCGGTGAGCGTGGCCGAAGCGCCTGCGGCGCCGAAGCCGGTCGAGATTCCGCAGCAGCCGCGCACCGACCCGACCGCGGCGCTGCCGGACGTGGTGGTGGAATTGCTGCAGACCGACCTGGCCCAGGCCAAGGCGGCCGCACCGGCGCCGGCCCCCGCTGCGGCCGCGCCTGCGCCGGCCGCGCCCGCTGCG
>NZ_LXSD01000611.1:0-326 GCF_017168095.1 Lysobacter enzymogenes | reverse complement strand
GCGGCGCGCGCGCCCAGCGCAGCGCCGGCCCCGGCGCGGCGCTGCCGCCGCCGCAGCGTGCGTTCTTCGAGCGCGCGTTCGGCCAGGACTTCTCCAACGTGCGCCTGCATACCGATCCCAACGCCGGCGCCTATACGCAAGCGCTTGGCGCCAAGGCGGTGACCAGCCGCGAGGACATCGCCTTCGCGCCCGGCCGCTACGCGCCCGGTTCGCTGCCGGGCCGCACGCTGCTCGCGCACGAACTCGCGCACGTGGTGCAACAGCGCCAGGGCGGTTCGGCCGACGCCAGCGAAGCGCGCGCCGGCGCGGCCGCGAGCCGCGTCGCC
>NZ_LXSD01000610.1:0-1799 GCF_017168095.1 Lysobacter enzymogenes | reverse complement strand
AGCCGCGCGGCGCGGTCGGCGCGCGCCCACACCGTGGCGCGGCCGTCGCCGACATCGCCGAACTGCAGGCCGTACGGCAGGGTCGGCCGCGCCGACTCGGCGGCGATCAGCGCCGGCGCCGCCAGCGCGGGCAGGGCGCCGCCGAGCGCGCCCAGGCTCAGGGCGCCGCCGGAGCGCAACAGGAAACGGCGGCGGGAGGCGTCGTGGTCGTGCATGGCGATGGCTCGGGGTGGGGGAATCGGCAGGCTAGCGTCCGCGCATGGCAGCGGTGTGGCCGCGGTTCGTGACGGCGGCTGCGCTTTCGCTGCCGCGGCTTGATGCGGGAGAGACTCGCTGTGGCAGGGAGTTCTTGTGGGAGGGACTTCAGTCCCGATGCTTTTCGGCCGGATCGCGGCGAACTGAGCCAAAAGCGATCGGGACTGAAGTCCCTCCTACAACAGCCCAGGGGCCTGCGCCCACCACGCCGCGTTCACGCCGCCGGCCGAAGATGGTCGCGGGATTACGGTCTTGTAATGCGGACAACCGCGCGCGGCCCGGCGCGTTAGCGTAGATCGACTCCTTCCCATTCTCGGACGCAGGCCATGGGCTCGACGCCGAACGCCAGTCCCGCTCCGCCGCCGCGGGCCGCCGAACGCGGCTCGTGGCTGCGCCGCCATCGCGGCCTGCTGTTGACGTTGCTCGGCGTCGCCGCGCTGCTGGCGCTGGCCTGGTGGCTGGTGCACGGCCGCGCCGCCAACGAGCGCGGCAACCGCCGCCCGACCGCGACCGTCGGCATCGCCACCGCCGCGTCCGGCACGATTCCGATCACGCTCGAAGCATTGGGCACGGTGACGCCGCTGGCGACCGCGACGGTGCGCGCGCAGGTCGCGGGCAACATCGTCGACATCGCGTTCAAGGAAGGCCAGCAGGTCGCCAAGGGCGAGGTGTTGCTGCGGATCGATCCGCGCCCGTTCCAGCTCGCGCTGGACCAGGCGCGCGGCGCGCTGGCGCGCGACCAGGCGCAGTTGCAGGTGGCCCAGCTCACGCTCAAGCGCTACGCGCCGCTGGCCCACGACCAGACCATCGCGCAGCAGGATTACGACACCCAGGCCGCGACCGTGCGCCAGCTCACCGGCGTGGTCGCCACCGACCAGGCCGCGGTCGGCACCGCCCAGCTCAATCTCGACTACACCCAGGTGCGCGCGCCGATCGCCGGGCGGGTCGGCCTGCGCGTGGTCGACCTCGGCAATTACGTGACCCCGGGCGATGCCGCCGGGGTGGCGGTGATCTCGGCGGTGACGCCGATCGATGTGGAATTCACCGCGCCGCAGGACGAACTGCCGCGGATCCAGGCGCGGCTCGCGCACGGCGACGCGCCGGCGGTGACCGCGCTCGACCGCACCCGCACCCAGGTGCTCGGCCAGGGCCGGTTCCTGACCCTGGACAACGTCATCGACCCCGGCACCGGCACGGTCAAGGCCAAGGCGCGTTTCGACAACGCCGATGCGCGGCTGTTCCCGAGCCAGTTCGTCAACGTGCGCGTGTTGCTGGACACCTTGAACGATGCGGTCACGGTGCCGGCGGCGGCCCTGCGCAGCGGGCCGAACGGCGATTTCGTCTACGTCGTCGGCGCCGACCGCAAGGCGCGGCTGCGCAAGGTGACGCGCGGGCCGGCCGCGGGCGACACGGTGTCGGTGACGCAAGGGCTCAAGCTCGGCGAGCAGGTGGTGATCTCCGGCGGCGACCAGCTCAACGACGGCGCCGCGGTGCGCCTGCCGGGCGACGCTGGCGGGCCCGGCGCTGCGGACGGCGCCGGCGGC
>NZ_LXSD01000609.1:0-20735 GCF_017168095.1 Lysobacter enzymogenes | reverse complement strand
CGTCGGCGGCCTCGACCGCGCGCGCGGCCAGCACCGCGCCCCAGGCCGCGGCGATGCCGATGGCGGGCGCGCCGCGCACGGTCAGCGCGTGGATCGCCGCGGCGACTTCGTCGCTGTCGGCGCAGGTCACGTACTCCACCACGAACGGCAGCTTGCGCTGGTCGAGCAGTTCCAGGGCCTGGCCGGTCCAGCGGATCGGGCGGATGCGGTCGTAGCGGTCGAAATCGATGGCGTCGTTCATGGCGGTCAGTTTAACGGATGCGTGTGTCGGTCTTGAAACCTCGGGGGTTTGCGCCGTCTGCGACGAAAGCGTCGGGCCTGAAGGCCCTCCCACAAGAGCCTTTCGCAAGGCCCTGCCACAAGGCTTTTGCAAGAGGGCCTTCTGGCCCGATGCTCTACGCCGCGACGCCGCGCCCCAACAAGAAAGCCCCGGCTTGCGGCCGGGGCTTGCTCGATCGTTCCGCGATGCGCAGCGCTCAGTCGACCTGGAAGCGCCCGCGGCAGCCGTTGGACACCCACACGCCGGCGCGGTCCCAGCCCCAGGTCTGGCCCTCGATGCACGGCGAGCCGGAGCTCTGGCGGATCAGCCGCACGTCGCGGCGGATGCTCATGTTGCAGCGGTTCTGGCGGTTGTTGTTGGACTCGCAGCTGATCTCGCGGCCGCCGCCGCCCCAACCGCCGCCGTTGTTGCCGCCGCCGTTCCAGCCGCCGCCATTCCAGCCGCCACCGCCGCGGGTGGCCACGAACTCGCCGCGGCAACCGTTGCTGACCCAGACCTCGCCCGGGCGCGAACCCCAGCTCTGGCCCTCGATGCACGACGAGGACGACAGCTGGCGCTGCAGGCGCGCGCGGTTGCCGTTGATCGGGCAAGTGCGCGAGCGGCCGCCGTCGGATTCGCAGCGCACCACATCGCCGCTGCCGCCGCCGTTCCAGCCGCCGCCACCGCCGCCCCAGTTGCCGCCGCCGCGGCCCAGGTCGAACTCGGCGCGGCAGCCTTCCGAGACCCAGACGCCGTTGCGGTCGTAGCCCCAGCTGCGGCCCTGGATGCACGAGGAGCTCGACAGCTGGCGCGACAGGCGCACGCCGCCGCGGGTGTCGGCGTTGCAACGGCGATAGCGGCCGCTGTCGGATTCGCAGCGGATGCTGCCGGAGTCGCCATAGCCGTAGTCGTTGTACTGCGCCTGCGCGGCGCCCGCGGCGCCCAGGCCGAGGGCCAGGGTCAGGCCGGCGGTGGAAAGCATGCGTGCGGACATGTCGTGCTCCTTGTCGTGTTCGGTTTTGCCGAGGACTCTAGCGTCGTTCGCTTAACGCCAGCTCAAGATTTCCGGGCGCGAAGGAAGCCGGTGAAGAATGCCAAGAATGCATTCATCGCGTGCTTATTGTTAAACGATTACATGCGTCCGGCTGCGCCGTTGGTCGCATGACTTGTGACCTATAGGCCATCGCCGCGGCGGCACCGCTGCGCGGCAATCGCGCAGTGCAGCATCAGCCGCCGTTGTTGCGGAAGTCGAGTTCGAATTCGGCGCGGCAACCGCCCTCGACCCACACGCCGTGGGCGTCGTAGCCCCAGCTGCGGCCTTCCACGCATTCGGACTTGGACAATTGCTTGACCATGCGCACGCCCGAGCCGGTGTCGCCGTCGCAACGGCGCGCACGCCGGTCCAGCGATTCGCACTTGATCAGCTTGCGGCTCTGCGCCGCGGCGGCCGCGGCGGCGGCCTGTTCGTCTTCGGGCTGGACGCCGAGCAGGCGGAATTCGCCGCGGCAACCGCCGGCCACCCACACGCCGCTGTTGTCGGCGCCCCAAGTCTGGTTGCGCAGGCACGGTTGTTTGGACAGTTGCTGGGCCAGCGCGACGCCGTCTTCGGTGCGCGCGGCGCAATGGTTCCAGCGCCCGCCCAGCGACTCACACTTGATCACGCGCGCGCCGCTGGTGCTGTCGCCGCCGCTGCCGCCGCGGCCGAGCACGAAGTCGGCCGAGCAGCCTTGCGACACCCACACGCCGCCGCGATCGGCGCCCCAACTGGTGCCTTCCACGCAGGGCTTGCCGGAGCTGCGCCGGACCAGGCGCACGCCGCCGCGGGTATCGGCCGGACAGCGCACGGTCTGCTCGTCGTCGGACGCGCAGCGCAGCAGATTGCCGCCGTACAGCCGCTCGCCCGCGGGCTCGGCGGACGCCGGCTCCGCGACGGCCGCGCCGACGCCGGCGACGGCGGTCAACGCGCACAGCCGGATCGCGGCTTTCAGACTACCCATGCACGGCCCCCTGCGAGTGGTGCCAACACTCTAACCGCGAACCGTGAACTTGCAACGGAAACCGCCGAGCCGGCCGATCCCGGCAGGCGCAACGTTCACCGCGGTCAAGCTCGCGTGAAGTCGAACGCCAATACGTCGGCGATGCGCGGCGTGTCGAGCAGCGCCATCAGCAAGCGGTCGACGCCCAAAGCGACGCCGGCGCAATCGGGGAAACCGGCGGCGAGCGCGGCCAGCAGCGCCTCGTCGCGCGGCGGCGCGACGGCGCCGCGCTGCGCGCGCAGTTCGCGATCGCGATCGAAACGCGCGCCCTGCTCGGCCGGATCGGCCAGTTCGTGGTAGCCGTTGGCCAGTTCCAGCGGCCCCAGGTAGAGCTCGAAACGCTCGGCCACCGCGCATCCGCCGGCGTCGGCGCGCACCCGCGCCAACGCGCATTGCGAGGCCGGGTAATCGCGCACGGCCAGCATTTCGTCGCGGCCGAAGTGCGGCTGCAGGCGATGGGTCATCAGCAGGTCGAGCCAGTCGTCGCGGCCCAGGCCGTGCGGATCGATGACCACCTCGCCGAGCGCGGCGCGCAGTTCCTCGTCGCTGGCGGTGAACGGATCCAGGCCGAGGCGTTCGCAATAGAGCTCGCGATAAGCGATTTCGCGCAAGCTCGCCGCGCGCCCGACCAACGCCAGCGCCGCGCGCACCAGTTCGGCGGTCTCGCCGATCAGGCGGCGGTGGTCCCAGCCGCTGCGGTACCACTCGAGCATGGTGAACTCGGGGTTGTGGCGGCCGCCGGCTTCGCCGTCGCGGAACACCCGGCCGAGTTCGTAGCAATCGCCGAAGCCGGCCGCGAGCAGGCGCTTGAGCGGAAACTCCGGCGACGTGCGCAGCCAGCGCGTGCGCGGCGCGCCGTCGGTGCGGCCGCTGAATTCCAGCGCGAACGAGGCGATGTTGGGATCGGTGTTGCCGGCGCGCGACATCGTCGGCGTTTCCACCTCGGTCACATCGCGCGCGGCGAAGAACGCGCGGATTTCGGCGTTCAGGCGCGCGCGCAGGCGCAGGGCTTCGAACCCGGCGGAGGGGCGCCAGTCGGCCGCGCTCATTCGTGCTCGGCCAGGAACGCCAGCAACTTCGCTTCGTCCCATACGTCCACGCCCAGCTCCTGCGCCTTGGCCAGCTTGGAACCGGCGTCGCTGCCGGCGACGACGAAGCTGGTCTTCTTCGACACGCTGCCGGAGACCTTGGCGCCGAGTTTTTCCAGCCGCGCCTTGGCCTCGTCGCGGCTCATCGCGTCCAGGCCGCCGGTCAGCACCGCGGTCTGGCCGTCGAGCGGCCCAACCGAAGAGGACTCGGCCGCAGGCGTCAACGCATCGAGCCGCTTCAGCGCGTCGCCCACCCGCGTCAACAAGCGCGCGTTCTCATCCACGCTGAGCCACGCAGCCAACGCCTGCGCGCTTTCCGCCGGCAAGCCCGCGGTCACGTAGGCATGTTCCGGCGCATCCAGCAGCTTCTGCGCATCGCCGAACGCGGCGCCGAGCTGGTCGGCGCGGATCTTGGTGACCTTGGGAATTTCCATGTCGACCAGCAGCGTCGCCAGGTTCAGGCCTTCGCGCAGCCTGGCCGATGGCGGATGGGCGTCGCCCACGCGCACGCCGCGCGCGAGCAGGTCGTCGATGACCTGCTGGTTGCCGCGCTGGTCGAAGAAATGGCCGAGCGCGCGCGCGACCTCGCCGCCGACGTCGGGCAGGCGCTTGAACACCGGCCACGGCAGCGTGCGGATCAGGTCGAGATCGCCCAGCCACACCGCCAGCGCCTTGGCCGTGCTTTCGCCGACGTGCTGGATGCCGAGCGCGAACAGGAAGCGCTCCAGTGTGGTGTCGCGGCTGCGGTCGATGGCCTCGATCAGGTTCTCGGCCCACTTGGTCGCGACCTTGCCGGCCTTGACCGTCTCCGGGGTGGTGCCGTCGCGCTCGTCGGCGCGGCGCTTCATCGCCAGCAGGTCGTCGAGTTCGAGCTTGTACAGGTCGGCGACCGATTGCACATAGCCCAGGTCCGACAGGTCTTCGATGTAGCGCTCGCCGAGGCCTTCGATGTCCATCGCCCGGCGCGAGGCGAAATGGCCGACGGCCTGCTTGCGTTGCGCGGCGCAGGTGAGGCCGCCGGAGCAGCGCCACACCACGCCGTCCTCTTCGCGCAGGATTTCCGAGCCGCACACCGGGCAGTGTTCGGGCATGCGCCACTGCGGCGCGTCCGGCGCGCGGTACTCGGGCACCACCCGCGCCACTTCCGGGATCACGTCGCCGGCGCGGCGCACGATCACGGTGTCGCCGATGCGCACGTCCAGGCGCGCGATCTGGTCGGCGTTGTGCAGGGTCGCGTTGGTGACCACGACGCCGGCGACCTGCACCGGCTTGAGCCGCGCCACCGGCGTGGCCGCGCCGGTGCGGCCGATCTGGATGTCGATGCCTTCCAGCACGGTGGATTGCTCCTGCGCCGGGAACTTGTGCGCGATCGCCCAGCGCGGCGCGCGCGAGACGAAGCCCATCTCGCGCTGGCCGGCGTAGTCGTCGAGCTTGTAGACCACGCCGTCGATGTCGAACGGCAGCGCGTCGCGCTTGTCGCCCATCCGCCGGTAGTAGCCGAGCAGGCCGTCGGCGCCGGCGACCACGCCGCTTTCGCCGCTGACCGGGAAGCCCCAGTCGCGCAGTCGCTTCAGCGTGGCCGAATGGCTGGCCGGCAGCGCGTAATCGTCGGCGACCACGCCGACCGCATAGGCGTAGAACGCCAGCGGCCGCTGCGCGGTGATGCGCGGGTCGAGCTGGCGCAGCGAGCCGGCCGCGCCGTTGCGCGGATTGGCCAGGACCTTGCCGCCCTGCGCGATGGCCTTTTCGTTGTAGGCCTTGAACGCGGCCAGCGGCATGTAGACCTCGCCGCGCACTTCCAGCAGCGCCGGCCAGCCCTGGCCGCGCAGCTTCATCGGAATGGCCTTGACCGTGCGCAGGTTGGCGGTGACGTCCTCGCCGGTGGCGCCGTCGCCGCGGGTCGCGCCCTGGACGAAAACGCCGTTTTCGTAGCGCAGGCTGATCGCCAGGCCGTCGAGCTTGGGTTCGACCGAGAATTCGGGGTTCGCGCGGTCCAGCCGTTCCTCGATCCGGCGCACGAAGTCGGCGACTTCCTCGTCGCTGAAGGCATTGCCGAGCGAGAGCATCGGCACCGCGTGGCGGACCTGGGCGAACTGGCCCGAGGGCGAACTGCCGACGCGCTGGGTCGGCGAATCGGCCGAGGCCAGTTCGGGATGCGCGGCCTCCAGCGCCTCGAGCTCGCGCAGCAGGCGGTCGTAGTCGGCGTCGGCCAGGGTCGGGTCGTCGAGGACGTAATAGCGGTAGTTGGCGTCTTCGAGCTGGGCGCGCAATTCGGCGGCGCGTTGCGCGGCTGGGGTCGCGGTGTTCTTCGGGGTCACGGGTCGGCGTCCTGGCGCGGCGATGGCGGCATTTTGAACGGGAATCGCGCAATTGTGGATGGCCGAAGTCGCCGCGAGTGCGACCTGCCGACGCTGCGCCGATTTCCCCCTGTAGGAGCGGCGCAAGCCGCGACCGCGCCGTTGCGATTGCGGCGAAAAACGGAAACCGGCGTTAGACCATGACGCCGATCGCGCAGGTTCGTCATGGTTGGATTGGCGCGGTCGCGGCTTGCGCCGCTCCTACAGGGGGGAATCGCAGTTGCGATGGGTGGGGGGCGATTCGTCGCTTTGGACGGTGCGGCGGGGCGGCGTCGCTTCGGTTGGTCGCGGCTTGCGCCGCTCCTGCAGGTGGGCCTTCGGTGGCAGAAACCCGACGCCCCGCGGAAGCGGGGCGTCGGGGCTCACCAGCGCGTCGGCTTGCTCAGCGGCGGCGCTTCGCGCTGGCGGTCGTAGGCGCGCAGTTCGTCGCGCAGGTGGGCGATGCGCTGGCGGCCCAGGGCGTTGCGCTGTTCGTCCAGGACCACCGCGTCGAGCAGCTCGGCCATGCGCTGGGCGGTCGGCAGCATGGTTTCCCAGGCGTCGAGCGCCGGCACCGGCGCCGGCAGGGTCAGGAAGAAGGCGATCGCCGGGGTCTCCAGCGCCTGGATCTGGGCCATGTCGAAGCTGCCGGGCTTCATGATGTTGGCCACGCTGAACACCGGGCCGCGCTCGGGGTGGCCCTCGACCAGGCGGTGGTAGACGCCCATGTGGCCGTAGACCAGGCCGGCCTTCTCGGCGGCGACCACGATGTCCGGGCCGTGCAGCTTCTGCCCGGCGCGCGCGGCCAGGTACAGGGTCACGATCTTGTCGAATTCGTCGCTGACGCGCCGGCCCAGCTCGCTGGCCGCGGCGTTGGCGCCGCCTTCCAGGGTGCGGTCGAACAGCTCCAGCTCGGCCTGGGTGGTGGCCTCGCCCGGCGCCGGGCCGCCCTCGCCGAGCTCGTTTTCGATCTGCTCGCCCAGGGTCGGTTCCTGGCGCGGCGCCGACGCCGGCTTGCGTTCGCCGGCGCGGCTGTCGTCCTCGCGGGCGATGCGCTTGCCCTGGCCGGGCTTGCGCGGGCGGCCGAAGAACACGATCGCGCCGATCAGGATCAGGCCGGCGATCAGGATGCCGATCCTCATCAGGGTCACGTCGGACATTCGGTAGCTCCTTTTGCTGCTGGAAATCGGGAAAGGGGAATCGGGAATCGTTGCAGCGCGACGCGGCCGTTCGATTCGCTACCCGCCGTTCCGGCTCCTGTGGATCTTGTAGGCAAAACGAAAATCGCGAGATAGGGAATCGTTAAAGCGCGGCGCCGCCGTTTCCGGTTCCAGGCGCCGCGCCGCGAACCTAGGCCGCGCCGGCCAGGCGCGTCGCCTCGGCCAGGTCGACCGACACCAGCCGGCTCACGCCCGGCTCGCGCATGGTCACGCCCGCCAGTTGCTGCGCGGCTTCCATCGTCGCCTTGTTGTGGCTGACGAACAGGAACTGTACCTGCTCGCTCATCTCGCTGACCATCGCGGTGAAGCGGCCGACGTTGGCTTCGTCGAGCGGCGCGTCGACCTCGTCGAGCAGGCAGAACGGCGCCGGGTTCAAGCGGAAGATCGCGAACACCAGCGCCACCGCGGTCATCGCCTTCTCGCCGCCGGACAGCAGCGAGATGTTGGACACGCGCTTGCCCGGCGGCCGCGCCATGATCGCAACGCCCGTGTCGAGCAGGTCCTCGCCGGTGAGTTCCAGATAGGCGTGGCCGCCGCCGAACAGGCGCGGATAGAGCTCCTGCACGCCGGAATTGACCCGGTCGAAGGTGTCCTTGAAGCGGCCGCGGGTCTCGCGGTCGATCTTGCGGATCGCCTCTTCCAGGGTTTCCAGCGCGGTGGTCAGGTCGGTGTTCTGGGCGTCGAGGTAATCCTTGCGCTGCGCGGCCTCGGCGTGCTCGGCGATCGCCGCCAGGTTGACCGGCTCCAGCCGGCGCAGCTTGTTGTCGAGGTCGGCGACGGCGCGTTCCCAGGTCTGCGGGTCGGCGTCTTCGTCGAGCGCATCGACCACCTCCTGCAGCACCGCGCCGGCTTCGGCGATGGCCTCGGTCAGGGTTTCGGCCTTGAGCACCAGCGCCTGCTGCTCCAGGCGGCGCTGGCCGATGGCTTCGCGCTGCTGCAGGGCCTGTTCGTCGCGCTGCTGGCGGGTCTGCTCGAACTTGCGCAGGTCGTTGTCGATGCCGTCGAGCGCGGTGCGCGCAGCGGTGAGGTCTTGTTCGGCGATCACGCGCTGCTCCAGCGCGACTTGCCGCTGCTGCTCCAGGTCCTGCACCGGCTGGTCGCCGTCGCTGAGCTGGGCGGTGAGTTCGTTCAAGCGCGTATCGAGCTGGCCGCGCTGGCCGCCCATGCGCTGCAGGGTCTGGCTCAGGCCGGCGATCTGGGCGCGCTGGGTTTCCAGGCTCAGCACCAGGGCGTGGGCGGCGTCGCGCGATTCGCGCGCCATGTTGCGGGCGGTGTCGCGCGCTTCGAACAGGCGGCTGCGCTCGGCTTCCAGGCGCTGGCGCTGGTCTTCCAGCTCGCCCATGCGCTCCACCGCCGCGTCCTGGCGCAGGCGCGCCTCGCGCGCCTGCTCGTTGGCGCTGTCGAGCGCGATCAGCAGTTGCTCGAGATCGGCGTCGATCTTGTCGATGCGGTCGCGGGCCTGGTCGAGCCGGCCCTGGTGGCTGTGCAACTGGCCGCCGAGTTCGGACACGCTGCGGTGGGCCATGTACAGCGAGCGCTGCGCGTCTTCGCGGTGCTGCTCGGCGGCCAGGGCGCGGTCGCGCAGCTGGATCTGCTGGTGCTCGAGTTCGCGCTCGCGTTCCTGCAGCTCTTCGATTTCCGCGCGCAGGCTCTGGATCTCGCGCTCGCGCAGCAAGGCGCCCTGCTTGGCCGCGCCGGAACGCAGCACCCGCACCCAGCCGGCGCCGAGGCGCTCGCCGTTGCGGGTGATGACGGTCTCGTCGGCGCCGATCTGCGCCACCAGCGCCCGCGCCGCAGCCAGGTCGTCGGCGCCGTGCAGGCGCGCGAGCAGGCGCCGGATCGCGGCCGGGCCCTGCACTTTCGCGGCCAGCGAGGTCGCCGGATAGACGGTGCCGTCGCGCTCGGGCGAGACCAGGGTCAGGCGGCCTTCGCCGAGTTCGCCGATCGCATCGACCAAAGCTTCGGGCGCTTCCACCAGCACGCCCTCGATGAGCTGGCCGAGCGCGCTTTCCACCGCGTTCTCCCAGCCCGCGTCAACGCTGAGCACTTCGCCCACGCGCTGGGCCGAATCCAGGCCGCGCGCCTTGAGCCAGGTGGCGGCTGCGCCCTGCTCCTGGCCGAGCGCGGCGTGCTGCAGGGTTTCCAGCGACGACAGCCGGCCGCGCGAGGTCTGCGCCTGCTTGCGCACCTCGGCCAACTGGTTCTGGGTGCCGCGCTGCTGCTCCTGCAGATCGCCGAGCGCGGTCTTGCGGGCTTCCAGTTCTTCGCTGAGGCTGTCCAGCGATTCCTTCTGCAGGTCGTGCTGGCTCTGCAATTGCTCGAACGCCGCCGCCAGGGCGGCGACGTCCAGGCCCGAGCGCTCGCTGGTCAGCGCCTCGCGGCGGCGGTCGGCGTCCAGGGTCTGGCGGTCGAGGCCCTCGATGCGGGTGCGCTCGACCTCGGCCGCGCGCGCGGCTTCGGATTGTTCGCGGCTGTGGCCGTCCCAGCGCTGCTGCCAGTCCTGCAGCTTGCTCTCGGCCTCGCGCAGCGCCTCCTGGCGCGCCTCGTCGTCTTCGCGCAGCGCCTCCAGGCGCGGCTCGGCGTCGGCCACCGCGGCCATCAGCACGTCCAGGCGCGCCTGGTCGCTGCCGATGTGCTCGCCGATTTCCTCCAGCTGCGCCAGCGCTTCCTCGCGCGCCTTGCGCAGGCGCCCGGACAGGTCGCGCTGGTGCTGGATCTGCTGTTCGATCCGGGCCAGCGCGCCGCCGACTTCGTAGCTGGCGGCCTGGGCCTTGTTCAAGGCCTCGGCCGCTTCCTCGCGGCGCACGCGTCCGGTTTCCAGCTCGCGCTCGGCCTCGCGCTGTTCGGCGATGAGCTGCTGCAGGCGGGTTTCCTGCTGCGAGAGCTTCTCGCGCTGGGCCTGCAGCTTCTGGTCCAGGGCGCGGTATTCCAGCGCCTTCCACTGCACGTCCTTGACCTTGCGCTCGGCCTGGATCGCCTGGTACTGCTCGGCCTGGCGCGCCTGCCGGCGCAGATGTTCGAGCTGCTTGCCGACCTCTTCGCGCAGGTCGTTCAAGCGGTCGAGGTTCTCGCGGGTGTGGCGGATGCGGGTCTCGGTTTCCTTGCGCCGTTCCTTGTACTTGGAAATGCCGGCGGCTTCTTCCAGGTAGACGCGCAGCTCTTCGGGCTTGGCCTCGATGATCTGCGAAATCATGCCCTGCTCGATGATCGAGTAGCTGCGCGGGCCCAGGCCGGTGCCGAGGAACAGGTCGGTGATGTCGCGGCGGCGGCACTTGGCGCCGTTGAGGTAGTACTGGTTGACGCTGTCGCGGCTGACCGTGCGCTTGACCGAGATTTCGTCGAACGCGCCGTATTCGCCGGTGATGGTGTGGTCGGAGTTGTCGAAGATCAGCTCGACCATCGCCTGCGACACCGGCTTGCGCGCGGAGGAGCCGGCGAAGATCACGTCGGTCAGCGAGTCGCCGCGCAGCCGGCTGGCCGAACTCTCGCCCATCACCCAGCGCACCGCGTCGATGATGTTCGACTTGCCGCAGCCGTTGGGACCGACCACGCCGGTCATGTTGGTGGGCAGGTGCAGCGTGGTCGGGTCGACGAAGGACTTGAAACCGGACAGCTTGATCGTGGACAGACGCATGCGGCGTTGGGGCCTCTGGACGGCGGACGCGGCCGTGGAAATTAGGTTAGGCAGTGCGGCCAAGCGATTGAATCTGCTGGGCCAGCGGCGGGCGTGAGCCGCGCCTGCCTGGGAGTATAGCGGGCCGGGGCCGAGCCCGCCGTCAGAAGCCCCGGGCCGGCCCGGGGCCCGCCCCGGAGCCCGCGCGCAGGGCTTCGGCGGCGGCGCCGGACGGCCCGCGCGCGGCTCCGCACCATCGCCCCATGCGCGACGTGTTAAATAGGGCGGCCCGCCTTTTCACCTCGCCCCTGGAACGATCCGCCCGCATGAGCCGACCGCGCGCTTCCAATCCGACCCGCAAGGCCGGCGAGCACCTGACCATGGCCGACCTGGCCGAACTGGCCGGGGTCTCGGCGATCACCGTCTCGCGCGCGCTGCGCGACAGCCCGCTGGTCAATCCCGAGACCCGCCAGCGGATCAAGGAACTGGCCGAGCGCCAGGGTTATCAGTTCAACGTCAGCGCGCGCAATCTGCGCCTGCGCCGCAGCATGACCGTGGCGGTGGTGGTGGAAATGAAGCCGACCGTGGAGCGGCAGATGTCCGGGCCGTATCCGCTGGACCTGCTCGGCGGCATCAGCCAGGAGCTGACCTCGGCCGGCTACAGCGTACTGCTGACCTCGCTGCAGGGCGGCGCCCTGCCCAGCGTGCAGGCCGCCGACGGGGTGATCCTGCTCGGCCAGGGCGCGCACGAGGACGCGATGCACCAGGTCCGCCGCTGGGGCCGGCCGATGGTGGTGTGGGGCGCGGTCAGCCGGCACGAATCGCAGATCGTGGTCGGCAGCGACAACCAGCGCGGCGGCAAGCTCGCCGCCGAGCGCTTCCTGGCCCTGGGCCGGCGCCGGCCGGTGTTCCTCGGCGACGACGCCCACGGCGAGTTCGCCGAGCGCCTGCTCGGCTTCCGCCAGGCCCTGGGCGCGCACGGGATCCAGCCGCTGACCCCGAGCGTGGCCAATTTCACCGTCAGCGCCGGCGCCCAGGCGGTGCACGCGCTGCTCGACCAGCACCCGCAGTTCGACGCCCTGTTCGCGGCCAGCGACCTGCTCGCGATCGGCGCGATCCGCGCCCTGATCGAACGCGGCCGGCGCGTGCCCGAGGACGTGTCGGTGATCGGCTACGACGACACGCCGCTGGGCGCGACCTACCTGCCGCCGTTGACCTCGATCCACCAGAACTTCGTCGACGCCGGCGTGCTGCTGGCGCGCAAGGTGCTGGCGCTGATCGAGGGCGAACCGGCGGCGTCGGAGATTCTGCCGACCCATCTGGTCGCGCGGGTCACCTGAGAGCGTAGCGGCGCGGCTTTCGCCGCTCCTGCAAGGAGCTTCGTGGCGACGGGCTTGCCCTGTAGGAGCGGCGCGAGCCGCGACCGCGGCGGGGCGGATCGCGGCGAAGGTTCGGCTGGCGGTGGCGCAGGCATGGGACGGGCTCGCCGTCATCGGTTTGGCGCGGTCGCGGCTTGCGCCGCTCCTGCAAGGAGCTTCATGGCGGCGGGCTTGCCCTGTAGGAGCGGCGCGAGCCGCGACCGCGGCAGGGCGGATCGCGGCGGAAGTACGGCTGGTGGTGGCGCAGGCATGGGACGGGCGCGCCGTCATCGGCTTGGCGCGGTCGCGGCTTGCGCCGCTCCTACAGGGGGGGCCGGGCTGCGCAATTCTTGTTGCGTTGCAGCGATGGGGGCGACGGCGGAAGGGGCCGGGTTGTGCATCCCGGCCCTCCTCAACTCCCTGATTCGGCGGGGTTAGCCGCCCGCTTCCGGCCCCCGGCGCAGGTCCGGGATGCGCCGGCCGCCATCGCCCTGTTATCGGTAACTTGACATCGATAACAACGAATCACTACGGTCCGCCTCCATCGACGCCGCAGCGCTCTGCGGCCCCGCTTACAGGCCCGCCGCGTGACCGCTCTGTCCCCCGCCTCCGTTTCGCCTCCCACCGCCGCCGACGTGGATCCGTGGCGCCTGCGCCAGACCAGCCGCGAGCTCGCGCGCGAGCGCCGCGACGAAACCCTGTTCGCCCTGGCCAACGGCTCGCTCGGCGTGCGCGGCGGGCTGGAGGAGGCCGACGGCGGCAGCGACGGCAGCTTCCTGGCGGCGGTGTACGAACAGCATCCGATCCACTACCACGAGCGCTTCACCGGTTTCCCGCGCCACACCGACACCCGCCTGCCGGTCGCCGACGGCCAGCGCATCGCGGTGTTCGCCGGGGGCGAACGCCTGCTGCCGGCGCCGGCGGACGCGTTCGAGCGCGAGCTGGACCTGCGCCGCGGCCGCCTGACCCGCCGCAGCGTGCTGCGTACCGGCGCCGGCGCGCGCATCGAGATCCTCGCCGAGCGCGTGGTCCCGTTCGACAGCGGCGTGCCCGGCGTGGACCTGCTGGCGATCCGCTACCGCGCCACCTCGCTCGACTACAGCGGCGCGCTGAGCCTGAGCTCGGCGATCGAATGCGGCCACGCCGCCGCCGAACAAGGCGACGACCCGCGCATCGGCGTGGCCTCGGCCGAGGGCCTGCAGTTGCTGGCGCGTCAGGCCGACGAACGCGGCGCGCACGTGGTCCAGGCGACCCGGCGCAGCGGCGTGCGCGTGGTGTGCAGCCAGGGCCATAGCATCGATGGCTTGCGATTCGCCGGCGCCGACCTCGGCGCCGAGCGCGTGGCGCAACGCTACGAAGCGCAGTTGCGCCCCGGCGAATCGGTGACGCTGGAAAAATTCGTCGCCTACGTCACCGACCGCAACCCGCACGCCACCGACCTGCCCGCCTCCGCCGCGCAGGCGCTGCAGCGCGCGCAAGCCGAAGGCTTCGAGGCCATCGCCGCACGCCAGGCGCAGGCGCTGGCGCGGTTCTGGGACGGCGCCGAACTGTCGATCGCCGGCGATCCGGCGTCCGAACAGGCGCTGCGCTTCAACCTGTTCCACCTGCTGCAATCGGCCGGGCGCAACGGCATCGACGGCACCGCCGCCAAGGGCCTCACCGGCGAAGGCTACGAAGGCCATTATTTCTGGGACACCGAAGCCTTCATGCTGCCGGTGATGGCCTACACCGCGCCGGAGGTGGCGCGGGCCATGCTGCACGCGCGCTACCTCGCGCTGGAGCCGGCGCGCAAGCACGCGCGCGAGATGAACCACAGCCGCGGCGCGCTGTTCCCCTGGCGCACCATCACCGGCGGCGAGTGTTCGGCGCACTACCCGTCCGGCTCGGCCGCGTACCACATCAACGCCGCAGTGGCCTACGGCATCGGCCTGTACCTCGACGCCAGCGGCGATCTGGATTTCCTCGCCGACTTCGGCGCCGAGATGCTGTTCGAGACCGCGCGCATCTGGCCGCAGGTCGGCCACTTCAATGCGCGCCGCGGCGGCGCGTTCTGCATCCACGACGTGACCGGGCCGGACGAATACACCGCGCTGGTCGACAACAACTTCTACACCAACCGCATGGCGCAGCGGCATCTGCAGCGCGCGGTGGCGGCGTGGGAACAGCTCGAACGCGAGCGTCCGCAGCGCTTGCGCGAGCTGGCGCAGCGCTTGCAGTTGGAAACCCACGAAGTCGACACCTGGCGCCGCGCCGCCGAGTCGATGTTCCTGCATTACGACGAGGCTTTGGGCATCTACGCCCAGGACGACACGTTTTTGGACAAGCCGCGCTGGCCGTTCCCGGAGCGCGAGGGCGAGCACCGGCCGCTGCTGCTGGATTACCACCCGCTCACGCTGTACCGCTATCAGGTGTGCAAGCAGGCCGACGTGGTGATGGGCCTGGTGCTGGCCGGCGACGGCATTGCGGCCGAGGTCAAGCGCCGCAGCTACGATTACTACGCGGCCGTGACCACGCACGACTCGACCCTGTCGGCCTCAGTGTTCGGCATCCTTGCCAGCGAAGTCGGCCATGCCGAGCAGGCCGAGCGCTTCTTCCACGACAACCTGCGCGTGGACCTGGACGATCTGCACGGCAACACCGACCACGGCGTGCACATGGCGGCGTTGGCGGGGACGTGGCTCGGGCTCGCCTCGGGTTTCGCCGGCCTGCGCGCGATCGACGGCGTGCTGCATTTCGCCCCGACCCTGCCGCAGCGCTGGCACGGTTTCAGCTTCGGCCTGCGCTGGCAGGGCCGGCGCCTGCGCATCGAGGTGCGCCGCGACGGCGTCGAATACTCGCTGCTCGACGGCGCGCCGCTGACCCTCGCCCACGCCGGCCACTACCTCGAGCTGAGCCAGGGCCAGCCGCTGCGCCGCGCCCTGGCCACGGCCGAGGTCGACGCGCGCGAACGCTTCCCGCGCCCGGCGCAGGCGCTGATCTTCGATCTCGACGGCGTGCTGACCGACACCGCGCAGACCCACTACCGCGCCTGGAAGCGCATGGCCGACGAAGAAGGCCTGGCGTTCGACCAGCACGTCAACGAACGGCTCAAGGGCGTGGACCGGATGAGTTCGCTGGAGATCATCCTGCGCCACGCCGGCCGCACGCTCAGCGCCGAACAGAAGCTGGCGCTGGCCGAGCGCAAGAACGGCTATTACGTCGAAGCCATCGCCGAGGTCACCCCGGCCGACCTGTTCCCGGGCGTGACGCGCGTGCTCGAACAGGCGCGCGCGCGCGGGCTCAAGCTCGGCCTAGCCTCGGCCAGCCGCAACGCCGCCGCCCTGCTCGCCCGGCTCGGCATCGCCGAGCGCTTCGACTACATCGCCGACGCCGCGCGGATCGCCCGCGCCAAGCCCGCGCCGGACATCTTCCTCGACGTCGCCGCCGCGCTCGGCGTGGCGCCGGCGCAGTGCATCGGCATCGAGGACGCGGCCGCCGGGGTGGCCGCGATCAAGTCCGCCGGCATGGCCGCGGTCGGCATCGGCGACGCGCGCACGCTCGCCCAGGCCGACGCCTGCCTGCCGGAGATCGCCGCTTTCGACGTAGACGCTTTCGTTTCGCCCTGACCGCGCCGGCACGTACCGTCGCGGCGGGGCCGCCTAAACCAACAATCCATATCGAATGGGTGGGGAGAACAACATGCAGCACGCCGCACACAAGCAAGGCACGCACGTTCAAAACCGGCTGATGCGCTATGCGCTGTCGGCCGCGATCGCCGCGATCCTCGCGCCCGGCCACGCGCTGGCGCAGGACGCGCAGCCGGCGCCGGCCGCGCAAGCCGCGCCGGCCTCCGACTCGGCGACCACGCTCGACGCGGTGGTGGTCAGCGGCACCGCGCGCTTCAAGGGCGTGCGCAAGCGCGACGCCAGCTTCTCGATCACCACCGCCTCGCTCGAGCAGATCCAGGAAGCGGTGCCGCTGAGCACCGCCGACGCGCTCAAGGTGGTGCCGGGCATCTGGGCCGAATCGGCCGGCGGCAGCACCGGCGCCAACATCTTCGTACGCGGCATGCCCTCGGAAGGCGACGCGCCGTTCGTGACCGTGCAGATGGACGGCGCGCCGCTGTTCCCGCCGCCGACCCTGTCGTTCCTGGAGAACTCCACGCTGTTCCGCATGGACGACACCATCGAGCGCATGGAAGTGCTGCGCGGCGGCCCCAGCCCGATCTTCTCCAACGGCCAGCCCGGCGCCACGGTCAACTTCATCCAGAAGAAGGGCGGCGAAGAGCCGGCCGGCAGCGTGCGCCTGGGCGTGGGCAGCGACGGTTTCCGCCGGGTCGACCTGTTCAACAGCGGCAAGCTCGCCGACGGCTGGTACTACAGCGTCGGCGGCTTCTACCGCAGCACCGACGGCGTGCGCGACACCCAGTTCCCGGCCGACAAGGGCGGCCAGCTCAGCGCCACCCTGACCCACAGCTGGGACAGCGGCGAGATCACCGTCTACGCCCGCCACACCGACGACAAGAACGCGTTCTTCACTCCGATCCCGCTGCTGTCGCGCAACAACGGCTCCAGCCTGTCGAGCTTCCCGGGCCTGGACGCGCAGACCGGCACCCTGCTCGGCAACGACTTCCGCCACGTCACCATCCCGACCGGCCGCGGCACCAGCATCAGCCGCGACCTCGCCGACGGCCGCGGCATCAACCTCGACGTGTTCGGCGCGTCGATGGACTTCTACGCCGGCGACTGGACCATCAGCGACCGCGTGAACTTCGTCACCGGCTCGGCGCCGACCAACGGCCTGTTCACCGGCGCCAGCCCGCAGACGCTGTCCTCGTTCATCGCCGGCTACGGCAGCGCCGGTACCGCGACCTACGTCAACGGCGGCGGCGCGGTCGATCCCAACCAGCAGGTGCTGACCGCCGGCTTCTGGGTCGTGGACAAGGAAATCGAGTCGTTCACCAACGACCTGCGCTTCAGCAAGGACCTGTTCGAAGGCAACACGCTGACCGCCGGCGTCTACTTCGCCAAGTACTCGTCCAAGGACACCTGGTACCTGGGCAACAACATGCTGCTGACCGCGCAGAACAACGCGCGCCGGATCGACCTGACCCTCGCCGACGGCCGCCAGGTCACCCGCGACGGCTTCACCGGCACCTCGTTCTTCTCGCTGCGCGGCGATTACGACGGGCAGAACACCGCGGTGTTCGTGGCCGACGAGTGGCAGGTCAACGAGCGCCTGCGCCTGGACGGCGGCATCCGCTACGAATGGCAGCAGGTCGACGGCACCGTGCACGACACCGCCACGGTCGACCTGGACGGCAATCCGAACACGCTCTACGACAACGCCACCTCGATCTCGCTGCCGGGCACGCGCCGCATCGACCAGGACGACAAGCATTTCTCCTGGACCCTGGGCGCGAACTACAAGCTCACCGACAATTCCAGCGTGTTCGCCCGCGCCAACTCCGGCTACAAGCTGCCGGCGTTCGACAACCTGCGCGACGGCAACACCAAGGTGCAGGAGATCGACCAGTACGAACTGGGCTTCAAGTCCGGCGCGCAGAGCTACGACCTGTACCTGACCGCGTTCTACAACAAGTTCACCAACTCGCCGTTCCAGGCCTTCCTCGAGGACGGCACCAACTTCACCACGGTCGGCGATTCGCGCGCCTACGGCGTGGAAGTCGAAGGCGCGTGGCGCCCGGTCGGCGGGCTGGAGCTGGCGTTGACCGGCGTGTGGCTGGACGCGAAGTACGAGAACTACCGCGAGTTCACCGGCAACCAGGTCATGCGCCAGCCCAAGCAGCAGTTCCGCTTCACCCCGAGCTATTACTGGACGCTGCCGTTCGGCGATTTGAAGGTGTTCGCCACCTACTCGCGCATCGGCGACCGCTACGCGGACCTGGCCAATACCCAGAAGCTGCCCTCGTACCACACGCTGGATGTCGGCGCGAACCTGCACGTGGGCGAGAACTGGGAGTTCGCGCTGACCGGCAGCAACGTCAGCAACGAGCTCGGCCTGACCGAGGGCAATGTGCGCGTGCCGGGCGCGGCGACCGGCGGGGTGTTCATGGGGCGGCCGATCGCGGGGCGGTCGTATTTGTTCTCGGCGGCTTACAAGTGGTGATCGGCTAAGCGGCCCTCATCCGGCCCTTTGGGCCACCTTCTCCCGCAAGCGGGGTGAGGCGCCGCGCTTGCGGGCCATTGGCCCGCGCGGCGCCGAACGCCCGAACGCTCTGCGTTCGGGCCGGGGAACGCAGTTGGGGCGAGGACGCGCTCGCCCTACTCTGCACTCGCCTTAATCTGCGCAGACACCGCACGATCCGCTGAACCACCCGCGCCGCCCAAGTCCCCGGAGCCCGCATGACCGTCGCCACCGCCCACCGCCGCCGCATGATCGCGGCGATGATCCTGACCTACATGATGTTCGGGGTCCTGCTCAACAGCGTCGGCACGGTGATCCTGCAGTCGATCCAGGGCTTCGGCATCGACAAGGCCCAGGCCAGCGTCCTGGAGGCGTTCAAGGACCTGCCGATCGCCGTGGTGTCCTTCCTCACCGCCTCGCTGCTGCCGCGGCTGGGCTATCGGCGGGCGATGATGCTCGGCCTCGGCCTGGTCCTGGCCGCCTGCGCGCTGATGCCGCTGCTGGCCTCGTTCTGGATGACCAAGGCCTTGTTCATCGCCACCGGCGCCGCCTTCGCCCTGGTCAAGGTGTCGGTGTATTCCTCCATCGGCCTGCTCACCGACTCCAGGCAGGGCCATGCCAGCCTCACCAGCATCATCGAGGGCTGGTTCATGGTCGGCGTGCTCGCCGGCTATTGGATCTTCGCCTGGTTCATCGATCCGCAATCGCCGGGCGATCCGATCTGGCTCGACGTCTACTGGCTGCTGGCCGCCATCGCCGCGGTCATCATCGCCCTGCTCGCCGGCGCGCGGCTCGACGAGAGCGCCGCGCGCGACGGCCACGCCGCCGCCGATTCCTTCCTCGACATGTTCCGCCTGATCGCCCTGCCGCTGGTCGCCGCGTTCCTGGCCTCGGCGTTCCTGTATGTGTTGATCGAACAGAGCGTGGGCACGTGGCTGCCGACCTTCAACCGCGAAATCCTGCACCTGCCGGCGAAGATGAGCGTGCAGGCGGCGAGCATCTTCGCCGTGTCGCTGGCGCTGGGCCGGCTCGCCGCCGGGCTGGCGCTGCGGCGGGTGCCGTGGCACTGGCTGCTGATCGGCTGCGTGCTGGCGATGGGCCTGCTGGTGCTGCTGGCGCTGCCGCTGGCGCGCGGCGCCCAGCCGCAAGCCGAGATGAGCTGGATGAGCGCGCCGCCGGCGGCGTTCGTGTTCCCGCTGATCGGGCTGTTCATGGCGCCTGTCTACCCGGCGATCAACTCGGTCGTGCTCAGCTCGCTGCCCAAGTCGCGGCACGCGGCGATGACCGGGCTGATCGTGGTGTTCTCCGCGCTCGGCGGCACCACCGGCTCGTTCATCACCGGCCAGTTGTTCGCGCGCATCGGCGGCGGCGCGTTCTATCTGTCGCTGCTGCCGATGACGCTGCTGGTGCTGACCATCGCGCTGCTGCGACGGCAGTCGGCGCGCGCCGACGCCGCTGGCGCTGCCGCCTGACCGGCAGGCGCTGCGCGCGGCCGGACCATGCTCGCGGCGGTGGGGGCCCCGGAGACTTCAGGGCCACACCTCGGTGAAGCCCTGGATGCCCGCCTTCGCGGGCATGACGGCATGAGGGGTTTCTCGGCGGTCGGGTTTCGCGGCAAGTCGGATTCACCGCGCCTCTCCAAGCCTTCATCCCCGCGGAGGCGGGGATCCAGAGACTTCAGAGCCATGCCGCGGTGAAGCCCTGGATGCCCGCCTTCGCGGGCATGACGACAGGTGGGTGGCGCGAGCCTGACGGGAGCTGGGTTGCATGCGCCTGCAGCAGTAGCTGGCTGCCGCGACGCCTCTCCAGCGTCGGTCAGCGGCGCACCAGCCCCAGTTCGATCAGGCTGTTCGCAGTCGCCAGCAGCGCCTGCTCGGCGCTGCGCGGATTCCAGCCGAGCAGCCGCCGCGCCTTGGCGTTGCTGGCGTTCTTGAACTTGCCCAGGTCCGGCAGGATCTGCCGCACCGCCGGGTCGGCCAGCGCCGCCAGCCGCACCAGCCAGTTCGGCAGTTGCCGCGACGGCACCCGCCGCGCCGCCGCGCCGAGTTCGCGGCGCAGGGTCGCGGCGATGTCGCCGACGCTGAGGAAATCGCCGGCGGTGGCGAGGAAGCGCTCGCCGCGCGCGGCCGAGTCGGTCATCGCGCGCAGATGCAGGTCGGCGACGTCGCGCACGTCGACCACGCCGAAATACAGCTTCGGCGCGCCCGGCAGCGCGCCGTCGAGCAGGCGCTTGACCAGCAGGATCGAGGTCGCGAAGTCGTCGCTGAGCACCGGCCCGAAGATGCCGACCGGATTGACCGCGGCCAGTTCCAGCCCGTCGCCCTCGCCGGCCACGAACTCCCAGGCCGCGCGTTCGGCGAGGGTCTTCGACTTCACGTACGGCGCCAGCGGCGCGGCGGTGTCGCTCCACACGCTCTCGTCGAACGGCTGCGCGCGCGGCCCATGGCCGTAGCCGACCGCGGCGAACGAAGACGTCAGCACCACCCGGCGCAGGCCGGCGTCGCGCGCGGCGCGCAGCACCCGCAGCGTGCCTTCGCGCGCCGGCGCGATCAGCTCGTTCTCGTCGCGCGGGATCTCGGCCGGAAACGGCGAAGCGACGTGCAGCGCGTAGTCGCAACCGGCCGCGGCCTCGGCCCAGCCTTCGTCGCGGCGCAGGTCGGCGGCGTGCAGGCTGAGCCGCTCGCCGGCGTCGACGCCGG
>NZ_LXSD01000608.1:0-17549 GCF_017168095.1 Lysobacter enzymogenes | reverse complement strand
TACAGGTAGCGGCCGAAGTTTGCGATCTCCCTGTAGGAGCGGCGCAAGCCGCGACCGCGACACCGCAAAAAACGGCGAAACCAGATCGATGCCGCGAAACCGCGACCGTCGAGTCAGCCCTTGGGCCGGCCGGCCCCGCACGACAGCGCATACACCCGCACCAGCTCGCGTTTGAGCGTGGCCTGGGCCTGGGCGACTTCGGCGTCGCGCAGGCGCTGCGGGCTCAACGGCTCGCGCGGCCACGCCGGTGCCGCGTCGGCCGCCGCGGCCGCGTCGTCGGATTCAGGAAGATCGGCTTGCCTGCCCATGCGTACTGTCCGTCTTGAGGTACCGGCCGAATCTAGCATCGTGCGGGCGCGCGGCTCAAATCCGCGCCGCGGCCGGGCGCCGTTGCGTGCGGTTTTCACCGTCGGCGGCGCTATCATCGCGGCCTGCACGAGGCAGCGGCGCGCTCACGCATGCGGCGTTTTCCGCAGGCCGCGTCCCGCATTCATCGAACCCGAACCATCGCGAGGTAGTCCGTGGCATCCGTCGTCGCCCAGCCCATCGTTGCCGGCCTGACCCGTTCGGCCGTGTTCCTCGTGGTGACCCTGCGGCCGGAGCCGCAACATCGCCGGGCCGTACGCGCGCTGTGCGCGGACCTGGCCGGCCTGCTGCGCTCGGTCGGCTTCCGCGATCTCGACGGGCGGCTGTCGTGCATCCTGGCGTTCGGCGATCAGGCCTGGTCGCGCCTGTTCGGCGCGCCCGCGCCGGCCGAACTGCATCCGTTCCGCGCCATCGAAGGCCGCCACCGCGCGGTGTCCACGCCGGGCGACCTGCTGTTCCACATCCGCGCCGAGCGCATGGACCTGTGCTTCGAGCTGACCCAGCAGATCCTCGCCCGCCTCGGCGAAGCGGTGGCCACGGCCGAGGAGGTGCACGGCTTCCGCTATTTCGACCAGCGCGACCTGCTCGGCTTCGTCGACGGAACCGAGAATCCGGTCGACCAGGAGGCGATCGATTCGGCGATCGTCGGCGCCGAGGATTCCGGCTTCGCCGGCGGCAGCTACGTGATCGTGCAGAAATACCTGCACGACCTCAAAGGCTGGGAATCGCTGCCGGTGGAGCAGCAGGAGCGCATCGTCGGCCGGCACAAGCTGTCCAACGTCGAGCTCGACGACGCGGCCAAGCCGTCCTACGCGCACAACGTGCTGACGGTGATCGAGGAGAACGGCGAGGAGCTGAGCATCGTGCGCGACAACATGCCGTTCGGCGACGCCAGCAAGAGCGAGTTCGGCACTTACTTCATCGGCTACGCGCGCTCGCCGCGGCGGATCGAGCGGATGCTGGAGAACATGTTTCTCGGCGACCCGCCGGGCAATTACGACCGCCTGCTCGACTTCAGCCGCGCGGTCACCGGCTCGCTGTTCTTCGCGCCGTCGGCGACGTTTCTGGCGGAAGTGGAGGACGAGGACGATGCGGACGCCTCTTCGACCTCGGATGCCGCCGCTGTCGCGGCGCCGTAAACCCCGGGCGATGGATCGACGGCGCGGCGGGCAGGTCCGCGCCGACGCCGATCACGCGCCCGACGATTCACGCGCCCGGCGATGTCGCCGCCGCCGGCGCGCTGTGCACTTCGCGCCAGGCCGCGCGCAACACCCGTGCGGCCGAGCGCAGGAACAGAATCAATAGGGCGATGGCGATCAGCAGGTCCGGCCAGCCGGCGCCGAACGCCCACACCGCCGCCGCGGCCAGCAACACCGCGGCGCCTTCGTAGAGATCGTTGCGCGAGCATTCCCAGGCCGAAGCCAGGTTGATGTCGCCGCTGCGGTACGGCGTGAGCAGCCACAGGCAGGCGCCGTTGGCGGCGAGGTTCAGCGCGGCCGCCGCGCCCATGCTTTCGAACAGCGGCAGCGCCGGATGGGTCAGGCGCCAGGCGATCTGCCCGGCGACCGCGACGGCGGCGGCGAGGATCAGCAAGCCCTTGAGCAGGGCCACGCGCGCCTTGGCCTGCGCGGAGGCGCCGACCACGGCCAGGCTCAGCGCGTAGGTCAGCGCGTCGCCGAGGTTGTCGAGGCTGCCCGACAGCAGGGACGAAGAGTGGCTGTGCCAGGCCGCGGCCGCCATCAGCGCGAAAGTGGCGAGATTGATCGCCAGCACGATGCGCAGCACGCGCCGCTGCCTGGACTGCATCGCCGCGACGTCGACGACGTTTCCGCATCCGCAACATTCGGCCATGGTCGCCGCCGCGCAGGTCGTGGGAGGAGGGCGCCAGTATCCCAGGATCGGCGCCGCCGCATCGATGCAGACGTGGGGCGAACCGGAACTGCGCCGGCGCATCGACGCACGCAACCGGCGCAAACGAAAAAGCCGGCACTGGGCCGGCTTCTGTCGCACGATGATTGGTCGGGGAGACAGGATTCGAACCTGCGACCTCTACGTCCCGAACGTAGCGCTCTACCAGACTGAGCTACACCCCGACTTCGTGAGCCGCAAATTCTAGCGGCGGTCCTCGGGGCGTGCAAGAGGGGACGACAGAAAAATTTCATTCCGGTGGCAAAGGCCGTCGCGCCGGGCGACGGCGATGGCCGCAAAGCCCGCTGCGGCGGGCTGCGGGCCGCCTGTGAGCCATCTCGGCAAAGCCCGGCGCCGGCGCCGTCCGGCGGCGCCGGGCGGCGATGCGCGCGCGGTTGCCGTGCACGGGCCGCGCAATCGCTAAACTAAGCGGCATGCCGGCGACGCCCGCGGCGCGTCCCCGCGGGGACGCCCGCCGCACCCGTCGCGGGCCCGCCCTTTCGCGCCTTTTGCAGTGATTTCGGAGTCTGTCTTGATCAAGCCTCGCACCCCGCCCGGGGTCATGGAGCTGCTGCCCCGTGACCAGATCGCGTTCCAGCGCATGCTCGACACGATCCGCCGCAATTTCGAACGCTTCGGCTTCCTGCCGGTGGAAACGCCGGTGATGGAGCTGACCGAGGTGCTGCTGACCAAGTCCGGCGGCGAGACCGAGCGCCAGGTGTATTTCGTCGAATCCACCGGCTCGCGCGAGAAGAGCGCGCAGGACGGCCGCACGACGCCGGAGCTGGCGCTGCGCTTCGACCTGACCGTGCCGCTGGCGCGCTACGTCGCCGAGCACGAGGCCGAGCTGGCGTTCCCGTTCCGCCGCTATCAGATGCAGCGCGTCTACCGCGGCGAGCGCCAGCAGCGCGGCCGCTACCGCGAGTTCTACCAGTGCGACATCGACGTGATCGGCAAGGACAGCCTCAGCGTGCGCTACGACGCCGAGCTGCCAGCCTGCATCTACGCGGTGTTCTCCGAACTCGACATCGGCGCCTTCACCATCCAGCTCAACAACCGCAAGCTGCTGCGCGGCTTCTTCGAAGCCCAGGGCGTGGCCGACGGCGAGCTGCAGGCGCTGGTGCTGCGCGAGGTCGACAAGCTCGACAAGCGCGGCGCCGACTACGTGCGCGACGTGCTGATCGGGACGAGTTTCGGCCTGCCCAGCGACGCGGTGGACCGCATCCTCGACTTCGTCGCGGTGCGTTCGAACTCGCACGCCGATGCGCTGGCCAAGCTCGACGCGCTGGGCGAGGGCAACGACTCGCTGCGCCAGGGCGTGGCCGAGCTGCGCGAGGTGCTGGAGCTGATCCGCGCGCTGGGCGTGCCGGAGGCCAACTACGCGCTGAACTTCTCCATCGCCCGCGGCCTGGACTACTACACCGGCACGGTCTACGAGACCACGCTCAACGACTACCCGCAGTTGGGTTCGATCTGTTCGGGCGGCCGCTACGAGGATCTGGCCAGCCACTACACCAGGTCGAAGCTGCCGGGCGTGGGCATCTCGATCGGTCTGACGCGGTTGTTCTGGCAGCTGCAGGAAGCCCGGTTGGTCAGCACCGCCGACAGCAGCGTGCAGGTGCTGATCACCCAGATGGACGATGCGCACCTGCCGCAGTGCCTGGCGCTGGCCAGCGAGCTGCGCGCGGCCGGGCTCAACACCGAAGTGGTGATGGAAGCGTCCAAGCTCGGCAAGCAGTTCAAGTACGCCGACCGCGCCGGCATTCGCTTCGTGGTGGTGCTGGGCGAGGACGAAATCGCCAAGGGCAGCGCCACGGTCAAGGACCTGCGCCGCGAGGACCAGTTCGAGGTCGCGCGCAGCGAGCTGGCGCGTACCTTGCGGGTCGAGCTGGAACAGTCGCGGGTCATGAAGTGACCTTGCGGCGCGCCCGTCGCGACGGCCGTGCGCGGATTCGCCGCGCACGGACCGCGACGTGCGCGCGCGGTGCGGCGGCTTGCCGCGCGCATCGCTGCCGACACCACCCCTGTCATTCGCCGCGTCGGCATCGCCCGGCGCCGGCAGCAGCATCGGCGCAAGCCGACACCCACGCCGCGGCCCGCATCGTCACGATCGGCCGCGGTTTCCTTTTGTCTGACGCACCGACTCCCGAGTATGCGCGCCGCCGATCCGCCGGCGCCGCGCAGATGATCGCCAGGGTGCGATGCGGAGAACCCCAGCTTTGAACAAGATCCGACTCGACGGCCGCTCGCTGACGCGGTCCCAGCTCGTCGCCGTGGCTTATGGCGCCCAGGTCGAACTGTCCGCCGAGCAACTGCCGGCGGTGGCGCGCGCGGCCGATTTCCTGGCCGAACAGGTGCGCCGCGAAGAGCCCATCTACGGCGTCTCCACCGGCTTCGGCAGCAACGCCGACCGCCTGCTCGGCGCCCATCACCTGCGCGACCAACTGCCGGGCGCGAAGCGATCGCAGGAAACCCTGCACGAAGAGCTGCAGCGCAATCTGATCGTCACCCACGCGGTGTGCGTGGGCGAGCCGTTCGCGCCCGAAATCGTGCGCGCGATGCTGTGCATCCGCATCAACACGCTGATGCGCGGCCACTCTGGCATCCGCGTGCAGACCCTGCAGGCGCTGACCCAGATGCTCAACGCCGGGATCGTGCCGGTGGTGCCGCAACTGGGTTCGGTCGGTGCCAGCGGCGACCTCGCGCCGCTCTCGCACCTGGCCATCGTCCTGCTCGGCGGCGGCGAAGCCTTCTTCGACGGCGAGCGCCTGCCGGGCGCGCAGGCGCTGGCCCGCGCAGGCCTCGAGCCGGTGCAGCTGTCGTACAAGGAAGGCCTGGCGCTCAACAACGGCACCGCGCAGATGCTGGCCTGCGGCGTGCTGGCGCTGAGCAAGCTGGAAGACCTGCTCGACACCGCCGACCTCGCCGCGGCGATGACCATCGACGCCTTCGCCGGGCGCCTGGGCGCGTTCGCGCCGGAAGTGCATGCGCTGCGTCCGCATCCGGGCCAGGTCAAGGTGGCCGAGAATCTGCGCGCGCTGCTCGACGGTTCGACCCTGGCCGATATTCCCTACCACCTGGTGCCGCGCTTCCGTCCGTGGCTGCCGCAGAGCTGGGACACCGAAGCGGCGCAGCAACTGAGCTTCGACATCGGCTGGGACTGGGTGCCTTTCAGCCAGCGCCATGGCCGCGAAAAGTTCTACACCCGCTTCCGTCCGTTCCGCGGCGGCAAGAAGCATCAGCCGCAGGACAGCTATTCGCTGCGCTGCATCCCGCAGGTGCACGGCGCGGTCCGCGACGCCATCGCCCAGGCCGCGCGGGTGCTGGAGATCGAGCTCAACTCGCTGACCGACAACCCGATCGTGTTCCCCGACGCGCAGGCCGAGCACGTCGAGCAGCAGGTGATCTCCGCCGGCCATTTCCACGGCATGCCGCTGGCGCTGGCGATGAGCTACGTCAAGGCCGCGATCCCGGTGCTGGCGAGCATTTCCGAGCGCCGCCTCAACAAGCTGGTCGACCCGGCGACCAACGACGGTTTGCCGGGCTTCCTGATCGGCAACGAGGACGCCACCGAATCGGGCCACATGATCGTGCAGTACACCGCCGCGGCCATCGTCAACGATCTGGCCAGCCGCGCGCATCCGGCCTCGGTCTATTCGATCCCGACCAGCGCCAACGCCGAGGACCACGTCTCGATGGGCGCCAACGAAGCGCGCCACGTGCTGGCGATGGCCGACGATCTGGGCAAGGTGCTGGCGCTGGAGCTGTACACCGCCGCCCAGGCGCTGGACCTGCGCCGCGACATGATCAACGCCGCGCGCGATCTGGCCGACCGCGCCGATGCCGCGACCCTGGCGGCCAAGATCGCCGGCGGCCCGCTCGCCGGCACGGACGATCACGCCGGGTTCCTGGCCGAAGTCGAAGGCTTGCGCGCCGAGTTGTCGGCGGCCGAAGAGTTCCGTCCGGGCCGCGCCGTGGCCATCGCCCACGCCAGGTTGCGCGAATCGATCGCCTTCCTCGACCACGACCGCGCGCTCGACGGCGAAGTCGCGACCGCGGTGCAACTGGTGCGCGACGGCAGCGTGTTGTCGGCGGTACGCGCCGGGTTGCAGGACTGATCCGGCACGGCCCCTTCCGCACGGGAGGGGCCGGCTGCGCCGCGCAAACCGCGTTTTCCCTTGTAGGAGCGGCGCGAGCCGCGACCGCGGCAACGCAACTGCGACGCAGGTTTCGACGTGGCCGCGGTAGTGCGGTCGCGGCTCGCGCCGCTCCTACAGGGTCTGCGGCCGGTTTCGTTCCAGACTGTAGGAGCGGCGCGAGCCGCGACCGCGACAACGAAACTGCGACGCAGATTCCGACGTAGCTGCGATAGTGCGGTCGCGGCTCGCGCCGCTCCTACAGGGTCTCCGGCCGGTTTCGTTCCCGACTGTAGGAGCGGCGCAAGCCGCGACCGCGACAACGCAACTGCGGCGCGACTCTCGGCCCGGTCGTAACTGCGCGCCCCCCTGCCGCGTCGAACGTTGTCCAGGCCGGCGCAACTCCACAGCTCCAGCGATCGGCGCTATCGTTCCAGCACCCCAAGGCCACGGACAGCCCCCATGCAGGCCATCCACCACAGCGCAACCGTCTTCACCCTGGCCGGCTTGCTGACCGCGGCCGAATGCGAGGGCTTGATTGCCGAGGCCGAAGCCCGCGGTTTCGAACCCGCCGGCGTGCGCACTGCCGACGGCGGCCAGAAATCGATGGCCCACGTGCGCAACAACGAACGCGTGGTGTTCGAATCGCCGCGCTGGGTCGACAGGCTGTGGCAACGCCTGCGCGCCGCCGACCTGCCGGCGCTCGACGGCGAAATCCCCGCCGGCCTGCCGCGCGCGCTGCGTTTCTACAAATACGGCCCGGGCCAACGCTTCCGCATGCACAAGGACGGCCCCTGGAGCGAGGACGGCCGGCTGAGCAAGCTGACCTTGCTGGTTTATCTCAACGACGGTTTCGTCGGCGGCGACACCGCGTTCCGCGGGTTCCGGGTCGAGCCGCGCGTCGGCGACGCGCTGCTGTTCGTGCACGACACCTGGCACGAAGGCTCGGCGGTGGAGCAGGGCGTGAAGTACGCGCTGCGCTCGGATGTGATGTACGCGCCGCCGGGGTGAGCCGAACCCGGCGCGCTCAGGCCGCCGCGCCCCACATCCGCACGCAATCGCGCCCGCCGGCCTTGGCCAGGTACAGCGCCTGGTCGGCGAACTGCAGCGCCGCTTCGACGCCAAGGTCCGAATCCGGCGCGATCTCGTGCACGCCGATGCTGGCGGTCACCGGGATGTCGTGGCTGCGGCTGGGGCAGGGCTGGGCGCGCAGGCGCAGGCGCAGCGCTTCGGCCACGCGCGAGCCGGCGTCAAGGTCGTGATCGGGCAGCACGGCGACGAACTCCTCGCCACCGAAGCGCGCCAGCAGCGCGTGGTGCGGCGCCAGCGTCTGCGAAATCAGTCCGGCCGCCCAGCGCAGGCACTCGTCGCCGACCAGGTGGCCGTGGTGGTCGTTGATCTGCTTGAAGTGATCCAGGTCGATCATCATCAGCGCCAGCGGCCGGCGCTGACGGCGCGCGCGGTGCAGCAACGACTCGAACGCCTCGCGGAAGTGGCTGCGGTTGTGCAGCCCGGTCAGGCCGTCGCGCTGGGCGGTTTCGCGCAGGCGGTCGTGGGCTTTTTCCAGTTGCGCCAGCGCGGTGCGCAGCTCGCCGGTGCGCTGCTCGACCTTGTGCTCGAGCTGTTCCTTGGCCTCGCGCACGATCCGCTCGTTCTCGTTGCGCAGCGAGGCGTAGCGGTAGCCCAGCGCCACCGACAGCAGCAGCATTTCCAGGGCTGAGCCGATCTGCACGCCGTATTCGGTGATGAACACCTTCGGCAGCAGGTCGAAGGCGATCGCGGCGAACATGCCGGTGCCGAGCAGGAACGCCGACCACGCCAGCAGGAACAGCCGCGCCGGCTTGTAGCCGCGGCGCAGCGCCGCCACGCTCGCCACCGCGATCCAGCCGATGCTGACGAACACCGCGGCCGAGGCGATCGGAGTGACGATGCGATAAGGCGCCTGGGTCGCGATCAGCCCCAGCAGCACGAAGAACCCGATCATGCCGCGGCCGACGAAGTCGCCGAAGCGCCAGCGTTGCGACAGGCCGAGGAAGTCGCGCGCGAACTGCTGCATGCCGACCTGGGCCAGGCAGATCGACAGCGGCACCGAGTGGTCGGCCAGCCACGGCGAGTTCGGCCACAGGTATTCGAACCCCAGGCCGTTCAAGGTCAGCAGCACCAGGCCGAACGCGCAGATGTGGAACAGATACCAGAAGTAGCTCGAATCGCGCAGGCTCAGCCACAGCACCAGGTTGTAGAAGAACAGCGCCAGCAGGATGCCGTAGTAGATGCCGATGCCCAGTTGCGCGTCGCGCGATTGCTCGGTGAAGGCGCTGGGCGTGTACAGGGTCAGCGGCACCTGCATCGAACTTTGGCTCTGTACCCGCACGTACACGTCCACGCGCTGGCCGGCCGGCAGATCGATCCAGAAATTCGGATGGCGGTAGCGGATCGCGCGCGAGTCGAACGGCAGGTTGTCGCCGCCGCGCTGGTGGCGGGCGCGGCCGTCGTCGCTGTGGGTGTAGACGTCGATGCGGTCGCTCAGGGCGAAGCCCTGCACCAGCAGCCAGCGCGGCGTGTCGGCGTCGGCGTTGCGCGCGGCGAAGTGGAACCAGTAGGCGCCGCGCTGGAAGCCGAACGAGCTGTTGCCGCCCGGCAGCAGGCGAAAGCGCCCTTCGACCCGCGCGCGTTCGGCGCCGGGCAGGTCGAGGCGGCCGCCGGGGTCGTGGTAGTAGCCGGTGAACGGGGCCAGCGCGACCTCGGCGCTGTGCCGGTCGAGGTCGAGCAGGCTCTGCGCGGCGGCGGCCGGCACCCAGCCCGACAGCAGCAGGCAGAGCAGCAGCCACAGCCGGAACGGCGGCGACGGGCGCGCGGAGCGGGCGGGAGTCGTATTCATCTTCCTTGGACCGGAGCCTTCCTTGGGCCTGCCGGCGCAGGCCGTCGCGCCGGGGGAGGGAGGGGCGGCGGCGCCGGTGGACGGCGCGCGACGCGTGCCTGGAGTCTTAACGCAAATCCCGGGTCGCGCAGGCCGGGTTGACGGGCGGTGGTTTCACCAGTTAATGTATTAACGCGTTAGCACATTAATGCATTAGTTCGCTCTCTGTCGTACAGGTTGGCGCATCCAGGGAATCCGGCGAGAGGCCGCTCCCGCCGGATCGCTCGCCGGGGCGGGGCGGTCCGATGAGCCTCGCCCCGCCAAGTCCAGATTCGCTTCTGCCTGCATCCGTCCTTTCCTTCAGCCTTCCAGCCCTCCTCCATGAAGCGCCGCACCGCCACCACCCTCGAGGCCTACCCCGAAGACTCTCTGGCCGAACTCGCCGCGACCCTGTCCGCGCTGCGTTCGCCCGAGCAGGTGCGCGCGTTTCTCGAAGACCTGTGCACGCCGGCCGAGCTGGAGGCGATGAGCGACCGCTGGCGGGTCGTGCCGTTGCTGGAAGAGGGCGTGCCGTACCGCGAAATCCACGACCGCACCCAGGTCAGCGTGACCACCATCGGCCGCGTCGCGCGGGTGCTCGAGCGCGGCGCCGGCGGCTATGCCGCAGCCCTGCATCGGCGCGGCCTGCGACATCGCTGACGGCCCGTTCCGTCCGCCGCCGGCGCTGCCGCCGGCCCCGGCGCGCAGCGCCGCCCGCCCACGCCTTCTCCCGAGACCGAGTCCATGAGCCCTCCCGCCAGCGCCGCCGCACGCGACCGCCTGCGCATCGCGATCCAGAAGTCCGGCCGCCTCGCCGATCCGGCGCGCTCGCTGCTCGCCGCCTGCGGCCTGAGCTGGCGCGAAAGCCGCGACCGCCTGTTCTGCTACGGCGAAACCCTGCCGGTGGACCTGCTGCTGGTGCGCGACGACGACATCCCCGGCCTGATCGCCGACGGCGTCTGCGACCTCGGCGTGGTCGGCCGCAACGTGCTGCTGGAACAGGACGGCGACCGCCGCGGCAACGGCCGCGCGCCGGCGTTCCGCGAATGGCGCGCGCTCGGTTTCGGCGGCTGCCGCCTGTCCATCGCCGTGCCAGACGCGTGGCAGTGGCAGGGGCCGCAGGATCTGTCCGGCAAGCGCATCGCCACCAGTTACCCGGCGCTGCTGTCGCAGTGGCTGACGCAGCAAGGCGTCGATGCGCAGGTGGTGCTGCTGTCGGGTTCGGTCGAAATCGCGCCGCGCCTGGGCCAGGCCGAGGCGATCTGCGATCTGGTTTCCAGCGGCGCCACGCTGTCGGCCAACCAGCTCAAGGCGGTGCAGACCCTGGTCGAAAGCGAGGCGGTGCTGGCCGGCCCGGTCGACAGGTTCGACGACGTGCGCGGCGAACTGGCCGACCTGCTGCTGCGCCGCCTCGACGGCGCGCTGCGCGTGCGCAACAGCAAGCTGCTGATGTTCCAGGCGCCGCGCGATCTGCTGGCCGAACTGCTGCCGCTGCTGCCCGATGCCGAGCAGCCCACGGTGATGCGCCTGGACGACGGCGACGACGTCGCCCTGCAGGCGCTGTGCCACGGCGCGGTGACCTGGCAGCGGCTGGAAGAACTCAAGCGCGCCGGCGCGCGCGGGCTGATGGTGCTGCCGGTGGAGGGCATGCTGGCATGAACGCCCGGGCCGCCATGCAGCGCTACCAATGGAGCGCCCTCGACGCCGGGCAGCGCGCGCAGGCGCTGCGCCGCCCGGCGCAGGAAACCCGCCAGACCACCGCCGACGCGGTCGCCGCGATCGTCGCCGAGGTGCGCGCCGACGGCGACGCCGCGCTGCGCCGCTTCGGCGAACGCTTCGACGGCGCCGCGCCGGAGGCCTTCGCCGTCTGCCAGGCCGAATTCGCCGCCGCCGAGGCCGCGGTGAGCGCGCCGCTGCGCAACGCCATCGACGAAGCCGCGCGCCGGATCGAACGCTTCCACGCCGCCGGCATGACGCCCGGCTACGCGCTCGACACCGCCGAGGGCGTGCGCTGCGAACGGATCCTGCGGCCGATCCCGCGGGTCGGCCTGTACGTGCCGGCCGGCTCGGCGCCGCTGCCGTCGACCGCGCTGATGCTCGGCGTGCCGGCGCGCTTGGCCGGCTGCCGCGAAGTGGTGCTGTGCACGCCGCCGCGCAAGGACGGCAGCGCCGATCCGGCGGTGCTGTGCGCGGCCCGGCGCTGCGGCATCGGCACGGTCTACAAGGTCGGTGGCGCCCAGGCGATCGCGGCGATGGCCTTCGGCACCGAGACCATCGGCAAGTGCGACAAGCTGTTCGGGCCGGGCAACGCCTATGTCACCGAGGCCAAGCGCCAGGTCGCGCTGCTGGAAGGCGGCGCGGCGATCGACATGCCGGCCGGGCCGTCGGAAGTGCTGGTGATCGCCGACGCCGGCGCGCGCGCCGATTTCGTCGCCGCCGATCTGCTGTCGCAGGCCGAGCACGGCGCCGACTCGCAGGTGATCCTGCTCAGCGACGACGCGGCCCTGCTCGATGCGGTCGATAGCGAACTCGAACGCCAGCTGGCGCGGCTGTCGCGCGCCGACACCGCGCGCGCCGCGTTGTCCAAGTCGCGCTCGATCCAGGTCGACTCGATCGCCACCGCGATCCAGGTCAGCAACCGCTACGCGCCCGAGCACCTGATCCTGGCCCTGCGCGACGCGCGCGCGTGGCTGGGCAAGGTCGAGGCCGCCGGTTCGGTGTTCCTCGGCGACTGGGCGCCGGAAGCGCTCGGCGATTATTGCAGCGGCACCAACCACGTCCTGCCGACCAGCGGCGCGGCGCGGTATGCCGGCGGGCTCAACGTGTCGAGCTTCCAGGTCGCGATCACCGTGCAGGAAGTGCAGCCGCGCGGGCTGCTGGAAATCGGCCCCTGCGCGGTGGTCCTGGCAGACGCCGAAGGCCTGGACGCGCACCGCGAGGCGGTGGCGCTGCGGCTGGCCGCGCTGGCCGACGCGCCGGCGCAGGCGCGCCGCGCCTGAGCGAGTCCGCCCGGCCGCGCGCCGGGCGATTGCACCTTCCAAGCAGAACTGATCCGGTCCTCTCCGTCATGTCCCAGACCCGCGACGACAATCCCCTCGACCTGCTGCGCGACGACCTGCGCGATTTCGCCGGCTACAAGTCGGCGCGCAGCGACACCCGCAGCGGCCGGGTCTGGCTCAACGCCAACGAGGCGGCCTGGCCGAGCGTGGCCGATTGCGACGGCGCGGTGCGCCGCTATCCCGACCCGCAACCAGCGGCGCTGCGCGCGGCGCTGGCGCGGCTGTACGGCTGCAAGCCCGAGCAACTGTTGGCCGGACGCGGCAGCGACGAGGGCATCGACCTGCTGGTGCGCGCGTTCTGCCGCCCCGGCGGCGACGCCATCGCGATTGCGCCGCCGACCTTCGGCATGTACGCGGTCAGCGCGCGCCTGCACGGCGTGCGCGTGGTCGAAACCCCGCTGCGCGACGGCGCCGACGGGTTTTCCTGCGATTTCGACGCATTGGCCGAAGCGGCCGAGCGCGAGGGCGCCAAGCTGGTATTCGTGTGTTCGCCGGGCAATCCGTCCGGCACCTTGCAGCCGCTGGCGGCGATCGACGCGCTGGCCCGGCGCTTGAGCGGCCGCGCCCTGGTCGTGGTCGACGAGGCCTACATCGAATTCGCCGACGGCGAGTCCGCGACCACCTTGCTGGCGCGGCGCCGCAACCTCGCGGTGCTGCGCACCTTGTCGAAGGCGCACGCGCTGGCCGCCGCGCGCATCGGCAGCGTGATCGCCGACGCCGACGTCGTCGCCGCGCTGCAGCGCTGCCAGGCGCCGTACCCGCTGCCGACGCCGTGCGTGAACCTGGCCTTGCGCGCGCTCGGCGAAGTGCCGGGCAATACCACCAAGGCGCGCGTGGCCACCGCGATGAGCGAACGCGAACGCTTGTTCCAGGCGCTGCGCGCGCTGCCCGGCGTGCGTCGGGTCTATCCCTCGCAGGCCAACTTCCTGCTGGCGCGTTTCGACGATGCCCAGGCCGCGCTCGACGCCTTGCTCGACGCCGGCGTGGTGGTGCGCGACTTCCGCCACGCGCCGGGGCTCGGCGACGCGCTGCGCATCAGCCTGGGCACGCCGGAGCAGAACTCGGCGGTGATCGAAGTGCTGGGCCGCGCGCTGCGCCGCGACGGAGTGGCCGCATGAGCGCGCTCAAGCCGATCTTGTTCGTCGACCGCGACGGCACCTTGATCGAGGAGCCGGCCGATTTCCAGATCGACAGCTACGCCAAGCTGCGCTTCGTGCGCGGGGTGATCCCGGCGATGCTGAAGCTGCGCGACGCCGGCTACGAATTCGTCATGGTCACCAACCAGGACGGGCTGGGCACCGAGTCGTTCCCGCGCTGGTCCTTCGACGGCCCGCACGAGCTGATGATGCAGGTGTTCGAAAGCCAGGGCATCGTGTTCCGCGACGTGCTCATCGACACCAGTTTCCCGGCCGAGAACCTGCCCACGCGCAAGCCCGGCATCGGCCTGGCGCTGCCGCTGCTGAAGGACCGCGGCATCGACTGGGAACGCTCGGCGATGGTCGGCGACCGCGAGACCGACAACGGCTTCGCCGCCAACCTCGGCATCCGCGCGTTCCAGCTGCGCACCCGCGAATTCGGCGGCGAGTGGGACTGGGCCGGCATCGCCCACGTGCTGGCCGAGCGCCCGCGCACCGCCCGGGTGCGGCGCGACACCAAGGAAACCCGGATCGAAGTGCGCGTCGACCTCGACCGCGCCGCCGAACCGCAGGTCGCCACCGGCCTGGGCTTCTTCGACCACATGCTCGAACAGCTCGGCAAGCACGGCGGCTTCGCCCTGGAGCTGCGCTGCCAGGGCGACCTGCACATCGACGAGCACCACACCATCGAAGACAGCGCGCTGGCGCTGGGCCAGGCGCTGCGCGAAGCGCTCGGCGACAAGCGCGGCATCGGCCGCTACGGCTTCGAGCCGCGCGCGGGGCAGGGCGAGGACGACGCCGGTGCCGCGCCGGCCGCGCACGAATTCGTGCTGCCGATGGACGAGACCCTGGCGCGCGCCGCGCTGGATTTTTCCGGGCGTCCGTACTTCGTCTTCGGCGGCGGCTTCGCGCGCGAGAAGGTCGGCGACTTCCCGACCGAGCTGCTGCCGCATTTCTTCCGCTCGCTGTGCGAAACCGCCGGGCTGAACCTGAATCTGAACGTGGAAGGTGATAACGATCACCACAAGATAGAGGCTTGTTTCAAGGTCGTCGCACGCGCGCTGCGGCAGGCCATCGCCCGTCAAGGGCGCGAGCTCCCGAGTACCAAGGGAGTTCTGTGATGACGGTTGTAGCTGTCATCGATTCGGGTGGGGGGAACATCGGCTCGGTGCGTTATGCATTGGAGCGGCTGGGTGCGCGGTCGATGTTGACCGCGGACCCCGCGATGATCGCCTCAGCCGATCGCGTGATCCTGCCGGGCGTGGGCGCCGCCGCCCCCGCGATGGCCCGACTGCGCGAACTCGACCTGGTCGCCACGATCCGCCGCTTGCAGCAGCCGCTGCTCGGGATCTGCCTGGGCATGCAGCTGTTGTACGAGTCCTCGGAGGAGGGCGAGGTCGAATGCCTCGGACTCCTTCCGGGCCGTATCACCAGGCTGCCCACCGGACCAGGAGTACGAGTGCCGCATATGGGATGGAATCTCCTTCAGAAGCATGAATCGGCCCTGGGCGAACGCCTGCTGGCCGGTATCGGCGAGCGCGATCAAGCCTACTTCGTGCACAGCTACGCCGCCCCCGTCACCGCCGACACCTTGGCCAGCGCGGGCTACGGCGCCCGCTTCACCGCGGTCGCCGGGCGCGGCCGCTGCTTCGGCGCCCAGTTCCACCCCGAGCGTTCCGCCGCGGTCGGTTCGCGCCTGCTCGCCAACTTCCTGGCGCTGGAGGCATGAACATGGGCAACAGCACCCTCTACCCCGCGATCGACGTTCGCGACGGGCGCGTCGTGCGCCTGCACCAGGGCGACTACGCCCAGGAAACCCGCTACGAGACCGAACCGCTGGCGCTGGCCACGCGCTACGCCGAAGCCGGCGCCAAGTGGCTGCACCTGATCGACCTGGACGCCGCGCGCTACGGCGGCTACACCCTGGCGCCGCTGCTGCGCGCGATCACCACCTCCAGCTGGATGCGCGTGCAGACCGGCGGCGGCGTGCGCAGCGAGGCCGACGTGGAAGCCATCCTCGACGCCGGCGCCGACCGGGTCGTGGTCGGCTCGCTCGCGGTCAAGGATCCGGACATGGTGATCGGCTGGCTCAAGCGCTTCGGTTCCGAACGCATCACCATCGCCCTGGACGTGCGCCAGAACGAACGCGGCGAATGGGAACTGCCGGTGGCCGGCTGGACCCAGGACAGCGGCGTGCGCCTGGAACCGCTGCTGGAGCGCTACGCCGCCGCCGGCCTGCGCCACCTGCTGTGCACCGACGTCTCGCGCGACGGCACCATGGCCGGGCCCAACCTCGACCTGTACAAGCACATCCGCGAGATCGCCCCGGACGTGCAGCTGCAGGCCTCCGGCGGCATCCGCGACATCGCCGACATCGTCGCCGCCGACAGCATCGGCTGTTCCGGCGCGGTGCTCGGCAAGGCCCTGATCGAAGGCCGCTTCCAACTCACCGACGCCCTCAAGCAAGTACGCCGCTGCTGACCCTTATGCCCGAGACCGCCACGCCCCTGTCGCCGACCACGCTCAGCCGCCGCATCGTGCCCTGCCTCGACGTGCGCGACGGACGCGTGGTCAAGGGCGTGCGCTTCCGCGACCACGTCGACATGGGCGATATCGTCGGGCTGGCGCTGCGCTATCGCGACGAGGGCGCCGACGAGCTGGTGTTCTACGACATCACCGCCAGCCCGCAGGGGCGCAGCGTGGATCGCGACTGGGTCGAACGGGTGTCGCGCGCGATCGACATCCCGTTCTGCGTCGCCGGCGGCATCCGCAGCGTCGACGACGCGCGCGGCGTGCTCAACGCCGGCGCCGACAAGATCTCGATCAACACCCCGGCGCTGGAACGGCCCGAGCTGATCGGCGAAATCGCCGCGGAATTCGGCGTGCAGTGCGTGGTGGTCGGGATCGACAGCCTGCGCGATCCCGACGGCCAGTGGCGGGTGCGCCAGTACACCGGCGACCCTTCGCGCACCCAGGCCTTGGCCAAGCGCACCCTGGACTGGGTGGTCGAGGCGCAGCGCCTGGGCGCCGGCGAGATCGTGCTCAACTGCATGGGCAGCGACGGCGTGCGCAGCGGCTACGACATCGAGCAACTGGCCGCGGTGCGGGCGATCTGCGCGGTGCCGCTGATCGCCTCCGGCGGCGCCGGCGCGATCGAGCATTTCGGCGAGGTGTTCCTGCGCGCCGACGTCGATGCGGCGCTGGCGGCGAGCGTGTTCCATTCCGGCAGCGTGCGCATTCCCGAACTCAAGCGCGCGCTGAGCGCGCAGGGCGTGCCGGTGCGGGAGCTGCACTGATGGCCGCCGCCGCGACGCTGAGCGCGCAGGACATCGACGCGCTGGCCTGGGACAAGCAGGACGGCCTGCTGCCGGCGGTGGTGCAGGACGCGGCCAGCCTGCGCGTGCTGATGCTCGGCTACATGGACCGCGCCGCGCTGCGCGCCACGCTCGACAGCGGCCACGTCACCTTCTTCAGCCGCAGCAAGCAGCGGCAGTGGACCAAGGGCGAAAGCTCGGGGCACTTCCTCGACCTGGTCTCGATCGAGACCGACTGCGACCGCGACACCTTGCTGGTGCGCGCGCTGCCGCACGGGCCGACCTGCCATCTCGGCCGCGACAGCTGCTTTCCCCATGCGCCGGGCGATGCGCTGGCGTTTCTCGGCGAGCTCGATGAGTTGATCGCCCAGCGCGAACGCGAGCGGCCGGCCGGCAGCTACACCACCGGCCTGTTCGAACGCGGGGTGCGCTCGATCGCGCAGAAGGTCGGCGAGGAGGGCGTGGAAACCGCGCTGGCCGCGGTGGCCGAAGACGACTCCGCGCTGGCCGGCGAAGCCGCCGACCTGCTGTTCCACCTGCAAGTGCTGCTGCGCGCGCGCGGGCTTTCGCTGGCCGATGCGGTGGCGGTGCTGCGGCAGCGCCATGGGCAGCCGCATCGTGGGTTCACGCCGGCCGGGTAGCGTGACGCGTTGAAGCGGTTTTCGTCGCAGTTGTGGTGTCGCGGTCGCGGCTCGCGCCGCTCCTACAGGCAGCCCATGTCGCTTTTGTAGGAG
>NZ_LXSD01000607.1:0-285 GCF_017168095.1 Lysobacter enzymogenes | reverse complement strand
TCGTGGTCTCGGCGCTGCGCGCATGAGCGGCGCGGCGTGGGCGCCGGCGGTGCTGTGCGCGGCGCTGGGCTTGCTGCTGGGGCTGGCGCCGGCGCGCGTCGGCCGGTATGCGGCGGTGGCGTTCGTTGCGGCCTGGGCGTTGGTCGCCGGCTTCGCTGCGGCGACGGCGGCGCTGGCTTCGTTGCGGTATCCGACGCTGGCGTGCTGGATCGTCGCAGCGGCGGTCGCGGGCGCGCTGTACGCGCCGCCGGCCGCGCGCGAACGCGCGACGTGGTTGCTCGCGTG
>NZ_LXSD01000606.1:0-2822 GCF_017168095.1 Lysobacter enzymogenes | reverse complement strand
TCGCCCAGACCGGGCCGGTCGCCGTCGGCGCCGCCGCCCGGGCCGAGCGCGCGCAGGAAGCGCTGGCGTTCCTCGCTCGGCGGCGCGATGCGCCCGCCGAGCAGGTCGCGCACGCGCTTGCCGACAAGCTTGTCCTCGCGCAGCGTGGGCAGCGCGCGATCGCAGGCGAAGCTGTCGTGCAGGGCGTAATCGTCCAGTTCGATCGCCAGCGACAGGTCCAGCGTTTCGCCTTCGCCGAAGTCCAGCGCGATCGAGCGCCCGCCCGCCACCAGCCGCACATCGGCCGGCGCCAGCTCTTCGCGTTCGCGCTCGGTCAGCGGCCCGGCGTGCAGCCCGTGCGCGCCGATCCGGCGCAGCGGCGTCGCGTCGATGCGTTCGCAATGCAACATGCGTTCGGCCTCGAAGCGCAGCAGATCGCCGCGCGCCGCGCCGCGCTCGAAGCGCCAGGCGCGGCAGCCCGGCGCCCACCAGCGCAGCAGGCGTTCGCTGCGCTGCTGCGCGCTCAAGGTGTCGGCCGGCAGCCACAGGCCGGCGACGGCCTGCATGCCGCGCCAGACCGGATAGCGCACTTGCGCGCCGGATGCCTCAGTCATCGCCGTCAACCATCGCCGTTCCCCCCGGCGTAGATCGTGGGCCGGCCGTCGCGCCCGCGCAACGCGATCAGGCGCCCGCCGGCGTCGACCACAGCCGTGGTCCAGCCGCTGTCGCAGACGCTGCCGGTGCTGAGCCGTATCGCCGACTCGTAGACCACGCGGCGTTCGCGCTCGCCGATCCGCACCACCTGGGTGCGGTCGGGGTTGAACGCGATCAACGCCGGTTCGCCCTCGGGCTGCGGGTCCGCGCCGATCACTTTCCACTCGGCCGGCAGGATGATCTCGAAGTCGCGGTCGGCGCGGTTGCCGCGGCGCCAGACCCGCCAGACCCGCGAGCGTTCGCCGCCATGGCCGGCCGCGGCGAACTCGGCCGCGACCACGCCGCTCCAGTTCAAGCCGAACGACCGACTGTTCATCCAGGCCGACAGCGGCGGAGTGGGGCAGACCAGCTTCACGGGCTTTTGCTCGTTGCGGGTCGTGGTCCGGGTGACCTCGAGGTGGCCGTCGCGATGGCGCAGGTGCGCGACATGCCCCGCGCCCGCATCGCACAGCGCGAACACGTGCTCGGCGACCTTGCGCGGCGACAGGTTCGCGCTGGCGGCCGAGCCGGTGCTGTGCTCGGTCCAGACCCACACCGCGCCGTCGGCCAACAGCCACAATTCCGGCGGCAGGCCGTCGAGATGGCCGTGCACGCAGCGCAGCCAGCGTCCCTGCGGCAACTCGAGCGCCGCGCGCGGCGGCCGGTGCCCGTGGCCGAAGCCGCGCAACGACCAGAACTGCAGCGCGTCGCGGCGAGCGAGGATGCCGCCGAAGGCCTGACGGTCGATCGCGGCGGCGAGCAGCGGGGTTCGCGCATCCCAACGCATCGTGAAAGGCGACTGGCCCGGATTGCTGAGGCGGTACACATGCACGGCGCTGCGCCCGGCCAGCGCCACCGCCACGGTCGCGCCGTCGGCGGACAGCACCGGCGGCTGCGTGGTCGACAGGCGGACCGGGCCGTCCTCGCGCGGTGGCCGCGCCGGCGCCGCGGGCACGATGCGCGCGCGCCGGTCGAACTCGCCGCGCAGCAGGCGCGTACCGGTATCGGCGGCCGGCAAGGCCAGCGTGGTCTCGCGCCGCGCCTGCGGCGCGCTGATGGTCACCGCCAGCGCGCCGGCCTGGGCGGGGACGATGCCGACCCGATGGCCGAGCCCGTATCCCGGCGCGCGCGCGCCGATCGACCAGCGTTCGGAAGGCGCCGGATCGAGCGCATCGAGGCTGCGCGCCCAGCGCTGCTCCAGCGCGGCGCGGTCGGCCTCTTCGCCCTCGAAGCGCCACGCGCGCGCGCCGAGCAGCTCGCGCAGGCGTTCGGCCGAATCGGCCTCGTGCAATTCGCCCGGAACCCCGAGCGCGCCCCACGCGAACCGCGCCTTCGCCGCCTGCGCGCGCTGCGCCAGCAGGATCCACAGCGCCACGTGCAGCAGCCGCGGCGCGCCGAGCTGCGCGGGGCCGGTGTCGAACACCGCCACGGTCAGTGCGTCGGCCTGGCGCGCGACCAGTTTCGGGCTCAGGAACAGGTGCTCGCCGCCGGCGGCGCGGCGGTCGAACTCGTCCGGCGCGGCGTCGGCCAGCGCCCATTCGCTCAGCAGCAGGCGCTCGTAGCTGCCGCGCCGGCGCAGGTCGTCGATGCCTTCGGGTTCCAGCCGCCCGCTCGCCGCGCGCAGGCGGAACGCGCCCAGCAGCGGATGCAGGCGCAGCAGGCACTCGCCCACGGCCGACGCCAGCTCGGGATCGAACCAGTCCAGCCATTGCCGCCAGGGCGCCAGGGTCGCGGGCAGGCGCATGCGCTCAATCCTGCCAGCGCGCGCGGATCTGCGCGATCAGTTCGTCGCTGGCCGGCAGCGTGCGATGCAAGGGCATCAGTTGCGCCGGCTCGCGCAGCATCAGCAGCGGCGACGGCCGGTGGCGGCGTTCCAGCGCGCGCTGCAGCAGGTCCAGCGGCAGTTGCGGGCGCTGCGTGGTCGGCAGCCACAGCGCCGGCGCGGCCTCGCGCGGGGCGATGTAGAGCACGCCTTCGCACCACGGCAGGTGTTCGGCGCGGCCGGCGACCACCAGCACGTCGGCGTGGGCGGTCAGCATCAGCGCGTCGCGGCGCGCCGGCTCCAGCGCTTCCACCGCCGCCAGCAATGCGCGCGACGCGGCGCGGCCGACGCCGGCCGCGCCCTGCGGCGCGGGCGGTTGCGGTTCCGG
>NZ_LXSD01000605.1:0-3794 GCF_017168095.1 Lysobacter enzymogenes | reverse complement strand
CACGGGCGGCCGGCCGCGGACCCGCGCGCGGCGCAGTCGCGCGCCGCGGCGGCGCCTCACATCGGCAGGTCGCGCAGCTTGCGCTCCTGGTCGGTCAGGCTGCGGGTGAAGCCGGGGTTGCGGAAGATCCGGTTGCCGTAGTCCTCGATCGCCTTGGCGTCCTTCGGCAGCGGCACGTCCAGCGACGGCAGGCGCCAGATGATCGGCGCCATCGCGCAGTCGGCCAGGCTCATTTCCGGGTTCAGGAAGAACTTGCTGGCCTTGAACAGCGGCACCGAGGCGGTCAGCAGTTCCTTGAGCCGCTTGCGCGCGGCCTCGGCCTGGACCTTGTTGCCCATCTGGATGGCCTGCACCTGCGGCACCCAGTCGTGCTCCAGGCGCAGCATCGCCAGGCGCAGGCGCGCGCGCGACAGCGGATCGACCGGCATCAGCGGCGGATGCGGATAACGCTCGTCGAGGTACTCGCTGACCACGCTGGCCGCGTACAGGACCAGGTCGCGCTCGACCAGGGTCGGCACCGAATGGTAGGGGTTGAGGTCGACCAGATCTTCCGGCGGGTTCTGCGGATCGACCGGAATCAAGTCGTAGGTAACGCCCTTGGCCGCCAGGACCAGACGCACGCGGTGGCACAGCACGCAGTCGGTGGACGAGAACAGAGTCAACGCATTACGCATACGGGGGCTAGCCGCCATCATCGACCTCTCCAGCGACCGGAATCCGCCAGTCGCAAGACGCCCCCCACCCTGCGTGGAAGGTCGTCACGGCCTCGAGTCCGTTACCGGCTTTGCGCAGGTTGTCGGCTCGCCAGACCGTCAACCCTAACGGAAAACCCGCGCTTATGGCGCGGGTTTTCCAGGCGAACTCCGTCAATGTTCCACGTCGCGCCAGTACTCGGTCTTCAACAAATACGCGAGGAAGGTGAACAAGGCGAGGAACAGGATCACCCAAACGCCGAGGCTCTGGCGCTTGAGCGCCGCCGGTTCGCCGGCGTACTCGAGGAAAGCGGTGATGTCGCGCGTGGCGGTGCGGAAGCCGTCGGCGTCGAGCTTGCCGGGCTGCTCGATCTTCAGGCCGTGCACCGGGCGTTCGCCGGTGGCCTTGTCCGGCTCGCCGTACTCGGCGTGCTGCAGGCCCTGCAGCTCCCACAGCGGGTTGGGCATGGACGCGTTCGGGAACAGCTTGTTGTTCCAGCCCAGCGGCCGCGACTCGTCCAGATAGAACTGGTTGAGGTAGGTATAGACCCAGTCGCTGCCGCGCACGCGGGTGATCAGGCTCAGGTCCGGCGGCATCTTGCCGAACCACTGGTTGGCGTGTTCCGGGGTCAGGTTGACCAGGATCTGCTCGCCGAACTTGGCGCCGGTGAAGTTGAGGTTGTTCATCACCTCGTCTTCGGTCAGGCCCAGGTCTTCGGCCATGCGCGAATAGCGCAGGTACTTGAGCGAGTGGCAGCCCGAGCAGTAGTTCATGTACAGCTGGGCGCCGCGCTGCAGCGAGGCGCGGTCGTTCAGGTCGGTGCCCGACTGCAGCAGCGCGCCGCCGCCGGAGGCGTAGGCGGTGGCCGAGACGAGCAGGCCGGCGACGAAGGTGGCGAGCTTCTTCACGATGCGGGTCTTCTTGAAGGACGGCTGGCTGTGGTTAGTCATGCATCGTCACCCGTTCCGGCACCGGCTTGGTCTTGTCGAGCTTGGTCCACAGCGGCATGGTGATGAAGAACGTGAAGTACAGGAAGGTCAGCACCCGGCCGATGATGGTCTCGACCGGATCGGTGCCCGGGCCGGCGCCGATCTTGCCCAGCCAGACGAAGCACACCGCCAGCACCGCCAGCATCAGCTTGCTGATCCAGCCGCGGTAACGCACCGACTTGACCTTGCAGCGGTCCAGCCACGGCACCAGGAACAGGATCGCGATCGCCGCGAACATCACGATCACGCCGCCGAGCTTGTCCGGGATCACGCGCAGCATCGCGTAGTACGGGGTGTAGTACCACACCGGCTTGATGTGCTCCGGCGTCACCAGGCGGTTGGCCTCGGTGAAGTTGTCGTGCTCGAGGAACCAGCCGCCCATCGCCGGGGCGAAGAAGATGATGAAGGCGGCCAGGATCAGGAAGAAACCGACGCCGAACAGGTCCTTGACCGTGTAGTACGGGTGGAACGGAATGGTGTCGGCCGGCTTGTTCGGATCCCAGCGGTTGCCCTTCGGGCCGTGCTTGGTGTCCACGCCCTCGGGATTGTTGGAACCGACCTCGTGCAGCGCGCCCAGGTGCAGCACGACCAGCAGCAGCAGCACCAGCGGCAGCGCGATCACGTGCAGGGCGAAGAAGCGGTTGAGGGTGGCGTCGCCGGGCAGGTAGTCGCCCATGATCCACTCGGTCAGGCCGTTGCCGATCACCGGGATGGCGCCGAACAGCGAGATGATGACCTTGGCACCCCAGAACGACATCTGGCCCCACGGCAGCACGTAGCCCATGAAGGCTTCGGCCATCAGCACCAGGTAGATCAGCATGCCGAGGATCCACACCAGCTCGCGCGGCTTCTGGTACGAGCCGTAGAGCAGGCCGCGGAACATGTGCAGGTACACCACGATGAAGAACAGCGAGGCGCCGGTGCTGTGCATGTAGCGGATCAGCCAGCCCCACTCCACGTCGCGCATGATGTATTCGACCGACGAGAACGCTTCGGCCGCGGACGGCTTGAAGTGCATCGTCAGGAAGATGCCGGTGACGATCTGGTTGACCAGCACCAGCAGCGCGAGCGAGCCGAAGTAGTACCAGACGTTGAAGTTCTTCGGCGCGTAGTACTCGGTCATGTGCTTGCGGTACGCCGGCATCATGCCGGGAGCGCGCGCGGTGACCCAGTCGAAGACGTTGTTGGCGGTACGCGTCAGGATATTGGCCATGGCTTATGCCCCCTTCGCCGGATCGACGCCGATCACGATCGTGTTGTCGTTCTCGTAGTGGTGCGGAGGCACCAGCAGGTTGATCGGCGCGGGCACGCCCTGGAACACGCGGCCGGCCATGTCGAAGCGCGACTTGTGGCAGGGGCAGAAGTAGCCGCCCTTCCATTCCGGATCGAACGGTTCGGGGCGGATCTCGGCCTTCATTTCCGGCGAGCAGCCCAGGTGGGTGCACAGGCCGACCAGGACCGAGATCTCCGGCTTGATCGAGCGCAGCTCGCCGGTGATGTAGGCCGGCTGCTGGTCCTTGTTGTCGGACTTGGGATCGCGCAGATGGCCGTCGAGGGTCGGCAGCGCATCGAGGATGGCCTTGGACCGCTTGACGATCCAGATCGGCTGGCCGCGCCACTCCAGGATCAGGCGTTGGCCTTCGGCCAGCCCGGTGATGTCCGCCGTCACCGGCGCGCCGGCGAGCTTGGCGCGGGCGCTGGGGTTCCAGGACTTGATGAAAGGCACCGCCGTAAAACCGGCTCCGACCGCCCCGACCACCGCGGTGGTGGCGGTGAGGAACCGACGTCGGCCCGTGTTGATAGGATCGTGGACCCCTTGGTTGGCCATCCGGCACTCCGCGAAAGCTTCAATTCGAGGGTAACGCCGCACAACCTGAAACCGATGGCTAGAAACCAAACTCAACCACTGGCGAAAGGCTGGCGGCTCAAAAGACGGGGAAGTGTAGCGGAACCGTTAAGGGCGCGACAATCCGCGCTCTTGCAAAACCGCGACGAGTCTCGCCCGGACGCGACGGCGCGCACAAGCCCCGGATTCGCAAGGCATTCGTAACGCGCGCCGACGCGCGGCGCGACGCCGGCGCGGGCCCGGCGACGGTGCTGGCGGCGCGGTTG
>NZ_LXSD01000604.1:0-2689 GCF_017168095.1 Lysobacter enzymogenes | reverse complement strand
CTTGAGCAGCGCGCCGACCGGCGCGGCGGCGGCGCTCACCGCGCGCCCCGTTCGGCGCCGGCCGCGAATGCGGCGGCGGCCCGATTTTTCGTTCCGATTCCGTCGCAGACCCATGTCGCACTGCAACAAAACCACACAGTTCCGCGCTCCATAGCCGGCTCCCGAACAAAATACCGTCGAAAACCGTCAGATCGGCCCGTCGACCCAGTCGCAGATTTGAACAAAAAACTCTCGCCTAGTCACTGATTCAAGCGGTCGGTTTAGCCGCCGAAAATCCATCGAAAACACGTGTTGCAAGAGCAAAAAAACCCGTGATACCCAAGGCGCCGAGGATGTCGCATCGCAGCTCCGGTTTCACCGCCGATGCTGCGCCGGCATGCTCCGTCCGCGCAAGCGGGCGTCGCTTTCAACTCAACCAGGAAGTCTCGACATGAAGAAGATTTCGATCCTGAAAGTGCAGAAGCTGAAGACCACCTCGGTCGCCGCTTACCCGATCTGGTTCTGCCTGCCCTGGCCGCGCCTGTGACCTGAGCCGCGCCGGCGAACGGCCGCGTCCGTGCGGCTGCAGCGCCGGCGTGCGCATGAGCGGGCGCCGCCAAGGACTGGCGGACCTTCCACCACTCCAGCGAAGTTGCCGCGTCCGCGCAAGCGGCGCGCGCAGCGACGTCATGGTGCGCCCGCTTCATGTGCGACGTGAGGAAGCGGGCCGGCGAGCGATCGCCGGCCCGCTTGCGCCACACCGCAACCCGATGGCCCCGCGATGGCGAACAGCGACGACCAGACTTATTACGTGATCCCGCTGTCGGTGCAGCGCGAAGGCGAGGCCTATTACATCGGCAACGCCGAGCTGGGCGAGTTCTACGAGTTTCCCGAGGACGGGCTGCGCATCGTCGAGCGGCTGCAGGCCGGCGACAGCGTCGGCGCGATCAAGCGCGCGCTCGCCGCGCGTGCGGCCGACGGCGCCGATGCCGGCGGCGCGAATAATGAGAGAGTGAACACCGACGGCGCGAACGCGAACGGCGAGATCGCCGCCGGCGCGGGCGTCGCGGAAACCGTCGACGTCGACGACTTCCTCGCCCAACTGCGCGAGATCGGCTTCATCCTGCCGCCGCACGAGCGCGACGCCTACCAGCGCCGCGTGGACGAATCCGCCGCCGGCGACCGCCGCCTGTCGTTCCGCGCCAACACCGCGCTGGCGCGCGCGCTGTTCTCGCCGGCGACGCTGGCGCTGTACCTGGGCGTGCTGGCCTATGCCGGCTACAGCGCCTGGCTCGACCCGCGCCTGCGCCCGAACCTGCAAGCCTTCTATCTGGAACAGCACCTGACCCTGACCCTGGTCGCGCTGCTGGGCCTGTACTTCGTCACCACCATGCTGCACGAGCTCGGCCACATGCTGGCCGCGGCGCGCTACGGGGTGAGCTCGCGCCTGGGCATCGGCAACCGCTTGTGGGACCTGGTCGCCGAAGCCGACCTCACCGGCATCCTGTCGCTGCCGCGGCGCCAGCGCTACCTGCCGCTGCTGGCGGGCATGATGATCGACGTGCTCAACATCGCCCTGCTGAGCCTGGCCGTGGGCTGGCTGCTCGACCGCGGCGGCGACGCGTTCGTGGTGCAGTTGCTGCAGGCGCTGGTGCTGCAGTTGCTGATCACCCTGTCGTGGCAGTTCAACATCTTCCTGCGCACCGATTTCTATTACGTGGTGTGCAACTACTTCGGCCATCCCGACCTGGACCAGCAGGCGCGGCTGTACCTGCGCGACCGCCTGCACCGCTTCAGCGGCGGGCGCATCGGCGCGGCCGCCGCGCCCGGCGCGCTGGTGCCGCGCAACCTGGGCGTGCTGCGCGCGTTCTCGCTGCTGTGGGTGGCCGGGCGGATCTCGGCGCTGGCGCTGCTGGCGTTCGTGCTGATTCCGACCCTGACCCGCTACCTCGTGCGCGCCTACGACATCTTCGCCAGCCCGGCCGCGACCCGCGCCGCGGCGCTGGATGCGACCGCGTTCGCGGCCATTTCCGTCGCCCTGTTCGCCGCCGGCATGTACCTGTGGCTGCGGCGGCGCTGAACGTTCCATCGATCCGGCTTTCCGCGCACGGCTTTGCGCGCACAACTTTCCACGCATAAGGAGATTGCGATGACCCTCGACGCCGACGTCACTGCGCCCCTCGCCGCAACGCTGCGCCTGCGCCCGGCCGGCGCCGACGGCGCCGCGCCCGCCGGCGCGCCCGATCGCCGCTTCGCCATCGACGCCGATTTCCGCCACGGCGGCACCTGGGCCGGCGTCGCCGAACTGGCCGAACTGGCCTGGCGCGAGCTCGGCGAAAGCGGCCGCGACGATCTCATCGACGCCCACAACCCCGAACTGCACATGGCCCTGGCGCGCCATCGCGAGCGCATCGCGCTCAAGTACGCCTGCCTGACCGAAACCGCGCACGACGCCGAACGCACCCGCAATTTCCCGCTCGACCGCGCCTATCGCCTGGTCCACGGGCTGGTCGGGCTGATGCTGGACTGGAAGCGCGCGCTCGCGCCGCAGCAGCGCTGGCGGGTGGTCGTGTTCGGCTACGACCACGCCCAGCATCTGGCTACGCGCTTCTTCGCCGAACTGGCGCGGCGCGGCGCCGCGCACGGCATCGAGGTGATCGTGCACAGCGCGCTCGACGCCGAGGCGCTGGCGCAGCGCGCGCCGGGCCTG
>NZ_LXSD01000603.1:0-838 GCF_017168095.1 Lysobacter enzymogenes | reverse complement strand
GGCCCGCCGCGCAGACGCTCGCGCGCGAAGCGCAGGCGCTCGCGCCAGCCGCCGGGCGCGCCGCGCACCCACAACGCCCCCGCCAGCACCAGCAGCGCGCCGAGGAACAGGCTCCAATACGCTTGCAGCCACAACCGCGCGGCCAGGAAGTGGCCGTAGCCGTTCATGTCCGAATACACCGCCTTGGGCGCATTGCCGTAGCGATACAGGTTGTGCTCGAAGTGCAGCATGTTCAGCACGGCCAGCGTCACCACCACCGCGATGGTCAGGCCGTAGCCGATGAAGCGGTTGTTGCAGAACACCTGCAAGGCCAGCGCCAGCCCGCCCATCAGCACGTAGGGGACCGAGGCCAGCAGCAGCCCCTTGAGGTACAGCAGCGGTTCGAGATGGGTGTAGCCCTTGAACAGTTGCAGCGCCATCGAGGCCGCCCCGCCGATGGCCTGGAACGCCAGCACCACCGCGACCAGGGCGACGAACTTGCTCAGCAGCGGCACCCAGTTCGGCACCGGCATCGCGTCGACGACTTCGTTGAGCTTGGCGCTGCGTTCCTTGAACACCAGGTCGCCGGCGTAGAACATCGCGATCAGCACCAGCACATAGCTGTAAGTGCCCTGCAAGGCGACCAGCATCAGCGAGGTGGTCGGATACACCTGAGTGCCGTACATCTTCTGCACGCTGCTGGAGCCGGCGACGAAATTGAGCGTAGCGAAGGCCAGCAGGATCAGGAACGGCACGCTCTTGAACACGCCGGCCGCATCCAGCCGCACGCTGCGCCAGAACTGCGCGCGCGCCGCCGCGCCGCCGAACGCGGGCTTCACCGCCGCGACCCGCGCCGCCG
>NZ_LXSD01000602.1:0-221 GCF_017168095.1 Lysobacter enzymogenes | reverse complement strand
GACGGCGGCGACGGCCGCCGCGACGGCCGCGGCGACGACGGCCGCCGCTTTCGCCGGCATCGCCGGCGGCATCGGTCGAAGCGTCGGTGTTCGCGATCTCGCCAGCCGTGGCGCCGGCCGCAGCGGCGTCGGCGACGACCGTCGTTTCGGCGGCTTCGTTCTTCGGCGTGGCCTCGGCCGCCGGCGCGGTGCCGGCGACGACGACCGCGGCGACCGGCGCG
>NZ_LXSD01000601.1:0-5250 GCF_017168095.1 Lysobacter enzymogenes | reverse complement strand
GGCGCGGGCTGCGGCGGCGCCGGTTCGGCCGGCGGCGACGGCGGCGCCGGTTGCGGTTGGTCGCTGGGCTGTCGGGAACCGCCGCCGGGCTCCTGCGGCGTGCCCTGGCCGACGTATTCGATCAGCGTCACCGTCGTCTCGCCCGGCGGCGGCGGGCGGGTGGCGAAGTACTGCAGATACATCAGCCACACCAGCAGCCCGCCGAACAGCAGATGCCACAGCAGCGAGACCACGCCCGCGCCCCAACGCAGGCGGCGGTCCTCGGGTTCCGGCGGCAGCCACTGCTGCCGCCACAAGGTCGCGAACGCCTGCCAACGGCTGAGCGCCGGCGCGCGCCGCGGCGGCGCGCTCAACGGGCGCTCGGCGAACACCGCGAGCCAGGCGTCGGCGGTCGCGCCGACGACCGCGCCGGGCCGCGCGCTCTGCGCGTCCAGCCAGCCCTGCCACGCGGGCGGGAACTCGCCGGGCTCGGGCGAATCGCGGCGCAGGGTCAGCCGCAACCGTCGCTGCAGGGCTTCGATGATCGATGCGGCGGTGGGCACAGGCGGCGCCGCGGCGGGGTCAGGCCGCGCTGTCGCGCGGGATGTACGGCGCCTGGCCGGTGTCGTGGTCGGTCGCGTCGCGCACCGCGGTCACGCCCGGCACCTTGCTCATCAAGGTGGTTTCGATGCCCTGCTTGAGGGTCACGTCGGCCATGCCGCAGCCGTGGCAGCCGCCGCCGAAGCGCAGCAGCACCACGCCGTCGGCGGTGACTTCCTGCACCGACACGTGGCCGCGGTGCTGGGCCAGCTGCGGGTTGATCTCGTGCTCGACGATCCAGTGCACGCGCTCGACCAGCGAGGCCGAATCGGCCGGCGCCTCGCCCTTGATCTTGGGCGCGCGGATCTGCAGCTGGCCGCCGGTGGCGCGGGTTTCGTAATCGATTTCGGCGCCGTCGAGATATTTGACGCTGTCGGCGCGCAGCCAGAGGGTGAAGCCTTCGCAGTCCACCGCCCACTCGTCGCCGGCCAGGTCGGCCGGCTCGGCGAACTCCAGGCGCACGTCGGCGCGCGGCGTGCCGGGATGGACCGCCGACAGTCGCACGCCCAGGCCCGGCAGGGCCTCGCGTTCGATCAGCTTGCGGAAGTGCGCCTGGGCGGATTCGGAAATATTGATCATCGGGCTATTCTAACGGGGACGGCGCGGCCGGATGTCGCGCAGCAAGCCTACGACCGCCGCGGATACGGGTCCATTCACATGGGGCCGGCGCGGCGCAGACGCAACGCCGCGGCGCCGACGCCGGGCCGCCAGGAGTCCCCCATGAACGACCTCATTCCGCTCGTCCAGGCCCATTGCGTCGCCCTGCGCGGCAGCGAGCACCGTCTCAGCGAAGCGCGCGTGCGCGAACTGCTGCCGCAGGTGCCGGGCTGGGAACTGGCCGAGGACGGCCACGCCCTCACCAAAACGTTCCGCTTCGACGATTACTATCGGACCATGGCGTTCGTGAACGCACTGGCGTTCATGGCCCATCGCGAGGATCATCACCCCGACCTCGGCGTGCACTACGACCGCTGCGTGGTGCGCTATTCCACCCACGATGTCGGCGGACTCAGCGAGAACGACTTCATCTGCGCGGCCAAGGCCGAAGCCCTGATTGGTTGATCACCTCATGAACCTGCATCGCCGCCTGTTCGCTCCGTCCCTCGCTTTCGCCTTGGCCGCGACGGCTGCCGGCTGCGGCCAGCGCGCCGCCGAGGAACCGATCATCCCGTCCACGCCGCTGCGCGCGGTCGACACGCCGCCGCCGGACTATCCGCTGGAAATCGGCTGCGACCAGGTCGGCGGCAAGGTCGTGCTGCAGCTGACCGTCGGCGCCGAAGGCAAGCCGACCCGGGCCAACGTGCTGACCAGCAGCGGCGTGCCCGCGCTGGACGCCGCAGCGACCAAGGGCGTGCAGCGCTGGCGCTTCGAGGCGGCGACGCGCAACGGCAAGCCGGTGGCGACCGACATCCAGGTGCCGGTGACCTTCCACGCGCCGGCCGAGCGGCCGGAGCATTGCGGCGGCGCCGGCGGCCCCTGAGCGGCGCGCACGCTGCGGCGCGTCGTCGATGCGCTCGCCGTAGAACGGAACCAGAGGCCGGGCGAGCGCATCGCCCGGCTTTCGTTTATCCGCCGAGGCGGTCCAGCACCTCGACCAGCTCCGGCGCCAGCGGCGCGTTGAGCGAATAGCGCTCGCGCCCGCCGTCGAGCGCGAACTCCAGGGTCGAGGCGTGCAGGAACAGCCGGCGCAGGCCGAACTGATCGCGCAGCTTCTTGTTGATTTCGGCCTCGCCGTACTTGTCGTCGCCGGCGACCGGATGGCCGATGTGCTGGGAATGCACGCGGATCTGGTGGGTGCGGCCGGTTTCGATCCGCACCTCGCAATACGATTGCCCGCCGCGGCGCTCGAGCACCTTGAAGTGGCTCAGCGAGGCCTTGCCGTCGCGATGCACCTGGACGTGGCGCTCGCCGCCCTGGCGCAGGCCGATGTGCAGCGGCGCGTCGACGGTCATGACCCCGTCGGGCATGCGCCCGGTCAGCAGCGCCAGGTAGCGCTTGGCGATACCGCCCTCTTCGCGCATCAAGGCCTGCATCTCGGTCAGGGCCGAGCGCTTCTTGGCCACGATCAGCAGCCCGGAGGTGTCGCGGTCGAGCCGGTGGACCAGCTCCAGGCCCTGGTTCGGGCGCAGCGCGCGCAGGGTCTCGATCGCGCCGAAGCTGATCCCGCTGCCGCCGTGGCTGGCCACGCCGGAGGGCTTGTTCAGGGCCAGCAGGCGCGCGTCCTCGAACACGATCGAGCGCTCCATCGCGTCGAGGAAGCCCTTCGGCGGCGCCGGCTTGTCGCCGGCCTCAGTGAGACGAACCGGCGGAATGCGCACCTCGTCGCCGGCTTCGAGCTTGCGCTCGGCCTTGGCCCGGCCCCCGTTCACGCGCACCTGCCCGGAGCGGACCAGCTTGTAGATCAAGGACCTGGGCGCACCTTTGAGTTGGCCGAGCAGGAAGTTGTCCAGGCGCTGGCCGTCGCGATCGTCGGGCACGCGCACGGTGCGGGCGCCGGCATTGCCGGAGTTTGCTGATTGGGTCATCCCGAAGCGTTATCTGTTACACTCGCGACGCGAGATAAGGTTTTGATTTCGCTGGGAGTTGCACCCGGTCGTCCGCCTCGCGGCAGGCGACCCGGTACGGGGCCGAAAGCCCCTCCCGCGATTCCGGTCCGCGTCTAACCACTGCCCACGGGGCAGCCATGTTAGCAGCGACGGACCGGCGGAACCCGCCCTCGCCCGGCGGATGACACCGTCGCGATGAACACCCGTGCGGCGCCAGAGTCCGTCCTCGAACACGAACGAGCAGACACTCGAAGCAGCCGCCGCCCGTCCCGTGCGGCGTTCGCGCCGCCGGCCCGAAAGTACGTGAAAGGTATTAAGCGCTCCCGCGGCGTGCCGTGGTGATGTAGCGCTGGTAGTGGAGGCCTCGCCGGCGCGGCGGGCGGCCCGCACCCCGCGGGCGCCGAACGCGACGGCGCGGACTCAGTTCCCAGATAGCGAAACGCCATGGCGTTCCGCGCGGTAGAGCGCGCGAGGAACGCAACAATGAAGCGCATGCTGATCAACGCGACGCAGGCCGAAGAACTGCGCGTGGCCATCGTCGACGGCCAGAACCTGTACGACATCGACATCGAACAGCCGTCGAAGGAACAGAAGAAGTCCAACATCTACAAGGGCCGCATCACCCGGCTCGAACCCTCGCTCGAAGCCGCCTTCATCGATTACGGCGCCGACCGCCACGGCTTCCTGCCGCTGAAGGAAATCTCCCGCGACTACTTCCAGCCCGGCGTGGACCACCACAAGGCCGGCCTGCGCGAGCTGCTGCGCGAAGGCCAGGAGATCGTGGTCCAGGTCGACAAGGAAGAGCGCGGCAACAAGGGCGCCGCCCTGACCAGCTTCATCTCCCTGGCCGGCCGCTACATGGTGCTGATGCCGAACTCGCCCAGCGCCGGCGGCGTCTCGCGCCGGATCGAGGGCGACGACCGCGCCGCGCTCAAGGAGGCGATGGACAAGCTGACCATCCCCGACGACATGGGCGTGATCATCCGCACCGCCGGCGTCGGCCGCGACGCCGAAGAGCTGCAGTGGGACCTGGACTACCTGGTCAGCGTGTGGAAGGCGATCACCGACGAGGCGCTGAAGAAGCCCGCGCCGTTCCTGGTCTACCAGGAGTCGCGCCTGATCATCCGCGCCCTGCGCGACTACATGCGCCCGGACATCGGCGAGATCCTGGTCGACACCGACGAGATGTACGCCGAGGCGCGCCAGTTCGTCGAGCAGGTGATGCCGCACAACCTGCGCAAGCTCAAGAAGTACGCCGACGACACCCCGCTGTTCAACCGCTTCCAGATCGAATCGCAGATCGAGAACGCCTACGAGCGCACCGTGCGCCTGCCCTCCGGCGGCGCGCTGGTGATCGACCAGACCGAGGCGCTGACCGCGATCGACGTCAACTCGGCGCGCGCCACCAAGGGCGGCGACATCGAGGAGACCGCGTTCAACACCAACCTGGAAGCGGCCGAGGAAGTCGCCCGCCAGATGCGCCTGCGCGACCTCGGCGGCCTGGTGGTGATCGACTTCATCGACATGTCGTCCAACCGCCACCAGCGCGAGGTCGAGAACCGCCTGTCGCACGCGCTCAAGCAGGACCGCGCGCGCGTGCAGATCGGCCGCATCTCGCGCTTCGGCCTGCTCGAACTGAGCCGCCAGCGCCTGCGTCCCTCGCTGGGCGAATCCAGCCAGCTGGTCTGCCCGCGCTGCGAGGGCCACGGCCGCATGCGCAGCGTCGAGTCGCTGTCGCTGTCGATCCTGCGCGTGGCCGAAGAGCACGCGATGAAGGAAAACACCGGCCAGGTGCTGGTGCAGGCGCCGACCGAGATCGCCAACTTCCTGCTCAACGAGAAGCGCCGCGCGCTGATGGAGATCGAGGCGCGCCACGACGCGCCGATCGTCATCGTCGCCGACGAGCACCTGGAAACCCCGCACTACGAAGTCACGCGCGTGCGCGAGAACGAGATCGGCGAGGAGACCAGCAAGCCCAGCTACCAGCGCGGCACCCAGCGCAAGCTGCCGGTCCATGCGCTGACCAAGGCCCACCTCAACATCCCCGAAGCGCCGGCGGTGACCAACGTGCGCCCGGCCCAGCCCGCGCCGCTGCGCGAGCCGCGCGAAGCGCCGGCCGCCGCCG
>NZ_LXSD01000600.1:0-211 GCF_017168095.1 Lysobacter enzymogenes | reverse complement strand
TTCGTGCCTCAGCGTCAATAAGACCATAGTAAGCTGCCTTCGCAATCGGTGTTCTGAGACATATCTATGCATTTCACCGCTACTTGTCTCATTCCGCCTACCTCTAGTCCATTCAAGCCCATCAGTATCAAGGGCACTGCGATAGTTGAGCTACCGTCTTTCACCCCTGACTTAACAGGCCGCCTACGCACCCTTTAAACCCAATAAATCC
>NZ_LXSD01000599.1:0-1899 GCF_017168095.1 Lysobacter enzymogenes | reverse complement strand
GCGGCGCCGGCCGCCAGCACACAGGCGGCGCTGGCTGCGAAATGCGGCCGCTGTTCGCGACCGCCCCGGCCACGCGCAAACCTCAAGCCAGGACCACCGCCATGAACACCAGCGAACCGCGCATGACCAACTTGTTCCTGCAACTGGGCCTGGACGCCGGCGAAGACGCGATCCGCGCGTTCATCCGCGATCACCAGTTGCCGGCCGGCGTGAGGCTGGCCGAGGCGCCGTATTGGAACGACGCCCAGCGCCAGTTGCTGAGCGAGCAACTGTACGCCGACGCGGCCTGGGCCATCGTGGTCGATCAGCTCAACGAATCGCTGCACGAAGACGCCGTGGCGCAGGCCGGCCGCGCTTGAGCGTTGCGGCCGTGCGGCCGGATTCGGCAAAGCCGGCGTCACCTGCGGTTACGCCGGCGCCATCGCCGTTACATCGATGCAACAGCCGCGCCGCGCGGCGGCGGCGATAATGAACCGTTGCGCGACGGCATCGCGAAGCGTGAGCGGCGTCACCCGCGGTTGCGGACCGAGCTAACGGCGCGACGGACTTCCGGCCCGCTCGCCGATGCCGCGGCGCGTCATGCTGTCTTGCGCCGCGGCTATGATGGCCGGCGGCCGATGCGTTCGCCGCCGTGCGGGGCGTCGCGCAGCTTGTCGCTCGGGCGGCCGCGCCGGCGATCGCACGGACAATCGAAGTGATCGGCACATTTTCGTCTGAGGGAACCGACCGGATGCGCAGTTGGGTAAAGGTGGTGGTGTGGGTGCTCGCAGCGCTCGTCGTGCTGGCCCTGGCGGCGGCGATATTCGGACGCGGCAAGGGCCGCAAGGACGGCGAAGCCGACGGCGCCGATGCGCCGGTCCCGGTCACCGTCGTCGCCGCGGGCTCCCAGGCCGTGCCGGTGTTCGTGAGCGCGCTGGGCACGGTCAACGCGCTCAACAAGGTGACGGTGGCGCCGCAGATCGGCGGCGAACTGCTCAGCATCGATTTCCGCGAAGGCCAGGAAGTGAAGCAGGGCGACCTGCTGGCGCGGATCGACCCGCGCACCGCGCAGGCCAGCTACGACCAGGCCGCCGCGTCCAAGCGCCAGAACCAGGCGCAGCTGGCGACCGCGCGCTCCAACTACCAGCGCTCCAACGCGCCGGAGTATCGCCAGTACGTGTCCAAGACCGACCTGGACACCCAGCGCAACCAGGTCGCCCAGCTCGAAAGCGCGGTCGCCGCCAACGACGCGGCGATGCGCTCGGCCCAGGTGCAGCTGCAATACACCCGCGTGACCGCGCCGATTTCCGGTATCGCCGGCCTGCGCAGCGTCGATGTCGGCAACGTGCTCAACGCCGGCACCGCGCTGGTCACCCTGACCCAGGTCCATCCCATCCACGTGCTGTTCAATCTGCCCGAGCGCCAGTTGCAGGGCGTGCGCGAGGCGCAGCGCGCCGGCCCGGTGATGGTCGGCGCGCTGGACCGCAACGACGCCCATCCGCTGACCGCTGACGGCAAGCTCGACGTGGTCGACAACCAGATCAGCGCCGACAGCGGCACCTTCCGCGCTCGCGCCGTGTTCGACAACGTCGACAACGCGCTGTGGCCGGGCCAGTTCGTCAACGTGCGCCTGCGCCTGCGCACGATCGAAAGCGGCGTGGTGGTGCCGGTGCAGGCGGTGATGCGCGGCACCGACAACGAATACGTCTACGTCGTGCAGGCCGACAGCACGGTGGCGATACGCCCGGTCAAGACCGGGGTGGAGGCCGACGACAACCGGATCCTGATCGCCTCGGGCCTCAAGGCCGGCGAGCGGGTGGTGACCGAAGGCCAGTTCCGGCTCAAGCCCGGCAGCAAGGTCACCGCGCTCGCGCCGGAGCAGGCCGGCCGCCCGGCGCCCGCCGCGGCCCAGCCCGGCGC
>NZ_LXSD01000598.1:0-240 GCF_017168095.1 Lysobacter enzymogenes | reverse complement strand
TCGCCGCCGCCCCAGCGCGCGCGGCGCAGGGCCTGCACGGCGTCGCGCTGGGCCGGGTCGCCGAGGCGTTCGACCAGTTCGTCGTCGTCGGCCGCCGGCGGCGTGGCCAGGCCGCGCAGCACGCTGGCGATGTGGTCGAAATCGCCGCGGTCGATCAGTTCGCGCAGCGCCGGCAGGTTCAACTTCAACGACGCCGGCGCGGCCTGCCCGGGCGCCGTTGCGGCCGCGGCCGGCGCGGCC
>NZ_LXSD01000597.1:0-866 GCF_017168095.1 Lysobacter enzymogenes | reverse complement strand
CGCGTTCGCCGCGCAGGCGCCGGCGTGGCTCGACGTGGCGGCGGTGCGCCTGCCCGGGCGCGAGCGGCGCGTCGCCGAGCCCTTGCCGCGGTCGCTGGCGGCGGTGGTGGACGAAGCGGCGGCGACGATCCTCGGCGAATGGCGCGCGGATCTTCCGGTGTTCCTGTTCGGCCAATGCGCCGGCGGCCTGATCGCGTTCGAGACCGCGCGCCGGCTGTGCGCGCAAGGCGCGATGCCGGCGGGCCTGGCGCTGTCGGCGCCGCCGAGCCCGGACCAGGATTTCGCCGGCGCCGCGCAGATCGCCGCGTCCGCCGATTTCGCCGCGAGCATGAACGCGATGGGCGCGCTGCCCGACGAAGTGCTGGCCGATCCGGTCCTGCTGGATGTGGTGCTGCCGGCCTTGCGCGCCGACTTCGCCTTGTTCGAAGGCTACCGCAACCGCGCCGACGAGCCGTTGCCGGTGCCGGTGCTGGCGGTGGCCGGCGACGCCGATGCGCTGTCGCCGTTCGCCGCGCTGGCGCAGTGGCGGCCGCGCAGCGGCGGCGGCTTGCGCGCTTGCGAGATAAGCGGCGGGCATCTGCTCGCCGCGCAAACGCCGCAGGCGCTGATGGCGCTGGTGGCCGGGTTCGCGCTGGAACGATTGCCGGAGCAAGAAGCGGCGCAAGCGCCGGCCTGAGCCGGCGTGCGGTTGCGCGGGTGCGGCCCGGCGGCTAGCGTGTCGCCGGTCCGCGCCGCGCGCGCCCTCCGCGAATCCTGCGAGTCCGCCATGACCTCACGCCGTCGTTTCCTGCACAGTTCGCTGCTCGCCGCCGGCGCCGCGGCGCTGCCGGCCTTGCCCGCGCTCGCCGCCGCCGCTGCCACCTCCG
>NZ_LXSD01000596.1:0-3824 GCF_017168095.1 Lysobacter enzymogenes | reverse complement strand
TCCTACAGGGAGATCGCAAACTTCGGCCGCTACCTGTAGGAGCGGCGCAAGCCGCGACCGCGACACCGCATAAGCCGGCGCCACTCGACCAACCCGCGCGACTCGGCCGCACAACCGCCGCCTCACCCCAACGCCCCCTGCCCTTCGCGCTCGCGCAGCAGATCGCCGACGCGCACGAAGCCGTAACCCTGCGCGCGCAGCGCGGGCACCAGCTCGCGCACGATCTCGACGATGCGCGGCCGCGCCCGGCCGTGGTCGTCGTCGCCGTCGTGCAGCAGCACGATCGCGCCGGGATGGGTTTGCGCCAGCACCGCGCCGGCTACGCAGTCGACATGGCCGGGCGCGTCGGGTTCGAGCCAGTCGCATGGATCGATCGACCAGCCGGCGACGGTGTAACCGTGCCGGGCCAGCAAGTCGACCTGGTCGGCGCGGATCTCGCCGAACGCCGGACGGAACAGCCGCGCCGACAGCGCGTCGGCGCCGGCGCGGCGCAGTTCGGCCGCGGCCGGCGCCACTTCGGCGTGCAGCAGCGTTTCGGCGTCGAGGCCGCGCGCGTCGAGGTGGCTCATCGAATGGTTGGCCAGTTCGTGGCCGTCGGCGAGCATGCGCGCGCTCAGCCACGGCGAGGCGCGCAGCAGGCGGCCGATGCAGAAGAAGGTCGCGGCCACCTCCAGTTCGCGCAGCGCGGTCAGCAGCGCCGGCGTCGCCTGGCCGGGGCCGTCGTCGAAGCTCAGCGCGACCGCGCGCCGGCGCGGCAGGCCGCGGCCGAGGTAGGCGCGCGGACGCTGGGCCAGGAAAGCGTGATAGTCCATGCGCGCCTCAGCGGGTCATCCAGCTCTTGCGGCCGCCGCGCAACTCGTCGAGCAGGCCGATGAGATTGGCCGGCAGCAACAGCACGTCGATGACGGTGTTGTAGACCGACACCAGCAGCAGATCCAGCGGCCCCAGCTGCAAGCGTTCGCGCGCGTGCAGCACCGAAACGAAATTGAGCGCGGCCATCAGCAGCCAGTTCAGCGCCGCCACCGCCAGCAGCGCGTGGCTGCGGTACAGCAGCGCGCCGGCCGCGGCCAGCAGCAGCGTCGGCACCAGCGCCGACTGCGCCCACAGCAGCCACCACGGCAGCATCTTCATCGTCCGCGGCCAGGAGATGCGCCAGGCCACGCGGAACGATTCCAGGCGCCCGCGCGCCCAGCGCCGGCGCTGGCGGAACAGACCGCCCCAGGTGGTCGGGCAAATGGTGTAGGCCACCGCGTCCGGCGCATACGCGATCGAATAGCCGTGGGCGAGCGCGCGCCAGGTCCAGGCGATGTCCTCGACCAGCCACTCGCCCCAGCCGCCGAGTTCGCGGATCGCGTCGGTGCGGTGCAGCGAGAACGCGCCGGCGACCACGTTGACCGAGCCGAGCTTGCTCTGCACGTAGCGGATCGCCGCCAGCGCGCCGATGTGTTCGTAGAACTGCAGCCGGTGCAGCCAGGACTGGTCGCGCCCGGCCGGCACGATCAGCCCGCAGGCGGCGGCGTGGCGCGGCGAGGAATACAGCGCTTCGACCGCGCTGCGCAGCGCGCCGGGCAGGATCACCGTGTCGCTGTCGATCACCGTGACCACTTCCGAATCCGGCGACAGCCGCGGCAGCGCGGCGTCCAGCGCCAGCCCTTTGGCGCCGCCGTTGCGTTCGCGCGCGATCAGCTGGTAGCGCTTGCCGCGCGCCTGCCGCAGCCAGTCGGCGACCGCGGCGGCGGTGGCGTTGGTGGAGCCGTCGTCGACCAGCAGCACTTCCACCGGCCCGGGATAGTCGTTGCCTTCGATCGATTCCAGCGTATCCAGCAGCGAGCCTTCGGGCTCGTTGTAGAACGGCACCAGGATCGACACGAACGGATAGCGCGCCAGGGTGCGCGACGGCGGCCGGCGCACGCCGCGCCAGCACGCCCAGCCGATCAGGAACAGCAGGCAGGCGAGCAGGATCAGGGTGGAGAAGCCGACCACGCCGGTCAGCAGCAGTTGGCTAAGGACGAGTCGATCGAAACCGAACTGGTTGAGCATGGGGCGGCGCATCCGGCGGATGCGGGCACGACGGCGCCGCGCGGAATCGCGCATGCGCTGCGGGCTCGCAGGGTCTGATTGGCAGACCGGACGCGTCGATACGGACGGCCGCGATGCGGCGCCCGCACGCCTGGTGCTGAAGCTTGCGGATTGGAGCGGACGTGACGATTGCTTGGGGGGAACGCTGGCCGAAGCGGGTGCGGAAGGAAAGCCCGCATCGGTCGCCGCGAAAACGCAGTGCCCGATTGAAGCGTTCCGACGCCGTCCGCGCGGCGCGAGCGCAGTGCATCGCCGCGCTTTCGCAACGAAGAATGAAAGCAGCGCACGATTTAATCTGTGACGGCGCCGTGCAGTTCCGCGAACGCCGCGTTGCGCCGCTCGACACGCGTTCGCGCATCGGCGAAGAATCGACGCGCCCCGTCCGCGCCCGAGCCGATGTCATGAATCCGACACTTTCCGCATCCGCCGTCCCCGCCTTCCAGCCGCGCTTCGACATCGGCGCCGACCGCATCGACTGCGGGCGCGAGCCGCACGTCGACACCCATCAGGGCGCCGACGAGCGCGCGAGCTGGCCGCTGCTGGACTATTCGAACTGCGAGCCGACCGAAGACCAGGCCGCGATCAACCGCTGGCTGCGGACCGCCGCACTCGACGGCCTGGACGTGCTGCACGTCGGCACCGGCAATTCCTCGGTGGCGCGCCTGCTCGACGGCCGCGCGCGGGTGGTCTCGGTCACCGTCGCCCGCGGCGAATTCGAGCACGCCCAGTCGCTGGGCCTGCGCGACTACCGCGTGCACCTGCTCAACAAGCACAGCCGCGATTTCGCCGAACGCTTCGCCGCGGCCGGCTTCGACTGCGTGCTCGACAACAACCTGGCCAGCTTCGCCTGCTGCCAGCGCCACCTGGAGCGCTATTTCGACGCGCTGACGCGGCTGCTCAAGCCCGGCGGCTTCGTCCTGACCCACTGGCTGGGCATGCAATGGACCCTGGACGTGGGCGTGGACGATGTCGAAACGGTCTGGCGCCTGGACGCGGCCAAGCTCGAAGCCATCGCCGCCGCGTTCGGATTCCGGGTCGAACGCGAGGGCGAACTGTTCTTCCTGCGCCGGCCGGCGCGGACCTGAGCGCAGCCGCATGAGCGCGCGCCGCGGCGCGGCCGCGCGGCTGCTGCGGATCGGCCGGCGCGACCGGCGTCCGGCGTGGCTGCTGCTCGACAACTTGATCACCACCTTCGGCGCAGCGTTCACTTTGATCGCGCTGCCGTTCCTGGTCATGCGCCTGAGCGGCCGCGCGCTCGACCTCGGCGCGGTCGCGGCGATCGAGGCGCTGCCGAGCCTGGTGCTGCTGTTCGGGTTCCGCGGCGCGCTCGACCGCTTCGACCCGGCGCGGCTGCTGTGGTGGTGCCGCGCGCTGTACGTCGCGATCAACGCCACCCTGGCCGCGGCGACCTGGTTCGGCGCGATGACCCTGCCGCTGATCTATGCGCTGGCGCTGATCGGCGGCATCGTCTGGGCGGTGGCGTATCCGGCCGGGCGCGCCTGCTTCGGCCTGTACCTGCGCCGCGGCCTGCTGGCGCCGGCCAATGCGGTGTTCGCGCTCGCCTCCAGCGTGGCGACGATGGCGATGCCGATGCTCGCCGGCGGCCTGATCCTGTCCTCGTCCGGCCCGCATGCGCTGGCCGTGGCGTTCGCGGTCGATGCGCTGTGCGTGGCGGCCTCGCTGCCGCTGATCGCGGCGCTGCGCCGGCCCGGGCCGGCGCGCGGGCGCGAAGCGCTCGCCGCAGA
>NZ_LXSD01000595.1:0-58068 GCF_017168095.1 Lysobacter enzymogenes | reverse complement strand
GCGGCGCCGGCGGCCTCGCTCGGCGGCGCCGAGCCCGGCGGCCTGCACTGCGATCCCGACGAACAGGCCAAGCCGCCCACGCCCGAAGGCCCGCAGCCGCTGCCGCCGTTCCGCCTGCCGCCGCTGCTGCCGCCGATGCAGTTGCAGCCGCCGCAACTGGACTGGCTGAAGATGCGCTCGACCTTCGACTCGCGCGGCCTGTCGATGAGCGACCGCGACGGCGCCTCGATCCTGGCCGAATGGCAGCGCGGCTCGCGCCTGCTCGACACCTTCGGCATCGACGACCGCTTCAAGTTCTGGTTCATCGACAAGCCTTGGCTGCTGAACCTCGGCATCTCGATGCAGCTCGACCAGATCAACGCGCGCGACCACCCCAATGCGATGGACCGCGCCGATCGCGAATGGAAGAACGCGTATCCCGACGAATTCCGCACGCCGATGATCCCGATCTTCGATCTGGACTGGTTCCGCAAGGGCAACAAGAAGTGACGCCGACATGAGTGGATACCCGCGTTCTCCCAAGATCCTGCGCGGCGGCCTGGTCCTGCTGGACCCGGACAGCGGCAACGTGCTGCGCATCATCGCCCTGCAGTACAACCCCGAAACCATGACCCGCAGCCTGCAGGTCAAGGCCACCGGCGCCGACAGCGGCGGCCACAGCGAAGCGCTGCGGCTCAAGGGCCCGGCGGTGGAGACGATCAAGCTCGACGCCGAGATCGACGCCACCGACGGGCTCGACAGCGGCCAGGGCACCGCCGGCAGCCTCGGCCTGCATCCGCAGCTGGCCTCGATCGAAGCGTTGGCGCATCCGGCCAGCGGCGAGCTGTACGCGGCCAACGCCGCCGCCGGCGCCGGCATGCTCGAGATCGCGCCGGCGGCCGCGCCGCTGTGTTTGTTCGTGTTCGGGCCGAACCGGATCGTGCCGGTGCGCCTGACCGAACTGGGCATCGTCGAGGAAGCCTTCGACACCGCGCTCAATCCGATCCGCGCCAAGCTCAGCCTCGGCCTGCGCGTGCTCAGCGTCGACGACCTCGGCTTCGACGGCAAGGGCGGCGGTTTGTTCATGAGCTATCTGCTGGCCAAGGAGAAGTTGGCCGGGCTGGCCGCGGCCGGCGATTTCCAGGCGCTCGGCATCGCCGGCGTTCCCGTCGTTCCCTGAAGAACCCACCGCTGCAGACTGCGCGAGCGCACGATCATGGCCAATTACGATTTCCCGCCGACCAGCCGCTACTACGACGTCGAAACCGCCGCGCGCACCGAGGCCGACGGCACCGTCGTGCCGTACCTGCGCCGGCGCCTGCTGCCGGCGCTGGACGGGTTCGTGCTGCTGCACGAGCACCGCGTGGTCGAGGGCGAGCGGCCCGACCACATCGCCGCTTCCGAACTAGGCGATCCAGAGGCGTTCTGGCGGCTGTGCGACGCCAACGCGGCGATGCATCCGGACGAACTCACCGCCGAAATCGGCCGCAGCCTGCGCATCACCCTGCCGCTGGGCATGCCCGGCCCGGGACGGGAGTGAGGCATGCTCAAGGGCATCCATCTGACCCTGATGATCGGCCCCGCGGTGCCGATACCGGCGCCGCGCGCGGTGCTGGACGCGCTGCAGAGCGCGACCATCACCAGCGCCAAGGACAAGGCCGGCTTCCAGCTGGTGTTCGCCGCCGACAAGGGCTCGACCCTGCTCGATACGCTGCTGCCGGCCGGTTACCTGGATCCGATCACCACCCGGGTGATCCTCGCCGTGACACTCGGCGGTTTCCCGCACGTGCTGATGGACGGCGTGGTGACTCGCCAGGAACTGGCGCCGAGCAGCGAGCCGGGGCAGTCCACGCTGACCGTCACCGGCGAGGACCTCAGCGCGCTGATGGACCTGATCGAGATCAAGCGCCCGTTCCCGAACATGACCGACACCTTGCAGGCCTACGCGGTGCTGGCGCCGTACATGGCCTTCGGCGTGGTGCCGCTGGTGATTCCCGGCTTCATTCCGGAACTGCCGATCCTGACCAAGAAGATCAAGTCGCAGACCGGCACGGACCTGGATTTCCTGAAGAAGATCGCCGGCAACAACGGCTTCGTGTTCTACGTCGAGCCGGGCCCGCTGCCCGGGCAGAGCATCGCCTACATGGGCCCGAACATCCGCGTGCCGGTGCCGCAGCCGGCGCTGAACATCAACATGGACGCGCACACCAACGTCGAGTCGCTGAGCTTCGCGCTCGACGGGCTGGCCAAGGAAACCATGCTGGTGACCATCGGCGATCCGGTCACCGGGCGCATTCCGATTCCGATCCCGATCCCGTCGGTCAACATCTTCCAGCCGCCGCTGGGCGCGCGGCCGACGCCGCCGCTGAAGATGGTGTATTCGCGCGACGCCGGCGGCGACGACTCGGCCGCGTTCACGGTCAAGAAGATGCTCGGCCGCATGCTCAAGGGCGCGGCCAACGCCATCACCGTGTCCGGCTCGCTCGACGTGCTGCGCTACGGCCACGTGCTGCGCTCCAAGGCGATGGTCGGCGTGCGCGGCGCGGGCCTGGCCTACGACGGGCTGTATTACGTCGACAGCGTCACCCACAAGATCAAGCGCGGCGAGTTCAAGCAGAGCTTCCAGCTCAGCCGCGACGGTTTGATTTCGCTGACGCCGCGCGTGCCCACATGAACACGTACGAGCGCGCACGAGCACGCATGAACACGCATGAGACCGACATGAGGACGCCGACATGAGCGACGGATCCCGCGGCACCCAAACCTATCCCGGCCTGTATCGCGGCACCGTGCTGCCGATGCCCGACCCGGAATTCCGCGGCCGGCTGATGCTGAACATTCCCGATGTGCTGGCGTTCGTGCCGAGCACCTGGGTCGAACCCTGCACGCCGCTGTCCGGGCCCACCGGCCCCGGCATGGGCGTGTACATGGTGCCGCCGCCGGGCGCCGGCGTGTGGGTGATGTTCGAACAGGGCGATCCCGACAAACCGGTGTGGATCGGCTGCCGCTTCGACACCCAGGCCGATCCGCCGGCGATGTCCAAGCTCAGCAATCCGGTCGATCCCAGCATCATCGTCTCGACCATGCTGCAGAACCAGTTGGTCATCAGCGACCTGCCGCCGACGCCGATCACCGGCGGCATCGTGCTGCAGAGCACGACCGGCGCGATGTTGGTGGTCAACGACAGCGGCATCTACATCGACAACGGCAAGGGCGCGTCGATCTGGCTGGTCGGGCCGACGATCACCTTCAACAAGACCGCCATGGCCATCACCTGAGGACGCCGCGATGCCTGGATTCCTGCTCCACGCCAACGCCGCGATGACCTGCCAGCACGCCGCCGGCCAGGCCAGGATCGCGCCGGTGCAGACGCGCGTGCTGGTCTCGGCGCAACCGGTGGCGACGATACCGCCCGGCGCGCCGACCATCGCGGTGATGGGCTGTCCGTTCACCCTGCCCAACGGCAAGCCGCAGCCGTGCGTGACGATCAAATGGGCGATGCCGTCGGCGCGGGTGACGATCATGGGCCTGCCGGCGATGGTGACGCCGCCGCCCGGCCCCGGCACCGGCCCGGGCATCTGCCAGAGCGTCGAACAGATCCCGCAGGGCGCGCCGATCGTCGGCGCCGTGCAGACCCGCGTGTTGGCGACCTGAGCCGAGCCAAGGAGCCCGCCATGCATCTCGACTTCCCCTTCCGCATCGACGGCCGCGGCCGCAGCGCGCAGACCGACCACGCCGGCTACGTGCGCGACCTGATCGAGCAGTTGGTCTTCACCCAGCCCGGCGAACGCGTCAACCGCCCGGATTTCGGCAGCGGCCTGATGCAGCTGGTATTCGCCGGCAACAGCCCGGAACTGGCGGCGACCGTGCAGTTCACCCTGCACGCGGCGCTGCAGCGCTGGCTGTCGGACCTGATCGAAGTGCGCGAACTGCGCGTGGACGCCGACGACGCCACCCTCACCGTCAACCTCAGCTACGCCTTGCTGCGCACCGGCGAACCGGCCAGCGCCAGCTTCGTGCGTCCCATCTGACGCCAGGACACCGTCATGAATCTTTCCTGCCGCAACGATCCGCGACGCGACGCGGTCCGCGCCTTTCAGGGCCGGGTCGGCCTGGACTTCGTCGAAGTCTCCGCCGATCAACTGACCTTGCGCGCGTGCTTCCTCGGCAAGCTGCCGCCGGAACTGGCGCGCGACGGCGAAGGCCTGGAGCGCCACCTGCGCATCGAAGGCGGCGCGCGCATCCGCGACATCCGCATCCTCGATGCCGACCCGCACCTCAGCGGCGAGCCCGATCTCGACGACTGGCTGGTGCTGCGCCTGGACCGCTACGGCGACCACTCGCGCTATCGCCTGCGCCTGCTCGACATCGCCGGGCTCGACCCGATGTACGCCAGCGCCGAGTTCTCGTTCAAGGTCGGCTGCCCGTCGGACCTGGACTGCAAGCAGGCGCCGGCCTGCATCGACGCGCCGCCGCCGGAGCCGCCGATCTCGTACCTGGCCAAGGACTACGCCAGTTTCCGCCGGCTGATCCAGGACCGCCTGGCGCTGATCGCGCCGGACTGGCCGCTGAGCCACGTGCCCGACATCGGCGTGACCCTGACCGAACTGCTGGCCTACGCCGGCGATTACCTGAGCTATTTCCAGGACGCGGTGGCGACCGAGGCTTACCTGGGCACCGCGCGCCAGCGCATCTCGGTGCGCCGGCACGCGCGCCTGGTCGATTACTTGCTGCACGAAGGCTGCAACGCGCGCGCCTGGGTCGCGATCGAAACCGATCAGGACATATCGTTGCCGACCGCGGCGATGGCCTTCCTCAGCGGCGTGGATCCGGCCCTGGGGCTGCCGACGGTGCTCGGGCCGGCGCTGTTGAACGAGCATCCGGCGCTGGCCTGCGAGCGGTTCGAACCGATCCTGCCGGCGGGCCGCGACGCGCTGGCGGTGCGCGTCGCCCACAACCGCATCGCGTTCTACGACTGGGGCCGCGAGGACTGCTGCCTGCCGCGCGGCGCCACCCACGCCGTGCTGCGCGACGCCTGGCTCGACGGCGAAGGCGATGCGCGCGCGCTCGATCTGCATCCGGGCGACGTGCTGCTGCTGCGCGAAGTGCGCGGCGCGCGCAGCGGCCTGGAGGTCGACGCCGATCCGGCGCGGGTATGGCCGGTGCGGCTGCTGCGGGTGGAGCGCGACGAGGATCCGTTGTTCTCCGTGGTCGTCGGCGAATCCAATGAAGACACCACCGGCCCGACCCGGCCGACGCCGCTGCTGCGCGTGCATTGGCATGCCGACGACGCGCTGCCGTTCCCGCTGTGCCTGTCGGCGCTGGGCCCGGCGCCGGCGTGCGCGCGCCTGCGCGATCTGTCGATGGCCTTCGCCAACGTGGTGCTGGTCGATCACGGCCGCAGCGTCGGGCCGCTCGACCTGGGCACGGCGCCGCAGGGCGAGAGCGCGGCCGAATGCCTGTGCGAACACCAGCCCGGCGACGTGCAGCGCACGCCCGGCCGCTTCGACTGGCGCCTGCCCGACGCGCCGCTGACCCACGCCGAAGCGGCGCCGCCGCCGGACCGCGCGGCCAGCGCCAGCCTCGCCCAGGATCCGCGCGCCGCGCGTCCGGCGCTGCGCCTGGACGACAGCGGCGGCCACGCGTGGACGCCGGTGTTCGACCTGCTCGCCAGCCGCCCAGACGACCGCCACGTGGTCGCCGAAATCGACAACGACGGCCGCGCCCGCCTGCGCCTGGGCAACGGCGAACTCGGCCGCCGCCCCGACCCGGGCCTGGACTTCGCCGCGCGCTACCGCATCGGCAACGGCCGCGCCGGCAACGTCGGCGCGCACAGCATCAACCGCATCGCGCTCGGCGACGGCGAATGGAACGGCCTGCGCCTGAGCATCGACAACCCGCTCGCCGCCGCCGGCGGCAGCGAGCCCGAGTCGCTGGCGCAGGCGCGCCTGCTCGCGCCCGGCGCGTTCCGCAGCCAGTTGCTGCGCGCGATCACCGCCGACGATTACGCGCGCATCGCCGAGCGCGATGCGCGCGTGCAGCGCGCCAACGCCGAGCTGGTGTGGACCGGCAGTTGGTACGAGGCCGATGTCGCGCTCGATCCTTACGGCGAAGTGCCGGCCGACGCCGCGCTGATCGCGCAGACCCAGGCCGCGCTGGAACGGGTCCGGCGCATGGGCCACGACCTGCACGTGGAGACCGCGGTCTACGTCGCGCTGGACCTGGCGCTGGAGGTCTGCGCCCTGCCCGGCTACGAACGCGGCGAAGTCGAGGCGGCGCTGCTCGACCGCTTCAGCGCCGGCCGCCGCCGCGACGGCCAGCCGGGCTATTTCCATCCCGACCGGCTCGGCTTCGGCCAGAACCTGCGGGTCAGCGCGCTGGTCGCCGAGGCGATGGCGGTGGCCGGCGTGGAATGCGCGCGGGTGGCCCGCCTGCAGCGCCTGTTCGCCGCGCCCAACCGCGAACTCGAAGACGGCGTGCTGCGCCTGGGCGCGCACGAGATTCCGCGGCTGGACCGCGATCCCAACTATCCCGAACACGGCAAGCTCGCCATCAGCGTCGGAGGTGGCCGATGAATTCCTTCTCCTGCGGTTGCGGCGGCGCCTGCGGTTGCGGCGGCGCCTGCGGCAACGGCGCCTGCGGTTGCTGCGACGGCGTCGCCGCGGCCACCCCGGTCGATATCGCCAACCGGCCCGGCCTGCCCGCGCTGAACTATCGCGTCGGCACCCACGGCCGCTTCATGGCCAGCATGACCGCGCGCCTGCCGAGCATGGAAGTCGAAACCGCCGGCGACGACGGCCAGCCGCCGCGCACGCTGCGGCCGCTGCAGGCGCTGACCACGCGCGATCCGGCCGACCCGGCCATCGCCCTGCTCGACGCCTGGGCCACGGTCGCCGACGTGCTGACCTTCTACCAGGAGCGCATCGCCAACGAAGGCTATGTGCGCACCGCGACCGAGCGCCGCTCGCTGGTGGAGATGGCGCGCCTGGTCGGCTACGCGCCGCGCCCGGGCGTGTCGGCCAGCGTGTTCCTGTCCTACACCGTCGACGACAACCAGGCCGAGCCGGTCGAGCTGCCGGTCGGCACGCGCGCGCAGAGCCTGCCCGGCCCCGACGAGACCCCGCAATCGTTCGAGACCGACGCGCCGCTGCAGGCGCGGCGCGAATGGAACGATCTGCAGATCCGGCGCGAACGCCCGCAGGCGATCGACAGCGGCAGCGTGCTGTCGCTCGACACCGTCTATGTCGACGGCGCCGACAGCGGCGTGCAGAGCGGCGAGCTGCTGCTGTTCCAGTTCGGCGCCGGCGCCGGCGCGGTGTATCAGATCCGCCGCGTCGCCGCGGTGGAGGCCGACTTCGTCGCCAAGCGCAGCGCGATCTCGCTGCAGCCGCTGCAACCGCTGCTGGCGCAGGCGCTGCCGCCGCTGGCGACGCTGATCGGCAAGCTCGAACAATTGCAGAGCCAGGGCAACGGCAGCTCGACCGCGCTGGCGCGGGCGCGCGCGCTGCAATCGGCGGTGCGCCTGGGCGCGCCGCACTGGCCGCTGGCGCAATGGCATCAGCGCATCGCCGAGGGCGTGTCCGGCGCGGCGCTGACGCCGCTGGAGGAATTCGACGACGCGATCAAGCGCGTGCAACTGCCGCTGGCCGCGGTGCTGAGCCAGGCGCTGGCGCTGCTCGAGCTGCTGATCGTGCGGCTGAAGTGGCGCATCGGCCAAGCCGAAGGCGATGCGCGCGCGGTGGAAAACGCCGAAACCCTGCTGGGCCAGATCGAGCAAGGCGTGCAGGTCGCGCCGTTGCAGGACTGGGACGGCCTGCTCGGCGGCGGCGTGGAGGAAGAAGAGTCGATCCAGCTGATCCAGGACTTCGGCGACTCGATCCGCAAGCTGCAGCCGTCCGCATCGGCCGCCACCACCTCGCCCGATCGCTTCGTCGACGGCCTGCTGCGCAAGCCGGTGGTCCAGGCCGCCAGCCCGCAGCGGCTGCGCCGCGACCTGCGCAGCGCCTTCGACTACGGCGCCGACCTGCAGCCGCAGCTGATCACCGAGTTCGCTCCGCGCCTGAAGGACACCTATTACCAAGCCTGGCGCGGCGCGCAGGTGGACACCCGGATTCCCTACCAGCACCTCACCGCGCTGTATTCGCTCGGCGCCGGCGAAACGCTGTTCGGCGCCGCCAGCGGGCGGCCGATGCCGGAGATCGTCAACAACAAGGTGCCGGCGGTGCAGAACTGGGGCGACTGGCTGTACGCGGGCGACGAAACCGACAGCAACGCGTTCCTCGGCAAGTCGCTGCCGCTGCTGGCGCCGGGCGATCTGGTCCTGGTCGCGCGGCCCGGCGACAGCGGCCTGCCGGATTACCGCATCCTCACCGTCGCCAGCGCGCGCACCGGCCCGCGCAACGCGTACGGCATCTCCGGCGAAAGCACGGCGCTGGAGTTCGGCGTCGACGGCGTCGCCACCGGCTGGCGCAAGGTCGAGGCCGGCAAGGAAGGCACCGCCGACATCGCCGAGCTGCGCCGCACCTGGCTGCATCCGCAGCGCAAGCAGCTGCAGCCCTCGGCCGAGCCGATCCTCATCGACGTGTCCGGCGCGACCTTGGAACTGGGGCCGCTGCACCAGCAGCTGCAATCGGGCCGCTGGGTCGTGGTCGAAGGCGAGCGCAGCGACATCGAGGGCGTGCGCGGCGTGCGCGCCAGCGAGCTGATGATGGTCGCCGGCCTGGAACACGGCTACGACCCGAACCTGCCCGGCGACCGCCCGCACACCACCCTGCACCTGGCGACCTCGCTGGCCAACACCTACTACCGCGACGGCCTGCGCATCCACGCCAACGTGGTCCCGGCCAGCCACGGCGAGAGCCGCAGCGAAGTGCTCGGCAGCAGCGACGCGCGCCAGCCGATGCAGCGCTTCGCCCTGCGCCAGCCGCCGCTGACCTGGCGCCCCGCGCCGACCGCGGCCGGCGCGGCGAGCACGCTCAAGGTGCTGGTCGACGGCGTGCAATGGCAGGAAGCCGCCAACCTCGCCGCGCTGGGCGCGGACGCGCGCGCCTTCGTCACCCTCACCGGCGACGACGGCGTCACCCAGGTGATCTTCGGCGACGGCGAGCACGGGCTGCGCCCGCCCAGCGGCTTCGAGAACCTGCGCGCGCACTACCGCAACGGCATCGGCGCCGGCGGCAACGTGCGCGCCGGGCAGATCTCGCTGCTGGTCAGCCGTCCGCTCGGGATCAAGGACGTGATCAACCCGCTGCGCGCCTCCGGCGGCGCCGACCGCGAGAGCCTGGAACTGATCCGCGAAAACGCGCCGCGCTCGCTGATGGCGCTGGACCGGCTGGTGTCGCTGTCGGACTACGCCGACTTCACCCGCATGTTCGCCGGCATCGCCAAGGCCGATGCGGTGCGCCTGGGCGACGGCACCCGCGAGCTGGTCCACCTCACCGTCGCCGGCGTCGACGACATGCCCATCGACGAGGACTCCGACCTCTACCGCAACCTGCTGGCCGCGCTGCGCGAGCTCGGCGACCCCGCGCTGACCGTGCAGGTGGCGATGCGCGAGCGCTTGGCGCTGGTGCTGCAGGCCAAGCTCAAGCTGCTGCCCGGCTATCAATGGGAACCGGTGTCGCAAGCCGTGCGCGAGCGCCTGCTCGACCGCTTCGGCTTCCACGCCCGCGCCATCGCCCAGCCGGCGCTGCTGTGCGAACTGGTCGCAGCGATGCAGTCGGTGCGCGGCATCGACTGGGTCGACGTCGACAGCTTCGGCGCGATCCCCGAAACCGCGCTGGACTGGCGCACCCAACAGCGCCGCCTGATCACCCAGGACGAAATCACCGACACCGTGCGCCGGATCCTCGACGGCGATTCCGACGAGAACACCGCCAACGGCGAAGACGGCTACGAACCCTTGCAGCCGCCGGCGCGCGTGGACGCGCAGCGCGCCCAGGCCGAGGGCGACCGCATCCGCCCGGGCCAGCTCGCGTTCTTCGCCGCGGCCGTGCCCGACACCTTGATCCTCAACCCGGTCCAGTGAGCGACGCCATGGACATTCCTTCGCTGCACGCCCCGCCGCGCATCGACCGCTTGTACCGGCTGCTGCCGGCGATCCACCGCATCCGCGACGCCGAGCAGGGCTATCCGCTGCAGGCGCTGCTGCGCACCATCGCCGAGCAGATGAACCTGGTCGAGGACGACATCGCCCGGCTCTACGACAACTGGTTCGTGGAAACCGCCGACGACTGGGCGGTGCCGTACCTGGCCGATCTGCTCGGCTATCGCCCGGTGCTGGCCGCCGGCGCTTTGTCGCGCGAACTCGGCGCGGCCGGACAGGCGCTCAACCGCGCGCTGGTGCCGCGGCGCGAGGTCGCGCACCTGATCGCGCAGCGCCGGCGCAAGGGCACGGTCGCGCTGCTGGAAGACCTGGCCTACGACGTCGCCGGCTGGCCGACCCGCGCGGTCGAGTTCTTCAAGCTGCTCGACCGCGCGCAGGACATCAATCACCTGCATACCGACCGCCTGGGCACCGCCAGCCTGCGCGGCGGCGCAGCGCTGGAACGCTGCGACGGCCCGTTCGATGCGCTCGCCCACAGCGTCGACGTGCGCCGCATCGCCTCGCACCGGCGCGTGGGCCGCTACGACATCCCCAGCGTCGGCGTGTTCGCCTGGCGCATGCGCAGCTATCCGGTCACGCGCACGCCGGCGTACTGCGTCGAAGACGCCGGCCCGCACTGCTACACCTTCAGCGTGCTCGGCCAGGACGCGCCGCTGTACCGCAAGCCGCGGCCGGAGACCGACCCCAGCCATCTCGCCGACGAGACCAACCTGCCCTTGCCGCTGAGCCGGCGCGCGCTGCGCGACGGGCTGGCCGAGGAATACGGCAGCGACGCCAGCCTGGCGGTGTGGGCCGAGCAATGGGCCGGCGGCGGCGGCGACGGCGAACCGGTGCCGGCCAGCGCGGTGGTGGTCGCCGACCTCAGCGGCTGGCGCTACCGCACGCCGCGCGGCAAGGTCGCGATCGATCCGGTGCTAGGCCGGCTGATGTTCCCGCCCTCGCAGGTGCCGAAGAAAGGCGTGCGGGTGAGCTATCGCTACGGCTTCGCCGCCGACCTGGGCGGCGGCGAATATCTGCGCGGCCTGCGCGACCCGGCGCAGGCGTTCGCGCTGTACCGCGTCGGCGACAGCGACGCCGCCGCCGCGGCCGGCGACGACGGCGAACTGCCGCCGGTGGTGCCGCGCATCGGCGACGCGCTGCGCCAGTGGAACGAGCAGGCGCCGCAGCACGCGGTGATCGAACTGCTGCACAGCGGCGTGTGGGTCGAGCCGCTGCACATCCGCCTGCGTCCCGGCCAATCGCTGACCCTGCGCGCGGCCGACGGCGTGCGCCCGGTGATCCGCCTGATCGACTGGCAGACCGACCTGCCCGACGCGTTGACGGTCGAACTCGACGCCGGCAGCCGCTTCCACCTCGACGGCATCCTGCTGACCGGCCGGCCGCTGCACGTGTGCGCGCCGCGCGAACCGGGCACCTACGCCGAACTCGCGCAAGCCCAGCCCGACTGCGGCGCGGAAGTGTCGATCCGCCATTGCACGCTGGTGCCCGGCTGGGCCATCGACTGCGGCTGCGACCCCGAGCGCCCGACCGAGCCGAGCCTGGAGCTGCACGGCGTGCGCGCCCGGGTCGAGGTCAGCCACAGCATCCTGGGTTCGATCCAGGTGCAGCAGGACGAGGTCGGCACCGATCCGATCGCGTTGTCGATCCAAGACAGCATCGTCGACGCCGCCGGTCCGCGCGAGCAGGCCATCGGCGCGCCCGCCGCCGCGGTCGCCCACGTCTGCCTGAGCATGCGCCGCTGCACCGTGTTCGGCACGGTCGAGGTGCATGCGGTCGAACTGGCCGAGAACAGCCTGTTCAACGACTGCCTCAACGTCGCCCGCCGCCAGCTCGGCTGCCTGCGCTTTTGCTACGTGCCCTGCCGTTGCCGCACGCCGCGCCGCTACCGTTGCCAGCCCGACGAGGCCATCGCCGCGGTGCGGGCGAAAAAACTGCCGGCGGTGGTGGAACAGGAACTGATCGCGGCCGAACGGCTGCGCCTGCGCCCGCGCTACCAATCGCGGCGCTACGGCCGCCCCGGCTATGCGCGGCTGGCCGCCGAATGCGCGCCGGAGCTGCTGCGCGGCGCCGACGACCAGTCCGAGCCCGGCGTCTACCACGACCTCTACGAACCCCAGCGCCAAGCCAACCTGCGCGCGCGCCTGGACCAGCACACCCCGGCCGGCATGACGGTCGGACTTCTCCTTGCCGACTGACCTGAAAGGACACAGACATGAAAGGCGACTTCTCGCGGGTGAGCTTCGACCCCCGCAACCATTTCAGCCAGGTGCTGCTGCAACAGGGCCGGGTCAGCCTGGACGCGGATCCCAACGAGCAGGGCGCGATCCTGCTGCATTACCTGCGCACGCTCGCGCGCGACCTGTTTGGCCCCTACGCCGCGCCGGTCGACAACGCCGGCTTCGACCTGCAGCTGCAAGGCGACAACGGCGCGCTGAGCCTGGCCATCGGCGCCGGCCGCTACTACGTGCAGGGCATCCTGTGCGAGAGCGAAGGCTGCGACTACATCGACCAGCCGCACTTCCGCCCGCAGCCGCAGGGCAAGGAGACCGGCTCCGGCGATCCGCTGCGGCGCTGGCTGGAATCCTCCAGCCGCGACGACGACGTCCGCTTCTGGGTCTACCTGAAAGTGTGGGAGCGCCATGTCACCAGCGTGGAATGGCCCTCGCTGCGCGAGGTCGCGCTGGGTGGGCCGGACACCTGCAGCCGCACCCAAGTGGTGTGGCAGGTGCGCGCGCTGGCGCTCGAAGAAATCGAAAGCGCGCTGAAGGACCGTTACGAGGCGACCAAGCAGCGCCTCGGTACGACCCAGGACGCCGCCGAACAGGCGCGCCTGCAACAGCGCCTGGACGATCTGCACGAGCGCATCGCCCAGTTGAACGAGGACTACCGCGGCGCCTGCGCCGCGCCGCTGGCGCTGTTCGAGCGCGACGCGCCGAGCCTGGCCGCGCGGCTGCAACCGCCCGAGCGCCTCGACGACCCGTGCATCGTCAGCCCCGATGCGGAATATCGCGGCGCCGAGAACCAGCTCTATCGCGTCGAGATCCACCGCGGCAACGAAGACGGCGCCGTCGCCACCTTCAAATGGTCGCGCGACAACGGCAGCGTGCTCACCCAGTGGATCGGCGGCGGCGGCAGCCGGCTGGAAGTGGCCAACCCGCGCGACTTCCGCAACGCGCAGTGGATCGAACTCAGCGACGAGGACGACGACCTGCTCGGCCAGCCCGGCTCGTTGTGCCGCATCGCCAGCGTCGAGGGCAACGTGCTGATCCTCACCGCCGAGCAGGACCGCCTCGCCGGCCCCGGCACCAAGGTGCGGCGCTGGGACCAGAGCGCCAACGGCGACATCCGCCTGCGCGACGGCGCGGTGCCGGTGACCGACAACAACGGCGACTACGAATGGATCGACCTGGAAGACGGCGTGCAGGTGCGCTTCGCCGCCGACGCCGATTACCGCAGCGGCGACTACTGGCTGATCCCGGCGCGCACCACCGGCCGCATCGACTGGCCGCTCGACGCCGCCGGCCAGCCGGTCTACCAGCCGCCGCGCGGCGCCGATGCGCAATACGCGCCGCTGGGTTTCGTCAGCCCGAATTCCGACGGCAACCCGAGCGCGGAAACGCCGTGCCGCTGCCTGGTGCATCCGACCAGCACCTGCGGCCTGCTGCAGGGCCGGGTGCGCGAGGACGCGGTGCGCGCGCCGGCCAAGCCGCAAACGAGCGACACGGCCGTCGCCGCACCGGCGCCGGCCGCGACGGCCAAGGCCGAGACGGGCAAGACCGCAGTCACCAAGACGGCCAAGAGCGCGCCCAGGCGCAAGGACGCCTGAGCGCGCCGCGCTCGTTGCGATGCGCGAACGCGCCGGCCGCAGCCGGCGCGTCGGGCCCGCTCAGAACTTGTAGCCGACGGTGAAGCTGTAGCTGCGCCCGAAGATGCTGGCGTAATCCGGCGAATCGCCGAGGAAGCTGTTCGGATCGTAGAACGGCAGACGGTCGAACAGGTTCTTGACCGTCACCCCGACGTTGAGCTTGTCGGTCGGACGCCAGTTCAGGCTGAGGTTGGCGGTCCACCACGACGGCGCGCCGTCGCACTGCGGCTTGGGCACCGGCAGGTAGCCGGCGGTGCAGGTCTGCTCGTTGTTGTCCTGCTCGTCGACGCGCTGGAGCGCCCACTTGGTGCCGCCGACGTAGTTGACGAAGACGCTGGTGGTGAACTTCTGGTAGTTCCAGTCGGCGTTGATCGTGGCGCGCAGGCGCGGGTTGTTGTAGTAGCCGACGGTGTCGCCGTAGAACCAGCCGCTTTCGTCGTCGAGGTAGGAGCGGTTGCGGCCGGCGATGGTCGCGGCCAGTCCGACGTTGAGGCTGCCCCACTCGCCCAGCGAGAAGCGGCTGCGCGCGTCGATGTCGAAGCCGTCGATCAGGGTGCGGCCGCGGTTCTTGTACTGGCCGACCACGCTGGCGACGTTGCCGACGGTGTAGCCCGGCAGCGTGCCCGGGCAGGCCACGCCGCTGGCCGGGTCGGCGCACATCGCCGCCAGCGCCGCCACCGCGGCGCGGTCGGAGTCGGTGATCGGCGAGCGCACCAGTTCGGAGATGTCCTGGATCTTGCTGAAGTCCGGCGCGGCGATTTCGTTGCGGCGGTAGACGAACCAGTAATCGGCCGACACCGACAGCCAGTCCAGCGGCTCGAACACGAAGCCCAGCGTGGCGATCTTGGCCTTCTCCGGCTTCAGATCCTGGTTGGGCTGGGTCATGCGCGCGACGGTGCGGCTGCAATCGGCGTTGAGCAGCGAATTGCCCAGGTCGACATCGCCGGCGCGGCGCGACTGGCGCAGCAGGTTGGCGATGGCGTTGGTCTCGCTGCAGCGCTGCTCGTCGCGGAAACCGCCGAGCTGGGCGAACACGCCGCCGGTGCCGGCCTCGGCCAGGCTCGGTGCGCGGAAGCCTTCCGAGTAGGTGCCGCGCAACAGCAGGTTCGGCAGCACCTGGTACTTCAGGCCGATCTTCGGCGCGACGTTGGCGCTGAAGTTGGGGTACTTGTCCACGCGCAGCGCGGCGTCGAGCTCGAGCTTTTCGGTGATCGGCGCGACGGTTTCGGCGAACAGCGCGTAGGTGTTGCGCTTGCCGTCGAACCACGAGCCGCCCTGCTGGGTGATCAGGCCGCGCGCGGCGTCCTCGTTGCCCGGGGTGTAGAAGGTCTCGCGGCTGATGTTGAAGCCGAACGCGGCGCGCATCTCGCCGGCCGGCAGCTGCGCCAGCGGGCCTTCGATCTTGCCGTCGAGGGTGTGCAGGCGGGTCCAGGACTGGATGTCGAAGGTCGGATAGGCCTCGCGCAGCAGCGCCGCGTTGGCCTCGCTGATCTCACCGAACTTGTACGCCGGATGGTCGGAGATGATGACCCGGCCGGTGCCCGGATCGACGGTGAACGGGCCGAACGCCTTGCGGAAACCGTCGAGGTTGACGTTGATGGTCTGGTAGGTGACCGAGTGGCTGCCGGCGGTGGCGAACGCGGTTTCCCAGTTCCAGTCGCCGAAGTTGCCGCGCAGGCCGCCGACGGCGCGATAGCTCTGGTCGGTGTTGCGCTGGCCGAAGTAGTTCTTGCCGGCGTCCTGCAGCAGGTATTGCAGGCCGACCACGCCGCCCATCATCGCCTTGAGCTCGGGGCTGGCGTGGTTGTACTCGTTGTTCGGGCCGAGGAACGGATACAGGAACTGGTTGACCGTGGCGCCGGTGTCGCGCGAGAACCAACTGGTCGGGTTGCCGGTGGTGGTGCTGAACGAGCGCGGCGTGCCGCCGTTGGCGCGCAGGTCGATGTCGGTGTAGGTCAGCTCGGCGAAGGCTTCGGTGCTCTCGCCGATCAGGAAATGGGCGTTGACGTAGCCGGTCATGCGTTCGGTCTGCGCGCCGGCGTCGATCTCGTTGTTCATCCAGGTCTGCCAGATGCAGCGCGGGCCGGCGGCCTCGCCGGTGAGCACGTTGTTGCAGCCCGGCGCGGCTTCCTGCCGGCGCGCGCCGGTGACCGGATCGAAGGCGAAGTAGGTGCCGGGGTTGAACTCGCCCGGCTTGCTGCCGGTGCCCAGGCGCAGGTTCTTCAGATAATTGGGGTTGTTGATGTAGTACTGGTTCGGGCGCTTGTCGTAGAAGTCGCTCAGCGGGATCGCGTCGCGGCGATAGAAGTTGAACGAGCCGTAGACGTTGTAGCGGTCGCGGTCGAGATCGCCGAAGCCGGCGGTGATGCTGGCCTGGTGTTCGCCGTAGGAATCGATGCGCGAGGAGGTGTCGGTGGTCGCGGTGACTTCGACGCCCTGGTAGTTGCGCTTGGTGATGACGTTGATCACGCCGGCCATCGCGTCGGTGCCGTACACCGCCGAGGCGCCGTCGGTCAGCACTTCCATGCGCTCGATCGCCGCGGCGGGGATCGAGTCGATGTTGACGAACTGGGTCTGGAAGCCGGCCGGCGCGCCGTAGTACGACAGGCGCCGGCCGTTGAGCAGCACCAGCGTGGCCTGCGCGCCGAGGCCGCGCAGGTTGGCCTGCGAGGCGCCGTCGGAACCGGTGAACAGCGAGCGCGAATCCTGTTGCGCCGGGCGCGCCGCCGGCAGGTTGTCGAGCACCTGCAGCAAGGTGCGCGCGCCCATGTTCTCGATGTCCTGCTTGCTGATCACCTGCACCGGCGAAGCGGTTTCCACGTCGAGGCGGCGGATGTTGGAGCCGGTGACCTGGATCCGCGACAGCTCGGTGGTCTTGTCCTTGTCCTTGGCCTTGTCGTCCGGCGCGTCCTGCGCGGCGGCGAAGGAGGCGTGGCCCAGCAACGCGGCGGCGAGCGCCAGCGACAGCGGAGCGACGGAATAACGCGCTTGAGTAGCGCGGGTGTGGCGGTGGGCGGGTTGACAGCGCGGGCGGCGGCTTGCGGGCGACATTCGGAACTCTCCTGGCAGGATCTGCGGCGCGGATGGCGGACGAAGGGCAACAGCGATCCCGGGCCGCGGCCGGTCGGCCGCAGTCGGAAGTGGGCGGGGGGAGGAGCGTCGTTACGTGGCGGGGAGCGTCATGGCGCGAGGATGCTGGCGGTATCGCCCTCCTGGCCGATCAGCGCGGCGTTGGCCCAGTTGGCGCAGACCTGGGCGGGTTGGCTGCCCTGCGCGCCGAGCGTGCGCAGGCTCAGCGTCGACAGGCCGCGGAGGTCGAGTTCCGGCTTGACCACGCCGGGCGCCTTGACCAGTCCGCTGTCGTAGAGAAGACGGCCGTCGCCCCAGACCTGGAACTGCAGGCCGCCGGCGGCGCGGCAGGCGTCGTCGATGCCCAGGTCCGCGCGCAGCAGGCGCCACTGCCCTTGCAGGCGCAGGTCGATGCGGCTGCTGGCGCCGACGCCGAGGCCGCGGCGGAACAGCAGGCCGTTCATGCGCAGCGGCTGCTCGCCGCGGAACGCGCGGTCGGCGCGCGCTTGTGCGGCCAGCGCGGCCGGCAACGGCAGCTCGGAGAGATAGCGTTGCTGTGCCGGCCGCTCCGGTTCCTGGTGTTCGAGAATGTGGAAGCTGGACAAGGCGATCGGGCCGACGTCGCGCGGCTGCAAGGCGTCGAGCGCGCGCGCGGCGCCGCCCTGCGCGGCGGCGACCATCGGATCGCTCGCCGAAGCGCCGTCGCCATCGGGGTTCTGCACGCTCAGCACGCGGAAGCGCAGCAGCCGGCCGGCACGCGCCGGGAAGTCGATGCGCTGCGTCTGCTGCTTGAGCTGCAGGCGGCCGCGCGCGACCGGTTCGCCCCACTCGCCGTTGCTGTCGCCGAGGTAGACCTCGTAATCGCGGATCTGGCCGTGCTTCCAGTTCTTGTCGTTGCGCGGCGCCAGTTCGATGCCGTCGATCAGCTTGCGTTCGCCGAAGCCGACCGTCCATTCGTGCGCGCCGGTGCGCACGGCTTGATTGCGCACGCTGCGGAACCAGGTGTTGGGATCCTCGTCGAACGCGTTTTCCAGCGCATGGCCGGGCTCTTCGGCCGGGCGGTTGACCACCAGCAGGCTGTCGGCCGGCAAGGCGCGGCCCAGCGCCGGCGCGGCCGGATAGGCATCGTCGGCGGCGGCCGCGGCAACCGGGATATCGAGCGCGAACTGCAGCGGCGTGCGGATGTCGGCGGCCGCGCTGCGCACGTGGACCGTGCCCTTGCGTTCGGCCGGATCGAAGTACCAGCCTTCCGGCGCCGCCTGCAGCGCGGCGGCGTCGGCCAGCTTCGGCAGCGCGCGGCCGTCCAGCGACACCGCGCGCGGCGCCTGCCGGCTGAGCACGCGCAGCGCGTAGCGGCGCTGCGGCAGCTGGCCCTGGTACTGGCCCTGCACCGCATCGATCGACACCGTGGTCGGGCCGCTGCCCGCGGCCGGCGCGCTCATGCGCACCTGCTGCGTGCTCGACTCGCCTTGTTCGTAGCGGCGGGTGTTGCCGTCGTCCTCGTACAGGCTGTAGTGCGATTGGCCCTGCGGGTAGAGATCGAACGTGATTTCGTCGAGCGGCTTCTCGCCGTCGTAGAGCATCGCCGGATGCATCGGCACGATCGCGCCGGCGCGCACGAACACCGGCAAGGTCGCCAGTTCGACCGGGCGGTCGAGCTCGCGCCCGGCCGCGCCGGCCTGCACGCTGCGGCCGTCCCAGTAATCGATCCAGCGCCCGGCCGGCAGGTGGATGCCGCGGCGCCAGCCGCGGCTCGCGGCCTGGCTGCGGTACACCGGCGCCACCAGCAGGTCGCGGCCGAGCAGGAACTGGTATTTGTAGGCCTCGTCGCGCGCGTGCGGGTCGCCCGGGTGGTCCCACATCAGCCCGCGCACCGGCGGCGCGCCGGTCTGCGCGGCCTCGCGCACCAGGCCGTACATGTACGGCGTCAGCCGCATCTTCAGCTTCAGATAATCGCGGTTGATGCTGCGGTAAGGCTCGTCGAACCACCACGGATGCTTGCGCGCGTTCGACGACCAGCCCGACATGCCCATCAGCACCGGCGTGAACGCCTTCCACTGCAGGTCGCGGGTGTAGGTTTCGGCGCTGCCGCCGAAGATCGCATCGACGTCGCCGGTGGCGTAGGCCATGCCCGACAGGCCGGAGCCGACCAGGGTCGGCACGTGCCAGCGGATGTAGTCCCAGCTCGCGCTCTGGTCGCCGGTCCAGGCCACCGCATAACGCTGAATGCCGGCCCAGCCCATCACCGTCCACAGGAACGGGCGCGAGTCGGAGTTGTTGAGGATGCCGTCGAACGCGGATTGATTCGCGTCCATCGCGAACTGATAGCCCTTGCCGGTCCAGGCCACGTCGAGCTTCTGCACCCGGCTGCCGGCGGTGCCGACTTCCCAGGCGATCTTGTCGACGCCGTTCTCGGTCCACAGGCCGGTGCGGAAGCCGTACTTGGCCAGCCCCTTCACCGTCTCGGGCAGTTGCTTGTAGCCGCAGCCGTAGCCGTCGTTGGGCAGGATCCAGCCGCCGGGCATGTCGTGTTCGCGGTATTGCCGCGCCACGCTCTCGACCACGTCGGGCGTGGTGCCGGTCGGGCCGTCGTGCCAGCCTTCCGGCACGGTGCCGGGTTTCTTGACGTTGTCGCCGTCGTTGTAGCAATCGGCGTCGCCGTAGGACAGCGCCCAGCGCGGCAGCATCACCGGCCGCCCGGTCAGGCGGGTGTAGCGTTCGAGCAGGCGCGGCAGTTCGCCGACGAAGTAATACGCGTCGAAGCGGTCCTCGCGGTGCAGCAAGGTGGCCTGGTCGTTCTGGCGCAGGTCGTAGCTGCCGTCGCTCCAGGTGTTGCGCAACATGCCCCAGCCGCGCGAGCTCAGCAGCATCGGCGCCGGGCTCGGGCGGTCGCCCTCTTCCCAGCCGCCGGAGTACGAGACTTCGACTTCGCGGCCCTTGAACTGGTAGCGGCCGTTCTGCTGTCCGCCGCCGTAGAAGGCTTCGTCGGCTTGCGAGGACAGCACCTGCACGCTCTGCGCCGGGTCCAGATCGAGCGGCTGCAGTTCCTGCCACAGCTCGGTGCGGCGTTCGCCATCGATGCGCTCCAGCCGCAGCTTCAGCGGCTGGCGCTGCACGTGCAGCACCAGCGCGGCGGTGCGTACGCGCAGCTCGGTGGCGTCTTCTTCCAGCACCGCTTCGACCTTGGCCGCCTTCTGCGGCAGCACGATCGGCGCGGCCTTGTCGCCGGCGCCGCCGAGCTTGCCGCCGCGGCCGGCCTGGACCCGCACGATGTCGTCGGCCAACACCTCGATGCGCAGCGCGCTGCCGTTGTCGCTGCTCAGCTCCCAGCTCGGCGTCGCGCCGGCGCCGGCGCGGACCGCGCGCAGGTTGCCGACCGGCTCGGCCGCGGCCGGCAACGACGACGCGCACAGCGCGGCGAAGATCGCCCCCGAGAGGATCGCGATCGACAGTCGCGGACGACGCACACGGAATTCCACCTTGCCCCCAAGGCCCGCGCGGCGGGCTTTCGAAAACCGAACAACGAACAGCGAGTGCGGCCGACTCTAGGCCAGGGTTTCGAAACCTGTCAATAAATTGAAAGGAAAAAGGAAGAATTTCTTCGACAAAACGAAAGTTTGTGCAATGCAATACTTTCCAAACCGCCGCAGAATCCCCGTTAAGCACTTAACGAAAGCCATCTTCGCTCCAGCTTTCGCTTTATCGCGGCCCGCCCGTACCCGAAGCCTGCTCGGGCAATTTCTTTTGTTTTACTTTCGATAATTGACTTTCCGAAAGAAAACGCAGATCGTGCCGTCGCTCAACAGGAATCTTTCATGGACGCCACTCCGCTTTCCGATTCGTACGCCTGGCAGCGCCTGGGCGGAGCCGACACCGCCGCCGAGATCGCCCAGCAGCCGGCGTTGTGGGAACACCTGGCGCACGACCTCGCGCAGGCGCGCGAACGCGTGCAGGCCTTCCTCGGCGACCGCCTCAACGATCCGAACCAGCGCGTGCTGTTCACCGGCGCCGGCAGCTCGGGCTTCATCGCCGACATGGTCGCCGACCGCATCAACGCGCAGTGGCCGGCCGAGGTGCGCGCCGTGCACACCACCAGCCTGCTGACCCATCCGGCGCTGTACCTGCAGCGCGACCGCCCGACCCTGCTGGTGTCGTTCGCGCGCAGCGGCTCCAGCCCGGAGAGCGTGGCCGCGGTCGAACTGCTGCGCGCGCAGGTCGACGATGCGCGCTTCCTCGACATCACCTGCAATCCCGACGGCGAACTCGCGCGCCGCGGGGCCGGGCGCGAGGACACCTGCACCGTGCTGATGCCGGCGGCGAGCTGCGACCGCGCCTTCGCCATGACCAGCAGCCTGAGCTGCATGCTGCTGGCGGCGCTGTGCGTGTTCGACGCCGCGCCGTGGCCGCAGCGCCTGGAGCATCTGCGCCAGGCCGCCGCGCTCGCGCGCGAAGGCCTCGCCCAGTGGGGCGCGGCCGCCGGCGCGCTGGCGCAGCGCCCGTTCGACCGCGTCATCTATCTGGCCAGCGGCCCGCTGGAAGCGCTGGCGCGCGAGGCCGCGCTGAAGGTGCTCGAACTCACCGCCGGACAGGTGCTGGCGCTGGCCAACACCCCGCTCGGCTTCCGTCACGGCCCCAAGTCGACCCTCGACGGCGACACCCTGGTGGTGGTGATCCGTAGCGCCCACGCATTGGCGCGCCGCTACGAACAAGACCTGCTCGACGAACTGCGCCGCGACGGCGTGGCCGGGCAGGTGCTGGCGATCGGCCCGCATTCGGACATCGGCGGCGACGACGAGCATACGCTGCGGGTGCCGCCGCTCGACGATGCCTGGCTGGCGCCGGTGTGGCTGAGCTTCGCCCAGATCTACGCCTTGCAGCGCTCCGCCGCGCTCGGCCTGACTCCGGACAATCCGTTCCCCGACGGCACCGTCAACCGCGTGGTCAAGGGCGTCACCATCCATCAGGGCTGATCGTCATGGCTGAACCTGCGCGCGCCGCCGTCGGTTACGGCATCGACATCGGCGGCACCAAGATCGAACTGGCCGTCTGCGATGCGGCGACGCGCGAGGTGCTGCACCGCCGCCGCATCGCCACGCCGCAGGGCGATTACGAGGGTTTCCTCGCCGCGCTGGAGAGCCTGCTCGCCGATGCCGATGCGCAACTCGCGCAGGCGGGCGCCGCGGTCGGCATCGCCCTGCCCGGCGTGCGCGACCGCCGCAGCGGCCGCCAGCTCAGCGCCAACGTGCCTGCATTGACCGGGCGCAGCGTGGCCGCGGACCTGCAGGCGCGGCTGCGCCGGCCGCTGTTCTTCGGCAACGACCTGCAATGCTTCGCCCTGTCGGAAGCGCACGGCGGCGCCGCGCACGGCTATCCGAGCATGTTCGGCGCGATCCTCGGCACCGGCGCGGGCGGCGGCTATTGCCTGGGCGGCCGGCTGATCGCCGGCTTCAACGGCATCGCCGGCGAATGGGGCCACTGGAGCGTGCCGGCGCATCTGCTGCAACGCCACGGCCTGCCGGTGCTGGACTGCGCCTGCGGCCTGCGCGGCTGCGTCGAGCGTTACGTCTCCGGCAGCGGGCTGGTCGCGCTGTACCGCCATTTCGGCGGCGAGGCCGCCGAGGCCGGCGCGGTGCTCGCGAACGCCGATGCCGGCGAGGCGCGCGCGCAGCAGGTGCGGGCGATCCACCTGGATCTGCTCGGCCACAGTCTGGCGGCGTTGATCCTCGCCTTGGACCCGCATGTGATCGTGCTCGGCGGCGGCTTGTCGCAGCACGCGCCGTTGTACGACGCCTTGCCCGCGGCGATCTGCGCGCATCTGTTCGCCGGCGTGCAGGTGCCGCCGATCGTGCCGCCGCGCTTCGGCGATGCCGGCGGCGCGCGCGGCGCCGCCCTGCTCGCGCTGTCTTGAATCGTTCCGGTTTTTAATCCGCCTTCGCTGGAGTTCCGCCCATGTCGCCCGTGCAATCGCTGATCGCTTCCCACCGCCAAGGCCGCAGCGTCGGCCTGTACAGCGTGTGCTGCAGCAACGAACTGGTGCTGCGCGCGGCGATGGACGTGGCGCGCCGCCACGACACCTTGCTGCTGATCGAGGCGACCTCGAACCAGGTCGACCAGTTCGGCGGCTACACCGGCATGACCCCGCCGCAGTACCGCGACTACGTGCTGCGGCTGGCGCGCGAAGAAGGCTTCCCGAGCGAGCGGCTGGTGCTCGGCGGCGACCACCTCGGCCCCAACGCGTGGCAGAAGCGGCCGGCCGAGGAAGCGATGGCGCATGCGCGGGTGCTGATCGAGGCCTACGTCGCCGCCGGTTTCCACAAGATCCATCTCGACTGCAGCATGTCCTGCGCCGACGACCCGACCCCGCTGCCCGACGCGACCGTCGCCGCGCGCTCGGCCGAGCTGGCGCGCATCGCCGAACGCACCGCCGCCGCGCACGGCCTGCCGGCGCCGGTGTACGTGATCGGCACCGAGGTGCCGGTGCCCGGCGGCGAAGCCTCGCTGGCCGGCGGGCTGCAGGTGACCACGCCGCAGGCGGCCGAACAGACCCTGGCGATTCACCGCGAGGCCTTCGCCGCGCCGGACCTGGCCGCGGCCTGGGAACGGGTGATCGCGATGGTGGTGCAGCCGGGCGTCGATTTCGACCACAGCAGCGTGCACGACTACGACCCGGCCGCCGCGCGCGCCCTGGCCGATTTCCTCGAACGCCAGCCGCGCATCGTGTTCGAAGCGCATTCCACCGATTACCAGCGCGAAGACGGCCTGCACGCGCTGGTGCGCGATCACTTCGCCATCCTCAAGGTCGGCCCGGCGGCGACCTTCGCCTATCGCGAAGCGCTGTTCGCGCTCGCGGCGATCGAGGCCGAACTGCTGCCGCCAAGCCAGCGCTCGGACCTGCCGCAAGTGCTGGAACGCTGCATGCTCGAGCAACCCAAGCATTGGCAGCAGCACTACCACGGCGACGACAACGAGCTGCGCCTGCTGCGCGCCTACGCGCTCAGCGACCGCTGCCGCTATTACTGGGGCGAGCCGGCGCTGGTGGCCGCGGTGCAGCGCCTGTTCGACAACCTGCGCGCGCATCCGGCGCCGCTGTTCCTGCTCAGCCAGTACCTGCCCGAGCAGTACCGCGCGGTGCGCGCCGGCGCGCTGGCCCAGTCGCCGGAAGCCCTGGTGCGCCACCGCATCGGCCTGTGCCTGGACGAATACGCCCGCGCCTGCGCCGCCAACGCCGCCGGCGCGCGCCCGGCAGCGGCGGCGAACGGCTAATACGGATAATCTTGGGCTTTCACCGCGGACCCGCCGATGGCCATGCGCAATACCCGATCCCGCCGGCAGCAGATCCTGCAGTGCCTGATCGAACGCGGCTCGGTGCAGGTGGCCGAGCTGGTCGAACGCTTCGAGGTGTCGGCGGTGACCATCCGCGCCGACCTCAGCCACATCGAATCGCAAGGCCTGGCCACCCGCACCCACGGCGGCGCGACCCTGGTGCGCACGCCGCCGCAGGAGCAGGACATCCATGAGAAGGATGCGCTGAACCTGCCGCTGAAGGAGCGCATCGGCGCGCGTGCCGCGCAGCTGGTGCAGGCCGGCGAGAACATCATCATCGACTCGGGCTCCACCACCATGACCCTGGCCCGCCACCTGCGCGGCCATCGCGACGTCACGGTGATGACCAACGGCCTCAACATCGCCTGGGAACTGGCCAACGCGCCCGGCGTGGAAGTGCTGCTCAGCGGCGGCCTGCTGCGCAAGCAGTCGCTGTCGCTGCAGGGCAGCCAAGCCGAGGCCAGCCTCAACGCCTACAGCTTCGACACCTTGTTCCTCGGCGTGGACGGCCTGGACCTGCAGTTCGGCCTGACCACCCACGACGAGGCCGAAGCCCGCCTCAACCACCGCATGGTCGAGCGCGCGCGCCGGATCGTGGTGCTGACCGACGCCTCCAAGTTCGGCCGGGTCAGCCTGCACCGCATCGCCCGGCTCGACCAGATCCACGCCATCATCACCGACCCCGGCATCGACGAGCGCTACCGCGAGGGGCTGCTGCGGCTGGGCATCGAAGTCATCATCGCCGAGCCGTTGCCGTGACCGAATCCAGCGCCCTGCAGGGCCGCATCCTCACCCCCGCCGGCTGGCGCCGCGGCCGCATCGATTTCGGCGCGCGGATCGAACGCATCGAAGACGACGGCGCGCGCGGCGACGCCGACGAGCGCATCGTCCTGCCCGGCTTCATCGACCTGCACGTGCACGGCGCCGCCGGCGTCGACCTGATGCAGGGCTCCGATGTCGCGCGCACGATCGCGCGCGCCCACGTCCGCTACGGCACCACCGCCTTGCTCGGCACCACCATGACCGCGGCCGAGGACGACATCGCCGCGGCGCTGCGCGGCCTCGCCGCGGTCATCGCCGCGCCCGACGCGGATGCGGCGCAGATCCTCGGCGTGCACCTGGAAGGCCCCTTCATCAGCCCGCACCGGCTCGGCGCGCAACCGCCGCTGACGGTGGAAGCCACGCTCGAATCGGTGCAGCGCCTGCACGCGCTGGCGCCGATCCGGGTGCTGACCCTGGCGCCGGAGATCGGCCGCCACACCGAGCTGATCCCGGCGCTGTGCGCGCTCGGCATCCGCGTCCAGCTCGGCCACAGCGCCGGCACTTACGAACAAGGCCTGGCCGCGTTGCGCGCCGGCGCGTCCGGCTTCACCCATCTGTTCAACGGCATGACCGGCGTCGACCACTACAAGCCCGGCATCGCCGCGGCCGCATTGGCCCACGCCGAATACGCCGAGCTGATTCCCGACCTGCAGCACGTGCATCCCGGCGCGATCCGCCTGGCCCTGCGCGCGATCCCGCGCCTGTACGCGGTCACCGACGCCACCGCCGCCACCGGCATGCCCGACGGCGAATACGCGCTGGGCTCGCAGCGCGTGCACAAGTGCCTGGGCTGCGTGCGCCTGGCCAGCGGTTCGCTGGCCGGCAGCGCGCTGACCATGGATCAGGCGCTGCGCAATCTGGTCGAAGTGGGGCTGGACCTGGCCGACGCCGCGCAGCGCGTCTCCACGTTCCCGGCCGACTACCTCGGATTGAGCGATCGCGGCCGGCTCGCACCGGGCGCGCGCGCCGACCTGGTGGTGCTGGACGCGCAGTTGCGCGTGGCCGAGGTCTATGTGGGCGGGCGCCGCATCGAGCCGGGCTGAGCCGTCCGCGCCCACGCCGGGGCGCCGCGAGATGTTCTCCGCGCGCAGGTTCCATCGCCAGCGTGTATCGCAAGCGCAACATCCGGCGCCCGCGTCCGGCCGTCCACGCTCCGCTGGTACGCCGCGCGCGCGCGTCCATCCGAAAGCCGGCGCCTTCCCGCTCCCTGCCCGCCCCGACTGCGTTCACCTTGGTTGCGCGGCGCACCGGCGCTTCGCCGGTTGCGCCCGCCGGAGCAGCGACCGCGCTGCCCGTTCGATCGCCACACGAACCAAGGAGCATCCATGAAGCAGTCATTGACGACCTTGTTGCCCGCCCGACTCTGCGCCGTTCTGCTCGGCCTAGCCCTGGCCGGCGCCGCCGTCGCCGCGCCGCCCGGCGGCATCGGCACCCAGCCGCAACCGCCGCAAACCGCCGGCACCTGGCAGGCGCGGGTGAAGTACCTCGCGCCGGGCACCGCACCCGACGGCCGCTACCTGACCTGGAAGTACGCCGACATCGTCGCCTCGACCCAGGAATACTGCGATTCGCAGCTGCAGTCGTGGTATTCCAGCGGCAACACGGTCGTGGTGGAGTACTGCCACTTCGTGCCGATCGGCGGCTGAACCCATTCGCGGCGTCCGCGTTGAGCGGATGACCGCAACGCCGCGGCGATGCCGTGCACGGCATCCGTCGCGGCGTCCGTGTCCCGTGCGGGCCGCGACGGCGGCGCGCACGGGATGCGATCGGCATCGATCGCATCGCCGCACGTGCGCGCTAGGCCGACGCGCTGTCGTAAGTCTCCGCCGCATGCGCCGCCGCGCCGAGCAAACCCGAGCACGCGTGCACCACCGCCAGCGACGGCACTTCGGCCATCGCCGGCGCGAACCGGCCCTTGGCTTCGAACGCGGCGCGGAAGCTGTCGGTCCGCAGCGCGTCGAGCAGTTTCGGCACCACGCCGCCGGCGAGGAATACGCCGTCCCACGCGCCCAGGGTCAGCACCAGGTCGCCGGCCATCGAGCCGAACGCGGCGCAGAACAGTTCCACCGCATGCCGGCAGCGCGCGTCGCCGGCCGCGGCCTGGGCGTTGATCTGCGCCGGCGACCACGGCTGCGCGGCGACGCCGTCGAGCTCGCACACCGCGGCGTAAAGATTCGCCAATCCCGGACCCGACACCAGGCGCTCGCACGACACCCGCCCGTAGCGCCGCATCAGGCATTCCAGCACCTGCAGATCGCGCGGCCGCGACGGCGCGAAACCGGCGTGGCCGCCCTCGGTCTCCAGCGCGAAACAGCGGCCGTTGCGCACCAGCAGCCCACCCACGCCCAGGCCGGTGCCCGGGCCGATCACCGCATAAGTCTGCGCCGCGCCCATGTCGAAACCGGGCCAGCCGACCGCGCCGACCGCGACCACGTCGTCCGCGCGCAACCGCGAGATCGCCATCGCCTGCGCAGCGAAGTCGTTGATCAGCGCGATCCGCGGCGTGCCCAGCGCCGAGCCGATCTCCGGCGCGCGGATCTGCCAGGGATGGTTGGTGATGCGCGCTTCCTCGAAGCGCACCCGCCCGGCCACGGCGAACACCGCGGCGTCGGCGCGCTCGCCCAGTTCGTCGAGGAAATGCCGCGCGGCCTCGGCCGCGCTGGCGAAGTCGGCGGCCGCGTACTCGCGCACGCTCTCGTGCAGCAGCCGCTCGCCGCGCGCCAGTTCGGCGATGGCGAAGCGCGCGTTGGTGCCGCCGATGTCGCTGACCAGCACGCGCATCAGCGCACCCGCGCGGCGGCCGGCGCGAACCGCAGCGCCGCCGGCTCCGGCGCGCCCGATACCGCTTCGAGCACCAGCGTGTTGCGTCCGCGCTGCAATGTCGCCCGCTGCGCTCGATCCGCCTCGAACGGCGCCAATGCATCGCCGTTGAGCCGGACCCGCAACGCGCCCGCGCCGCTGCCGCGCCAGCTCAGCGCATAGTCGCCGGCGGCCTCGGCCTGGATCGTGTACTTGAGCCATTCGCCCGGCTGCATCGCCACGCGCACGCGTTCGCCGTCGCCATCGCGCAGCAGATCGACGCCGTCGTTGCGGTACAGCTGCGACGGGTTCCAGTCGGCGTTGGGCTTGCCGCTCTCGTTGGCCGCGCTGTGGTCGAAATAGGCCACGCCGTTGCGGCCCATGTCGAAGTCCGCCGCCGCCAGTTCGCCGCCGTCGCGGCCGATGCGGTGCGGCTTGAATGGGAGGCTGCGGTCGTCGTGCGGCGCGCGCAGCCAGGCATCGGCGACGTCGGGATGCTGGCGGTTGTTTTCGAACCGGATGTCGCGCCGGGCCAGGGTCAGCAGCGCCTCGCGCGCCTGCGCGGGTTGCGGCCGCGGGCCCTTGCCTTCCCAGTACGCCAGCACCTTTTCGTAACCGGGATTGGCGATCACCTGCAGCGGATTGTTGTAGCGCAGCTTCTTGACCGGCCAGTTGGCCCAGCCGATGCCCTCGCCTTCCACCGTCGCCACGGTACGGGCGAACCAGTCGTTGGAGTTCTCGCCGGTTTCGCCCAGCCACAGCGGCACGTTCCAGCGTTCGCGCAGGGCCAGGTGCTCGGCGATGCTGTCGCGGCCGGTGCCGTTCCAGTACTTGTGGAAGCTCAACACCAGGTTGTCGTCCCACAAACCGGCGTCGAGCACGCCGCGGTAGTTGTTGCCCCAGCAGTTGCCTTCGACGATCAGCAGGTGGCGCCGGTCGACTTCGCGGATCGCCGCGCTGATGCGCACCAGCAGCTCGCGCAGCGGCGCGTTGCCGGTTTCCTTGCAGCCGTGCTTGTCGGCGGCGTCGGCGAAGCCCCAGTTGGGCTCGTTGATGAGGTCGTAGCCGGCGACCGCGGGCTCGTCGCGGTAGCGCCGGGCCAGTTCCCGCCACAGCGCCACGGTCTTGTCGCGGTGGGCCGCGTCGTCCCACAGCGACGCTTGCGCCGGGTCGCGGTCGGAGATGTTGAGATCGTTGCCCTGCCCGCCCGGCGCCGCGTGCAGGTCGAGGATCACGTACATGCCGTTGGCCTTGGCCCAGGCGATCAGTTCGTCGGTGCGGCGGAAACCGTCCTCGCGCCAGGTCTGCCGCCCCGGCACCGGCTCGCGCGCCGTCGGCAGGGTGTAGAGCTCGTAGTGCATCGGCAGGCGCACCGAGTTGAAGCCCCAGGCCGCGAGCGCGTCGATATCGTCCTTGGTCACGTAGTTGTCGAGCCAGGCGCGGTAGAACGCTTGCGTGTCCTGCTCGCCGATCAGATCGGCGATGCGCGCGCGGATCGCGTGCTGCATGCCAGGGCCGCTGACGCCGAGCATATAGCCTTCCTGCAGCATCCAGCCGCCGAGGCCGACGCCGCGCAGGATCACCGGCCGGCCTCGCTCGTCGACGATGCGCGGGCCCTGCGCGCGCAGGAAGCCTTCGGCGCGGCCCGGCAGCGGCGCCAGCAACAGCGCCGCCGCCAGTGCGGCGAAACCGGCGGCCGCGCGTACGCCGCAGCGGAGCCGGCGTGTCGCGGGCCGGCCAGCCGCGGATTCGTTGGTATCGTGCATGACGCTCCTCAACGGTTCAGACCTTGCAGCAGCCGCGCGCGCAGTTCGCGCGAGCGCGCCTCGTCCAGCGGCGCAAGGACGCCGCGTACGGCCTCGGGAATATGCGCGGCGGTCTGCGCATCGGCGTCGAACACGTAGTGGCGGAACGCCTCGCGCCAGATCTCGCGCTGCGCCGGCGGCAGGTCGCGCACGCTCATGATCGCGTGCAGCAGCGCGTTCATCGGCGTGTCCATCCAGCGCGGCGACTGCCGCCACCAGTAGTTGACCAGCACGTTGAACGCATCCAGCGCCTGCATGCGGTGCCACCACATGCTCGGGATCAGCAGCGCATCGCCCGGGCCGAGTTCGGCGCTGACGGCGTGGCGCATCGCCTCGGCGAAGCGCGGAAAGCGCTGCAGGTCCGGCGCGTCGAAATCGACCAGGCTGATCGCCTGACCCGCCGGCGTGCGGTCGAGCGGGCCGATGTACAGGTTCTGCAACTGCTCCGGCGGAAACAGCGTCGCGCGGCGGCGGCCGGCGACCACGCAGGCGATGTTGTCGGGCACGTCCTGGTGCGCGGGGATGCGGGTGCGGTTGCCGATCCAGATGCTGGCCAGCGGCTGCAGCGCGCCGAAGCCGAGGTCGTTGCGCTCGCGCAGGCCCGGCAGCCAGGTGTCGATCGTGGTCGAGCCGAGGTAAAGGGTCGGCGCCGCGGCATCGTCGGCGTAGCGCAGCAGCGCGTCGAGCACCGCCGGCAACGAAGCCTTGTGCTGGGCAAAGCCGAAGCCGAGCAGGTCCGGTCGATAGCCGATGTGGCCGCCGGCTTCCGGCGGCGCGACGCTGACCGTCGCCGGCGCATCGCTGGCGAAGCCGGCGAGATAGGCGGCCGCCTCGCGCATCGACGCGGCCCCGGCGCGGGCCAGCGGCCAGTGCGCGACCAGGCCGCGCAGCACATAGGGCCGAGTCGAAGTCAGCACGTGCTCGGGCAACGCCGCCGCATCGACGCCGTGCAGTTCCTCGATGGGTTCAGCGGCCGGCAGCATGGCGGCGGCTCAGGCGTTCGATCAGGTCGCGCAGTCGCGACTGCGACGCCAGCGCCATGTAGATCGCTTCCAGGTAGCCGGCTTGCGCCAGCGCATGCAGGTCCGCCGCGCCGAGCGCGCGCAGCGCGCGTTCGTCGATGGTGTGGAACCCGGACAAACGGTGCTGGGTGTGTTGGTCCAGGCGGATGTCGAGCGCGAACGGCTCGAGCAGGTGCAGGCGCCGCAGCGCGGCGATGAATCCGGCTTCCTCGCGCAGCCCGTCGTGCAGCGCGCGCAGCAGCGAGGCGGCGCGCTGCAGGAATTCGCTGCTGCCGCCGTGTTCGAGGAACAACGGCTCGCCGCCGCGGCCCTCGCCGCGCACCACGCGCGGATGCGCCAGGTCGATGTGCAGCATCGGTTCGTCTTCGGCGATGCCGATCAGGAACGGCAGGCGCTCGATCGCCATCGGCAGGTAGTGCGCGTCCCAGCGCTCGCCGGCGCCGGCGAGCGCATCGCGCTCGAGCGCATCGTCTTGCAGAAACAGGTTCTCGCGCGGCCGCAGCCCCAGCAGCGCCAGCGAGCGGAAGCCGCCGTCGGCGGTCTGCTGGAACACGATGGGATAGTGCGCCTGCAACGCGCGGAATTCGCCGAAGAAGGTCGGCGCCAGCATTTCGTCGTCGCCGTAGCGTGCGCCGCGCGCGACGATCACGCGCAAGTCGTGGTGGTCGACGTTGTTGAGCAGAACGGCTTGCGACATCGCGATGTCCAGGGTCGTGGCCGGCCGCGCGAGGATATCGCGCGGCCGGATGGCCGGTCGGAAGCGGCCCGTCCGGCGCGTCGCCGGACCGGCCCGGTCGATTCCGCGCAGCCGCCGCCGGCGATGCGCCGGCGCGGCCCCGCGCGAGCGCCGCGATCAGAACTTGTAGCGCACCCCGAACATGTAGCGCGGCCCGTACTGGTCGAACGAGTACAGCTGCCGGCTGTTGCGGCCGCGCGTACGCATGGTCTCGTCGGTCACGTTGATGCCTTCCAGCGTGAACACCAGATTGTCGGACACCGCGTAGCTGACGTTCATGTCGAGCTGGCCGTAGGCCTCGACATAGATCGGGTTGGCGCCCTTGCCGTCGCCCAGGTTGGTCAGGAACTGATCGCGCCAGTTGTACGCCGCGCGCGCCTGCCACGGGCCCTTTTCGTAGAACGCGACCAGGTTGGCCGAGTCGCTCAGGCCGGTCATCGCGAACTGGGTGCCCAGGCTGCCGTTCTTGTAGGTCAGGCCCGAGTCGACGATGGTGTAGTTCGCCGACAGGCCGAAGCCGGACTGGCCGAACACGTGCTGGATGTTGAACTCCCAGCCGTCGAGGGTATCGGAGCGGTTGTTGACCGGCTGGGTGATGTTGAACGCCAGCACCGGATCGCCGCTGAGGCCGCTGACCGTGCCGGTGGCCATGCCGTTGGAATCCACACCGGTCTTCACCACGCCGGGCTGGCCGTTGTAGGTGTTGAGGATGTAGTTGCGGATGCACGGCCGGTCGGTGCTGGCGCAGCCGCCGGCGGAGATGGCCGCGTTCCAGTAGTTGCCGCCCGACGGCGTGTGCAGGTCCGGATACGGCGTCTGCTTGCTCACCTGGTCGGCGATGAAGTTGTTGATCTTCTTGCGGAAGTAGCCGGCCGACAGATAGCTGGATTCGCCGTAGTACCACTCGTAGGACAGATCGAAGTTGCGCGATTCCAGCGGCTTGAGGTTCGGATTGCCGGCGCTGCCGCCGCCGCCGTCGAAGCGCGCCTGGCCGCCGACGCTCAGCGCCGGGTTGAGGCTGCCCCAGTTCGGCCGGCCGATCGACTCGCCGTAGCTGGCGCGCAGCTTCATGCTGTCGTTCAAGTCCACCGAGACGTCGAGGCTGGGCAGCCAATACTTGTAGTCGCCGTCGAGCTCGCGGAACTGCGAGCCGGAATAGCGGATGATGAATTCGTTGGCCGCGACCCAGTCGATGCCCACCGGCGCCGGCTGCAGCGCCGACGCCTTGACCTTGGTGCGCTCGTAGCGCACGCCGGCGGCGACGTTGACCGGCAGCTTCCAGTCGAAGGTGCTGCTCCACTGCAGGTAGAAGCTGCGCGATTCCTCGCGCACCCGGCTGTCGCCGACGGTGCGGTTGGCGGCGCTGCCGGGCACCGCCGCGCCGGTGTAGTCGAACGAGGCGCGGTAATCGTCGCGCACGCCCTTGCCGCTGGCGACCCAGGCGTCTTCGGCGAGCTGGCGCACGCGGTCGAAGTCGAAGATGAAGAACGCATCGGTGAAACGCGGATCGTTGGCGCCGCCGACGCCGCGGAAGTAGTCGCCCATGTGGGCGAGCTGCCAGACCGAGTCGGGGTAGTCGTTCGGGCTGGTCGCACCGCCCCAGGTGTCGAGCTGGACGTGGGTGAAGGCCGAGCGGTTCTTGTAGTCGGTCGAGGCGACGCCGAAGCTCAGCTTGTTGTAGTCGCCGAACTTGTACTCGCCGCTGGCCTGGAACTGCTCGATTTCGGCGCGCTCGCGCTCGTTGCGGAACACCGAGCCGGTCACCAGCATCTGCGCCGGGTCGATCGCGTTCATGCCGTTGGGCAGCAGCAGGGTCAGCACCGGGAAATCGCGGCTGAAATCGAGGATGTTGCCGGCGCGGAAGAAGCCGGCGCTGGCCAGGGTGTTGTTCGAGCCGTAGGGGCTGTCGGGCGAGGAATCGGCGGTGGAACGGTGGTAGTCGAAGTTCAGGTTGAAGTCGTCGCTGAGCTTCCAGTCGACGTTGAGGCCGATCGACTTGTTCTCGCGCTTGACCGCGCTCTTGCCGGCGCCGTTGGCGAAGTCGGACAGGCCGTTGTAGCGCTCGTCGTAGATCAGCGGCGAGGAGCCCGAGCCCTTCGTCCACGAGCTCAGGCCCGGGGTGAAGTTCAGCCACACCGACATGTCGTGGCGCATCTGCTCGATCTTGTTCTGCGAATAGGTGTAGTCGAGCGTGGTGGTGAGGTTGTCGGTCGGCGCCCACTGCAGGGTCAGCTGGCCGTTGATGCGCTCGCGCTTCACCGAGTTGACGCTGTAGCCCAGGCTCTGCGGCATCGAGTAGACGTCGGTCGGGCCGGGCCGGTTGGTGATGTTCTCCGAGCCCGGCTGGCCCGGCAGCGGCAGCGCCGAGCCGCCGCCTTCGCCGCTGGCCAGCGGCGTGTCGATGAAGGGCCGCCAGCCGTTGCCGGAGGCCACGAAGGCCGAGGCCGAGCCGGATTCGCGCTTGAGGTAGTTCGCGCTCAGGCCGATGCCGAAGCGGCCGTCGGCCGAGGTCGCGCTGAAGATGCCCGAGGCATCGGGGGTGACCGAATCGCCCTTGAGATCGCCCGGCAGATCGTCGTCGGAGGTGTCCCAGATGCCCTTGACGCCGACGTTGGCGTGCACGCCGGGATTGTCCAGCGGCCGCGCGGTCTTGATGTTGATGGTGGCGCCGATGCCGCCGGTGGGCGTGCTGGCGCGGCTGCTCTTGTACACCTCGACCGCCGAAATCGATTCGGCGGCCAGATCGCTGAATTCGAACGCGCGGCTGCCGGTGGCGGTCGGCATCTGCCGGCCGTTGAGCAGTACCAGATTGAAGTCGGGGCCGACGCCGCGCACGGTCACGCGCGAGCCTTCGCCGGCGTTGCGGTCGATCGACACGCCGCTGATGCGCTGCAGCGCCTCGGCCAGGTTGGTGTCGGGGAACTTGCCGATGTCCTCGGCGACGATGCCGTCGACGATGCCCTCGGCGTCGCGCTTGAGGTTCATCGACGAGGTCAGGCTGCCCTTGATGCCGGTGACGACGACGGCGTCGAGCGTCCTGGCGTCGTCGCCGGCGCCGGGCCGGCTCTGCTGTCCCGCCTGCGCCGGCGCATCGGCCTGGGCGTTGGCGCCGGCCTCGGCCGCCGGTGCGGTGCTTTGCGCATACGCCGGCTGGCCCAGGGCCAACAGCAATGCGGACGTCAACACAGTGCGCTTGGCGGCGCCGCGCGTTTGCTTCATCGAAACTCCTCCCCAGGATTCCACGATGCACGGGCGGGCCGATCCCGTCCCGCCCCCTTGGTTGCTGCGGGGCGATTTGACGCGCGCATGACAGCGCTGTCAATTATCTGGACAAAAGTGCTACCGGCATCAAGGAGAAAGCGGTTTCTCGGCCGTATTCCTTGCGGCGGCGCAGCATGGGCCGCGTGGATCGCGGCTCGGGATTGGCGTATACGGATCGGCGCCTTCTGCGGCGCGCGCCGTTTTGATGCGCCGCCGCATCGCGGCTGCCGAGCGCATGCGGTGGCGGCTGTGCGATAGGCAACGCGCGACAGGCGCACGCGCGGCGACGGTCGAACAAGAAGAACCGTGGACACGACACGCAGCGGCGCGGAACGGCCGCGCCGCGGCCGCTGCGCTTACGGCATGATCGGCGCGTATCAGCCCACGGCCAGGACCAGGCCGAACTCGCTCAGGATCGGGTTGATCGGATCGAACCAGGATCTGCGCTGCGACGCCGGCATGTCGCAATTGTGGCCGGCGCTGGATACGCCGCTGTTGCCGGACTGGATGCCCTGCGCCTGCCCGAGCGGGTCGATCCACGGCCCGCCGGAATCGCCCAGGCCGGAACAGTTGTTGCCCTCGCTCATGTTGTAGAGCGCGCCGATCGGATAATTCACCGTGACTTGCTTGGCCGTGATCTGCCCGCAGCGATATGCCGTCTTCGGCCCGGCACGGCAGACCGTCGCCCCGATCGGCGCCTCGGCCGAACCTTTGACGGCGATGTAGCCGCCGTTCCAGTCGTAGATCTGCGCCGAAACGGCATACGAGGCCGACGAGCGGATCCAGCCCCGGTCCGCACCGGGGAACCTGGAGTTCTCGAACACGCCGAAGTAGGTCCTGCCGATGCCCGACCAATCCACGTCGATCCGATCCGGCGCGGTTCCGCAATGGCCGGCGGTCACCACGCCGGGAGCCGCAGCCTTGTAGGCGGCGAAGCCCGAGGTGCAGCCGCCGCCGGAGGCGGTGATGTACGAGATCCCGCCGTAGATCCAGTTGGTCGGCTGGGGCACGCCATCCATGTATTCCAAACGCATCGCATCGATGTCGGCGCCGCTCGCGGCGATGAAATCGGCCAGTTCCGGCCCGGCGTCGCGGGCGATGCGGACGACGACGCGGTTGCTGACCGGATCGACATGCCAGGTGTGGATACCGCGCAGCGGCTTGTGGATACCGATACGTCGCGATTTCAGCGCCTCGTCCAGGCGTTGCTTCGAAGCCTGCAGCCGACTCCAGCGATACCGGACCTGGCGCACTTCGACGCTGCCGCACAACTCCGAACAGGAAACGCTGGCGCGCTGGCGCCCCGAAGTCGCCACGACCAGCCGGGACACGCCATCCGGCGCGCGCTCGATCCAACTGCCGGCGAAATCCTCGCCGAATTCGCGGCGGATGCGCGCCTCCTCGGCGCCAGCGTGGCGTTGCACGCGCAGCAGCCGCGGCAACTGGGCCGGCGAAATATCCAGGTCGCGCGACAGGGCGTTCGTCAGAACCGGATCAGCGAGCGTCGGAGCGGCGCGCGCGTCGGCTTCGGCCGCATTCGCGGCGGGTGCGGCCAGAGCGATCAGGCATGCGATGGAAAACAGCGACGCGCGAACGAGAGACTGCGGCATCGTTCAACCTCCTTGCTGTGGGATGTTCCTGTGAGACGACATCGTCGCCCACAGCGAAGCATCGACGTCGGACCCACGTCACGGGACGAGAGCCGCATCGCATTTCGACTGGCCGACGCATCGCAGTGTTACGCCCGCGCTGCGGGGGGCGCATCGAAGATTCGGACCGGTCCGATGGTGCGTTGGGAGGCAGGCAGGGACGATGGGCGATCTCTCCGCACGGATAGACTGCATTCGATGAGCCAGATCGACATTCACATGCTCGTGCTCGGCAACGAACGAGCGGATTGGTTGGAGCAGGCCGTTCGCTCCGTACCGACCGACCTGTGCAAGCTGCATGTGGTCGACGGCGTTCCCGGCCACATCGGCCAGGCTCGTGTGCGCGCCTATCAATTAGGGAATGCGCCCTTGGTCGGCTTCATCGACCCTGACGACTGGTTCGCGCCCGGCGCCGTGGAGCAATGCCTGGAGTTCTTGCGGCATCGGCCGCGATGCGCGGGCGTCGCCACCTGGGAAATCGTGATCGACTATTTCGCGCGCCGCTGTTATCCAGCGCGCGGCAAGCACGGCCTGAAACTGTACCGCCGGGATTGGATCGCCCGCCATTACGAAGAAATGGCTTCGGACCCGGCGCAATCGACCGACATCCGCATCGCCATGAAGCCCGAGATCGTCGAACTGCCGCTGATCGGCCGATACTGGCGCAAATATCCCAGCGAGGCCTTCCGCATCCGCAAACGCCTGGGACTGCATGCGCGGATGCCGGACGAGGTCGATCTGTCCGACGATTGGCTGCCAGACGAAATAACATGTTAGATCTGCCTTTCAGGCATGGAAAATAAGCCTTCCGCCTGCGATGCTGACCTGCAAGAACCGGCATCCAGGGAAAGGCCGTGAGCAAGATCGACGTACACATGCTGGTGCTGGGCACCGAGCGTCCCGACTGGAAAGCGCAGGCGATCGCCTCGATCCCGACCGACATCTGCACCCTGCGCATCGTCGACGGCATCCCCGGCCACATCGGCCAGGCGCGCGTGCGCGCCTACAAGCTCGGCGACGCGGAGTTCGTCAGCTCACTGGACCCGGACGACTGGGTCGAACCCAACACCTTCGAGCTCTGCCTGGATTTTCTCGAACGCCACCCGCGCTGCCCGGGCGTGGTGTCGCTCGAGATCGTCCACGACTACTTCAAGCGGCGGACCTATATGACCCGCAACAAGCACGGGCTGAAGGTGTATCGGCGCAAGTGGTTGGAGACGCGGTATTTCGAGATGGAGGACGATCCGGCGGTGTCGACCGGGATCAAGACTTCGTCTCGGCCGGAGGTGTTGCAGTTGCCGGTCGTGGGTTTGCATTGGCGGAAGTATCCGAGCGAAGCGTTTCGTCTACGCAAGCAATTCGGCCTACACCTTGACCAGCCTATAGAAATAGAATTTCCTGATGAATAGGTGAATGGTATCGAGCCGCTCAAATCATCCCCCTAAGCTATCTTTGAGCGATTTAGCAATATCCTTTATCGCGTCGCTAGCCCCATCGGTCGAACCGTCGATTGACGAAAGAAGCATCGTGGCAAATATGTCTTTGGCGCGCCTAGGCAAGATTTGATAAATCTCGTGAACGTTACGAGTGTCTGCCGCCGCAAATGCGATATCGACTAACTCCCCGTCTAAAAATTCTTCATTATCACTTAATGCGCCACTATCGATACGCCGGCAAATTTTCCGAAGAGAGTTGAACGGCCGCTCCCCTTCAGCCGAGAAGCTTATCCAGCCGTTTTTCGTGAACATCGCCCGGAGACTTTCGCTCTCATCTGTGTACGCGGGATCCGTGAGAACTCGCCTGTAATGAAAAAAGACAGGTGCGCTCATGCCCGCAAATATCAACGAATAATCTTGGTCCGCCGGCAGCGAAGCGAGAAGTCGATCATATTCGTCCATACTTCGCACTTCCTGCCCCAAGAAAACCTCTTTCCATCCCGATTCGGACATGACTCATTGACCCTTGGAAGAAAGTTTTTCGATGTATTTTCTGACCCAGAAATCACCAAAATCATGCGCCTGGGTGTGGAAATTCTCGCCCTTGTAACGCCCGTCAATGCTGCGCCACAACTTGCCGCTTTCCACCATCCAATTGCTTTCCTTGTACAGCGCCTGTAAGCGGCCGAGCTCGTAAAGTTCATGCGAGAACGTGTGGATAATAGCCATGTCACTCTGCATTGTCGACTCGGCGACTTGGACAACCACCTTGTTGGTCATGATGCTCCCGCCATCCGAAACCGTCCAAATCTTGCTGTAGGGGATGAAAACACCAGTATGGTTTTCCCCTGAATAGTAATGGGCGGCCATCGGCGTGCCGTCGGGATTTTTCCTCATGACCGCATCCGGAACGATCCGGATAATCATGTCGTCGACGTCCATGACTCTTGCATCGTCCAAGATACCAAGAGATTCCAGCAGAGCCATGGCTTCTTTTTCAGTGCGAGCTACGCCCCCCGGATTCTTGGGCCAGCCCCCTGGCGGCATCGTCATCGGACGATCGGCATTGCCGTTGATTCGTAGCAGCTGTTGCCCGGTCCGCCCCTGAATTTTGTTCGCAACGTAGCGGATGCCCAGGGGGGTTCCAACTGCCAAAGCGAACTCTACGCCAGCCCCCAGCCTAGAAACTTCCTTATCGGTAAACATCTCCTTGCCGGACCCAATTTGCCATCCACGCTCCAGTGAAAAGTGAAGGGGATTGGTATCGCGCAATAAGCGATAGCCTGCCATCAGCATTTCCTGGCCCTGCGGACTACTCCATACGGCGTGCTGGAGGATTATGTCTCTGGATTTTACATTCACGTACTTGCTATCGCGCTCAGGGTCGTCGCCAAATAATTTTTCCGCCCTGCGCTGGTAGTCCGAGTCCAGCTTTTCGGGATCCAGGATAAGCAGCTTGAAATACTCCAGATACGCCTGCTCCTTGATCGAAAGGGGCCCCGCATAGCGTCCCGGATTGGCATGCAGTTCGTTGGTGCGCCAGCGTTCGATATCGCCCGGCAGATTAGCTCTCGCTAGTACATTGAGGACGGACCCATCTTGATCCACGGCCGGCCTACGCTCATCCTTCGCGGCGGCGCCGGTGATTTCTCCGTCCGCCTCGACCGGCTCGCTCGGCTCAAGGTCGCGATATCTCTCCAGAATTTTGCCGAGACTGAAAGGGTTGATTTGAGACAGTTCTCGATACGATTGCTCCTGCTTGATCTTCCGGGCCACCGCGATCTGATCGAGTTTCACGACAAATTGATTACCTAGCGCGTTGCCAAAAGCATCCGCCGCGATTGATCCGTAGTTCACCGGATCGTTGAAGCCGAAAGTGCGGCGCGTATGCAGGCTGACCACACCGCCGATCAATCCATTGGCCAGATCGCTGCCAAAACCACCACTTTGACCGACAGCTGTCGTGTCCTTGGGAGTAAAGCCCAACGCGCCGCTCAACCCCGCAGTCGCCGCGCCGGATACCGCGCTGGCCGCGATCGCGCGCCAACTGAAGCTGGTGTCCACGTCCGCGATCTTGTTGGCTACGACGCCTGTCGCCGTTCCGAGCGCTGAGCTGACCGCGCCACGCGCGACATGCCCGTACTTGGCTCCTTCGGCGATACCTTGTACCCAACCGGTCGAGCCGATGCCAGCGGTGATACCTGCGGTCAGACCGCTCGCGACCGCCCCGCGCAGACTGAAGCTGTCGACCACGCCCAGCGCCTTGCCGACCACTTGCGACGCCACGCTGCCGACGAACGCACCCGCCGCGGCCGATACCGCCAACGTAGTTCCGACACCCGCCGCCGCGGCGAACGAACCCGCCACCGTGCCCAAGCTGGCCACGGTACCGACGGCCGAGCCGGCCAGCGCGCTGGCGCCCAACGCGCCCGCACTCGCCGCCGTACCCGCCGCGGTCGTGCCGGTGACGCCGAGCAGGCCTGCGGCCGCGCCGGCGGTATACACCGTCACCACCACCGCCACCACGATCATCAACACCATCGCCAACCCGCCGCAATGCTTCTTCGGCGGCGGCTGGATATACGGCAGCGTCGGCGCGGTGTTGCCGATCGCATCGTTCGGATTGAACGGCTTGAACGTCGACGAGTCGTTCGCCGAGACCGTCGCGTTCGGCACGACGATGGTCGTGCCTTCGACCAGGCCGTCGTCGCTGACGGCGTTGGCTTCGGCCAGCAGGTACCACAGGTTGGCGTTGCCGTAGACGCGCTGGGCGATGCTGCGCAGGGTGTCGCCGGCCAGTACGGTGACGCGGAAGCTGCCGGTTTCGCTGGCGTCGTAGGCGGTCAGGCGGCCGATGATGTCGAGTTCGCCGTTGTACTTGCCCGAGGCGACCTGCTGGCCGCTGACGTAGGCGTAGATCTGGGTCTGGCCGATCTCTTCGGTGCCCTGGTGGAACACGCCGTTGACCAGGCGGCCTTCGCGCCGGCGCAGGATGTTGCCTTCGCCGTCGTAGGCGAAGTAGCGCACGCGGTCGTCGACGTCCTGGTTCGGGGTCTGTTCGGCGATCGCGATGCGGCGGCCCCAGGCGTCGTAGCTGCTGGAGGTGCTGCTGGCCTTGAAGTTGCTGTTGTTGCTGTAACCGTAGACGCCGCGTTCGAGGTAGCTGTCGCGGCCTTCGTAGCTGTAGCTGTAGGTGTGGGTGAAGCTGCCCGGGCCGGAGGTCGGGCCGCCGGCTTCGTGGCGGAAGTTGCCGTAGACGTAGCCCTGCAGGCGGCCGGCGTCGTCGTAGCCGCCGGTCTGGGTGTAGTCGACCTTGCTCAGCAGCGACAGGCCCTCGCCTTCCTCGAATTCGCCGTAGCCGGTGCCGTCGGCGGAGCGGCCGAAGTTGGCCTGCCACACCACCCGGCCGTCGTCGTCGTAGCGGGTCGACTGCAGCGTCTTCATGCCGCTGCCGTCGTAGCTGCGGTGCTTGGTCTGGCGGCCGACCTCGTCGTAGCTGAAGCTCTCAGCCTGCACGGTCGGCGCGGCGCCGCCGAAGGCGCCGGCTTCCCACACTGTGGTGCGCTGGTCGCGCAGGTCGTAGTCGGTGACCTGCTCCATCAGCGTGCCGTCCTTCATGAAGCGGCGCTGGGTGGCGCGGCCGGCGGCGTCGTAGCTCAGGGCGTAGCTGACATCGTCGTCGGCGACGACGATGTGGCCGTCCTTCATCGCGCCGTTGGCGACGGTGACGCGGTTTTCCGCGTCGTAGTCGAACCAGTAGCGCTCGCTCATGACCAGGTTGTCGTCGTCGGCGCTCTTGTAGCTCCAGGCGAAGTCATCGACCCAGAGCGGATCGCCGCCGCCGCTGCGGTAGGCATACGCGGCGATGGCCATGGTCGCCGCGCCGTGCGGCACGGTCGCCAGCAGCTTGGACGGGTGCCAACGGCCGCCGGAACCGGAATCGACCATGTTGCCGGAGACATCGCCGATGCGATTGCCGGCCTGGTCGAACCAGATGATCATCACCTTGGCGCCGGCCTGGCCCGCGCTCGAGGCGCCCTGCTGCACCATCACGCTGGCGTTGACGATCTGTCCGGCCGACACCGGCGCGCGGGTCTTGCTGATGATGGTGCCGCCGCCGGTGAGGTCGAAGCGGCCCGACCAGGAGCCGGTGTTGGCGTCGCCGCCGTTGCCTTCCTCAGCCACGCTCCAGCCCGGTTCCAGGTCCCAGCCGGTGTCGTCGCCGCTTTCGAAGCCGGCGTTGACCGGCGGGTTGCCGGCCGGGTTGTAGGCGGTGCCGGCCTCGACCAGGCGGCGGTTGCCGACCGCGTCGTAGGAATAGCGCACGTCCATCAGGCGGCGCTTGACCGGGTTCTCCTCGCCGCTGCTGTCGACCGGCTGGTAGCTCCAGGAGAAGTTGTCGACCCACAGCGGCTTGTTGGTGCTCTTCCTGGCGCTGGCCGCGATGGACATGTAGACCGCGCCCGGCGGCACCGTCGCGGTCACGCTGGACGGATGCCATTGCCCGCCCGAACCGGAGCTGACGATGTTGCCGCCGACGAAGGTGCGGCCCTCGCCGCCCGGCAGCGGATTGCCGTTGGCGTCGAGCCAGAGGATGAACACGCGCGCGGCGGCGTCGCCGGCGTCGGATGCGCCCTGCTGGACCATCACGCTGGCGCTGACCACCTGCCCCGGCTGCACCCGCGCCTTGACGTTGCTGATGATGCTGCGCGGCGCGCCGCTGCCGTTGTATTCCGCCGACCAGCTGCCGCCGTAGGCGTCGCCGCCCTGCGATTCGGACTTGATCTCCCAGCCCGGCTCGCGGTTCCAGCCCACGTCGCCGTCCTCGAAGCCGGCGTTCGGCGGCGGATCGCCGTTGCGCCAGGTTTCGCCGATGTCGTCCTGGGTGACGCGGACGATGCGGTTGTGCGCGTCGTAGGTGGTGGTGGTGCGGATGTGCAGCGGCTTGCCGTCGGCGTCGTAGGTGTAGGTTTCCTCCGAGGTGCGGTTGCCGTTGGCGTCGTAGCCGTACTTGGTCCAGTTCTGGCCGGTGTTGGTGTCTTCGCGCAGTTCCTTGAGGCGGCCGTTGGCGTAGTAGGTCATCTGCCGGTTGCCGGTCGCGTAGACCGGCATCGGCACGCCGGGAATCCACGGGTTCTCGAGCCCGGTGTCGGCCAGCATCGCGTTCGCGCCGGCGGCAGCGCCTTGCGCGGCGCTGCCCGGCACGGTCACGGTGAAGGACTGGCTGATGCTCGCGCCTTCGCTGTCGGTCGCGACCAGCACGACGGTGTAGACCTGGGCCGTGGCCAGGGTCGGGAAGCTGCCGCTGAAGGTCTGGGTGGCGGGATCGAAGCTCAGCGTCGCGCCGCTGGCGAGATTGCCCGGCAGCATCGCGGTGTAGGTGAGCGCGCCTTCGACCGTCGGCGCCGGGGCGAACACCGACGAGGTGTCGAAGCTCCAGCTGCCGTTCTCGACCACCTGATTGGAAATCAGGTTGTTCTGCACCGGCGGCGCGACATTGGTTTGCGGCGCGGTGAACGAGGTGTGGAACCAGGTCGAGCCCTCGTGGCCGCTGGCGTCAACCGCGACGACTTCGATGTCGAAGTTCTCGGTGCCCGGCGGCACGCCGAGGAAGCGGCCGGTGCTGGCGTCGAACGCCAGCCACGTCGGCAGCGGCTCGCGGCCGAACGGACCGATGCGGTAGGCGCCGACGAAGCGCACGGCTTCGTTCTGCGGATCGACGAAGGTGCCCGGCGGTAAGGTCTGGTCCCAGACCTTGTAGGCCTCGACCGTGTCCGGGACGATCGGCTGCGGCGCTTCCGGCGCCTGGCCGGCGCCCGGATTGGGCTCGCTCGGCGCCGCGGCGGACACGCGCTGCGCAACCAGCTGGCCGGTTTCGGGATCGTAGATGTAGTCGTAATCGACGCCGCCGAGGTCGTTGTGGTCGATCAGGCGGCCGAAGAAGTCGTAGTCCCAGGTCTGCTCGTCGAGGTAGACGGTCTCGTTCTCCTTGTCGACGCGGGTGCGGCGCGGATCGCTCTTGCCGACCAGGGACGGATCCGACAGCGCGTTGGTTTCGCGGATCTTGTTGCCCTGCAGGTCGTAGCCATAGCTCATGACCACACCGGCGGCGGTGCGGCTGCGCAGCACCTTGCCGCGGCTGTCGTAGTCGTAAGTCGTGACCTTGCCGGCCGCGTTGGTCACGCTCAGGCGGTCGCCGCGTTCGTTGAGCGCGTATTGCTCGCGGTAATGGCTGAGGCGGCCGTTGCCGCCGTAGCCGAAGTCGCCGTGGGCGGTGACGCGCCCGGCGCGGTCGTAGTCGCGGAAGGTGATGTAGCCGATCGCGTTCTGGCTCAGCACGAGCTGGCCGAACACGTCGTAGGCGCTGCGGCTGGCGGCGCCGGTGCCGTCCTGGCTGAGCGCGACCTGGCCGATGGCGTCGTAGGTGTTGTTGCGGACGTTGCCGTTGGCGTCGCGCTGGCCGACCAGGCGGCCGAGCGCGTCGTAGTACCAGGCGTTGACCGGGCGCTCCATGGCTTCGGTGCCGTCGGCGTTGACGACCTTGACCTCGGCCTTGGTCTCCAGCACGACCTGGTTGAACTCGTTGAAACGGTAATCGGTGACGTTGCCGTTGGCGTCGGTGGCCTGGATCACGTTGCCCCAGCGGTCGTAGCGCTGGTGGATCTTCGGGCCAGTGGCGCCGGCTTCCTCGCCGGGTAGGGTTTGCTCGGTCACGCGGCCGAGGCGGTCGTACTTGTTCTCGGTCTTGACGTCGACGACCGCGCCGTTGGGGCCCGAGCCGGTGCGCAACGAATACCACGACGCGGTCTGGCGGCCGCCGTTGTCGTAGCTGTACTGGCGCCAGACGCCGCCCTCGTTGCTGCGCAGCAGGTTGCCGGTGTTGTCGTACTCGTAGCGCGCCTTGAACTCGCTGTCGGCCAGACGCGGATCGAGGTCGGTGTCCTTGCCGACGATTTCGCCGAACGCGTTGTAGCGCACCTGCGAAGAGGTGTCTGTGACGCTCTGCGACAGCGGGGCGCCATTGAGGTAGAGCTCGCGCTGGGTGCGCGTGGTGACCTGGCGGCCGACCCGGTCGTAGCTGGCCTGGGTCACGACGACCGAGGACTGGCCGCCGTTGCCGTTGAGGGTGAAGCGCGTGCTCAGCAGGTTGTCGGCGGCGTCGTACAGCTTGGTGTAGACCACGCCGGTGCTGTCGCGCTCCCAGACATCGCGGCCCTGCCAGTCGTAGCGCGTGGTGTGGACCACGTCGTCGGCCGAGGCCTGCGGCGGCTGGCCTTCGCGCAGGCCGCCGGCGTAGCGCCGCAGTTGCACCAGGTTGCCGAAGGCGTCGTAGGCCATGGTGCTGTACGGCGAGACGCGTTCGTACAGCTCGGCCGACGCCAGGTCGACGGCGGCGTTGTTGCGCAGGCGCTCGCGCGCGTCGGCGCGCAGCACGTCGCGGCCGGCCTCGGTCACCTCGCGCACGCGGCCGAGCGCGTCGTACGCGGTCGCGGTCGCCTGGCCGTCGGCGGTGACGACGAGGGCGTGGCCTTCGTTGTCGTAGGCGGTGGTGGTGACCACGTCGCGCACGGCGTCGACGAACACCCGCTGGCCCTCGACGATGTCGAGGTACTGGTAATGCCGCTGCACGGTCTCGCTGGTCTTGCGGCCGAGCGCGTCGTAACCGTAGCGGACGGTGCGGTCGAAGCCCGATTCGATGTCGCCGGCGGGCGGCAGGGTCCAGCGCAGGCCGTTCCAGTCGTACTCGATCTCGGCCTGGCGCGCGTATTCGGTCTGGGTCAGCACTTCACCGGCGGCGCTATAGGACCAGGTGGTCACATGGCGCATCGCGTCGATCGTGGCGACGCGGCGACCGGCCTTGTCGTAGAAGTGGTTGGTGAATCCGTTCGTACCTATGCCCCAGGCGTAGTCGCGAGGATCTCTGTCGCCCTCTCCAGGCCGGTCCTGCGACAGAAACACACGCTCAGACACTAGTTCACCGAAGGCGTTGTAGCCGAAATCGGTGCGGCGCAAGTCGCCGTTCTCCGACACCTGCGTCTTGTTGCCGCGATTGTCGTACTGGGTCGTCAGAATGCGGTCGTACTCCGACGGCAACAGCAGTTGCTCGAAGGTCTCGCGCTCTAGCGGCTGGCCGGGCACGATGTCGACAACGGCCGCGTAGCGGCGCATTTCGATCTGCTCGCCGTGGGCGTTGTACTTGTAGCCGGTGACGTTGCGTTCCTGGTCGATCTCGTAGACCACGCGGCCGGCCAGATCGTAGATCTTGTGGCTGTAGTTGCCGCGTACGTCCTTCTGCACGACCGCGCGGCCGAGCAAGTCGTAGCCGATCTCCACGGTCGGGCGAATGCCGGTGGCGACGAAATTGCCGTTCGCGTCCAGACGCCCGGCATCAGGGAAGATCGTCTTGATCTGGTTGCCGCGGTTGTCGTAGACGTATTCGGTGGTGCGCGGTCGCGCCGAATCGGCGTCCTCACTGCGGCTGAGCACGTTGCCGAGCGCGTCGTAGACGGTGCGGGCGACGACACTGCGGGTGGCCACGGCGACGTTGCCGGCGGCGTCGGCGCTCGCCACCGTCACCGGCGGACTGGTCTCGCGGTTGCGGCGGCCGGCGGCGTCGTAGCCGTAGCTCCAGGTATAGCCGTCGCGATTGGTATAGCTCAACACCAGCCCGGTGCCGTCGTATTCGTAGGTTTCGACCTTCTGGTTGGCGTCGGTGCGGGTCTTGACCCGACCGGCGTCGTCGTAGCTCTGCGCGCTGACGCGCACGTCGGAGATTCCGGCGAGCGCGTCGATCATCTGCTGTTCGCTCGGCGCGCGCTGTATCTCGCCCTCGAACTGAGTCCAGAAGTCATCGCTGGGACGCTGCCCATAGACCAGGGTCTGCACGACCTCGGAGGCGGCGTTGTAGCGATATTCGGTCACCGCGCCGGTGCCGTCGGCGACGAAGCGTTGACGGCCGGCGGCATCGTAGACGTAACGCGTGGTGCGGTCGTCTTCGCTGGTCCAGATGTAGTCGTGCTGGCCGCCCATGGAATAGCGGCCGCCTGAATCCGTGCCGCCCTGCGGCAGGGCGTGCACCGTCTGGCTGACCATACGTCCCGCGTCGTCATAGACGATGCTGGTGGTCAGGACGAATTGCCAGTAATTGCCGCCCTCGGTGGTGTCGTATCGATAGATGCGGTCGACCCGTCCGGCGCCGTCGTACGCGTAGGATTCGGCCTTGGCCGGGGCCGACTCGATCGCGTAGTAGAGTTGGCCCAGGAGCTCGCTGGCGCTGAGTTCGAACTCGCCGCTGTAGATCAGTTCGTGGATGTTTCCATTCAGGCCGCCGCCGCGCCAGTAGTCGGCGCGTGACCCGAACACGCGCTTGTCGATCAACCTTCCGGCCCCATCGTAGGTGGTCTCGGTGACCGCCATCTCCCCATCGATGCTCAGTTCCAGAGCGCCGCGCTGGTTGTAGAAGAACGATTGCACGTCGTAACGCTGCAACGCGGCCTGGGTCGCCCAGGCCGCAAGCTGCTGCTCGGCGACGGGATCGCCGGCCGCCAGCTGGGAGCGCAGATTGGCGGTCAGTGCGATCGCCACTGAATAGCGGCGAACCTGATCGACCTGACCCGCGCGGTTGTAATGCGAGTACGTCACCGCGCCGGCGCCGTCGACGCTGTACTTGATCCGGCCGTCGCGATCGTAGACATCGAAACGCTGCTGGTCGCGCGCGTCGTCAGCGGTGAGGCGCGCGCGCACCTGCGCTTCGTTCGCCGCCTGCGGCAAGCCGTTCAACGCGATCGCGTTGGCGTAGCGCCGTGTCGCCAGCGGTCGGCCGGCGATGTCGTAGACGGTTTCGACTACGCCACCGGCGCTGTCGATGGCGAAGATCTGGCGCCCGGCGGCGTCGTAGACGAAGCGGGTCGTGCGCTGCTCGGGATCGATCCGGGCGATCACGTTGTCGCCGGCGTCGTAGACGTAGTGCGTGGTCAGGTTCAGGCTGCCGGCCGCGACCGTCTCGGCGATGCGGCGGCCAAGGCCGTCGTAGGCGTAGACCGTGGTGCGGGCGCTGGCGCTGCCGGCCGCCTCGGTGACCGAAAGCTGCTGGCCGGCGGCGTCCCAGGCGTATTGGGTGCGGATAGCGAGGCCATCGGCGTCCTTGACCGTTTCGAGCAGGCGCCCGTTGCGGTCGTAGCGCATCGTGTCGCGCGAACCGTGCGCGTTTGTGGTAGCAATGCGGCGGCCCTGGCCGTCGTATTCGTGGGTCAGCGTGGCGCGGCCGGTCTCCCCGGGGCCGGTACCGTATTCGGACGACTGCAGCCGTCCGGCCGCGTCGTAAGTGAAGAACTCGGCCTTTTCGCCGTAGGACGAGATCAGCAGACCGCGTTCGTCGTAGGAGAATTCTTCGACGCGCTCGTAGCCTTCATTCTCCCATTCCCAATGGTTGTCGCTACTGGCATCGCTCATGGCCATCAGCGAGGGGAAGTACTGGCCGCGACGGAACGTCACTGGCTTCCACACTTCAATCACTCGCCCTTCGTCATCGTAGACGTAGCGCACCTGGTCGCCGCGCCAGTCGCCTTCGTGCCACCCGCCTTCGTTCCAGTTGCCGCGGCGCCAGTCGGCAACCGAGAAGGTCTCGCCAAACACATTGCGCGTAGTCGTGCTCTCCACGCCCTCCGCGCTGACCACCTTCATGCTGCGGCTGGCGTCGTCGTAGCTGTAGGTGGTGACGTTGCCGAAGGCATCGGTCTTGGTCAGCACCCGGCCGAGCGCGTCGTAGCTCATCGACTCCTGACGCTGGCCGGCGCCGACGGCCTGGGTCAGCAGGATCTGCCGGCCCATGCGGTCGTAGGCGAAGTTCGTTACCTGCCCGCGCGCGTCGACCGACTGGGTCACCCGGCCGAATGCGTCGTAGCTGCGTGCGACCTGGCGGGTCGCGTCGTCGGCGGCGGCGCCGACCGAGCGCTCTTGCGCCGAGAGCTGCAATCCGCGCAGGTCGTACTGGAAATCGACCTGGTGGCTGCGGCTGGCGTCGATCTGGCGGGTCTGCCGGCGCAGCCGGCCGAAGGCGTCGTAGACCGAATCCAGCGTGTAGCCTTCGGCATCGGTCGTGCGCAGCTGCTGGCCGCGCTTGTCGTAAAGGTAGGCCACCCGGCTGTCGCTGGAGGCGGTGTAGAGCAAGGTGCTCAGCGCGTCGGCCACGCCCTCGCGGCCGGCCGCCGGGTCGAGCACGATGCGCTGGGTGTAGGCGGTGCTGTCGCGCACCTGGCCGAACGCGGTGTAGCGGGTCTGCACGACTTCGCCGAGCGCGTTGCGCACGCCGTTGGCGTCCTCGATGCCGCGCACGGTGTGGCTGAGCTGGCCGGACGCGTCGTAGAAGAACCAGGTCTTGTTGCCGGCCTGGTCGGTGGTCTGGATGCGCCGGCCGAGCGCGTCGTACTCGTGGTGCAGGGCGAGCTGGGCGAACTTCTCCTCGATCTGCGCCGGCGTCAGCTGATGCGGATCGTCGCCGTACTCGTCGCTGAACCAGCCGCTGAGGCGTTCGTTGAGTTCGGCCACCAGGTTGCCGAACACGTCGTAGCGGCGGTGCTGTTCGCGCACTTCCACGGTGTCGGGCTGCAGCGCGGTGGTCAGCACCCGGCCCTGCGCGTCGTAGGTGTAGCGCGTGACCAGGCCATCGGCGTTGCGTTCCACTTCGACCCGGCCGGCCGCGTCGAAGCTGCGGCGCAGTTCGCGCACAGTACCGGTCTTGGCCTGCGCCAGCAGCGCGGCCAGGGTTTCGCCGCCGCCGAGGCCGGCGAGCTTGAGCGCGTAGGCGCGCACCGCGCGCTGGTTGCGGGCCTCATCGTAGACGTATTCGGTCAGTCCGCCTTCGGCGTCGAGCTCGGCGATCAGGTTGCCGAGGCCGTCGTAGAACGCGCGGCTGCGCTGGTCGCCGGCGTGCGCCTGCGGACGCAACTGGTCCAGGCTGCCGGCGTCGCGCCGGGCGGGGTCGGTCGGGTTGGCGTAGCCGATGGCGCCGGTGCGGCGGCCGGCGCGGTCGTAGAGGTATTCGGTGAGATAGCCTTCGGCGTCGAGGCGGCCGATCTGGCGGCCGCTGTCGTCGTAGAAATAGCGCGTGGCCAGCACGCGCTCGGCGCCGTCGATGCTGGCGGTGGTCTTGCTCTGCAACAGCCGGCCGAGCGCATCGTAGACGTGGCGGGTGACCACGCCGAGCGCATCGGTTTCGCTGAGCACGCGGCCGAGGTCGTCGTAGCCGACCGCGGCTTCGCGGTCGTCGGCGCTGGCGGCCGGGCGGACCTGGTCGAGGGTCTTGACCACCTTGCCGTCGACCAGCCAGGCGGCGGTGTCGACGCCGGTCGCGTAGACCCGGGTCAGCACCACCCGGCCGAGCGCGTCTCGGGTGTACTCGCTGACCGTGCCGGTGGCGTCGACCTGGGCCGCGAGCTGGCCTTCGCTGTCGTAGAAGAAATAGCTGCGCGCGCCGTTCGCGTCCTCGCTGGCGCGCAGGCGGCCGGCGCTGTCGTAGTAGTTGCGGCTGGTACGGCTGGGCGCGTTGGCGCCGGACGCGGCGGTTTCGGTCAGCGAGATCAGCTGGCCGGCGCCGTCGCGCACTTCGATCCGCAGCAGGTCGTCGCTGGTGTCGGCGCTGTCGGCGCGGCCGCCCTGCAGCACGGTCTTGATCGCGTGGCCGGAATCCTCGTAACGCCAGGTCGTGGTGCGCAGGGTGCGTTCGGCGGCGATGTCGGTGCGGCGTTCGCTCAGCGTTTCCGACAGCAGGCGGCCGAGGCCGTCGTAGACGTAGGCGACGCTCTGTTCGAGGTTGCGGCCGTCGTTGGCCTGCTCGGTCGAGCTGCGCAGCGTGGTCTGCTGGCGCAGCAGGCCCTGGGCGTCGTAGACGTAGTTGACGATGGCGGCGCTGTCGTCGTCGAGGCCGTTGCCGCTGGCGTCGACCGCGGCGTAGCGCTTGCTCTGCGCCAGCCGGCCCTTGAGGTCGTAGCTGGTTTCGCTGAGCTGGCTGGCGCCCTTGCGGGTCGCGGCCCAGTCGCTCAGCGCGGTCAGGGTGTAGGCGCCGCCGGCGTAGGCGTCGCCGAGGTACTGGCGCGAACGCACCGGCTGGCCGACGCCGTTGCCGCTGGTCGCGTACTCGATTTCGCCGACTTCGCCGTTCGGGCCGATCACGAAGCGCACGCGGTTCTGCGCGTCGTAGACGTAGCGCGTGGTCAGCCCCTGGCCCGGCAGCGCCGAACCGGCCGCGCCGTCCGGGTCGAGATCGGTGTAGACGGTCTCGGATTCGAGCTGGTTGCTGGCGGTGTAGGTGCGGCGCACCAGGGTGGCCGCCGCGCCGCTGCCGGCGCCGACGCTCTGCCATTGCGAGATCAGGTTGCCGTTGGCGTCATAGGCGAAATCGGCGCGGCTCAGGACATCGCCGCCGCGGCGGGTCACGCTGGCGGTGAGATTGCCGGCGGCGTCGTAGCTGTAGGCGGTGCTGTCGCGCAGGCCGTCTACGGCCGGGTTGCGCGCTTCGATCAGCTGGCCGGCGGCGTCGTAGAGGTAGGTCCAGGTGCGGCCGGTGGAGTCGCTGACGTCGGTGCTGCGCGCGACCGGGTCGTAGCTGAAGGTCAGGGTCTGGCCGATGCCGTCGCTGTCGTCGGCGTTGGTGTCGCCCTGGGTCACGGTGCGCACGCGCCCGCTGGCGTCGTAGCTGTAGCTGACCACGCTGCCGTCGCTCTGCTCGACCCGGACGATGCGCAGGCTGGTGGCGTCGGCGTAGGTGTAGACGGTGCGGAACAGGTAGCCGTCGTTGTTGGCGGCCTGGGCGGCGTCCCAGGCGTCGCGGTCGCCGGCGCCGTCTTGCGGGGTCAGGTCGACCAGCACCGCCGACAGCCGCCCGGCCGCGTCGTATTCGTAGCCGACCTGGCCGCGCAGCACGCCGTTTTCGCGCGTGGACAGCGAGCTCAGGCGGCCGTTGGCGTCGTAGCCGAACACGATCGCGTCGGCGTTGCCGCCGGCGGCGGTGTCGCGCGAGCGGATCTGGGAAATGCGGCCGCTGCCGTCGTAGACCACGTCCCAGCCGGCGGTGTTGACCGCGTCGCTGCGCAGGTCGCGGATGCGGGTCAGGCGGCCCTTGAGGGCGGCGTTGGCGTGGTCGGCGTAGAGCTCTTCGCGGCGGGTGCTGCCCTCGACGTAGGTCCAGGTCTTGGGGCCGCTGGTCCAGGTCAGGGTGTCGTGGGCGCCGTCGCCGGCGGTCGAGCGATAGCTGTTGGGCGCGACGTACTCGAAGTCCTGCCAGGCGCCGTCGCCGGTGTGCAGGCGCATCACGCTGCCGGCCTGGTTCAGCCCCCCGGACAGCAGCTCGACCCGGCGCTCGTAACCGGTGAGCCAGCCGTCGGCACCGACCTGGGCGAGCTGGCCCTGGCTGTTGTAGGTGCGCACCTGGCCGACCGACAGGCCGCGGAACACCAGCGACTCGTCCTGGCTGCGCAGCACCAGGTTGCCGTTGGCGATGTTGACGTACTGGCTGTCCCGTCCCTGCCCCAGGCGTCCGCTGCCCAGGCCCTGGCCGAGTTGCGAGAACGAACCGTTGAACAGGCCCAGACCGTTACCGGAAATCACCGCCGCCATCGCATGCCCCTTGTCAGATACGCGACCGGCCCATCCCGAACCGGTCCTTTCCTGTTCTATCCGCGTCGGCGTGCGCGGGTTTAGGCCGCGTCGAAACAAAAAAAGCGCGCCGTGAAGGCGCGCCTTTTTCCGTGCGGGATCCGCCGCCGGCGGCGGCCCCGCCGCCGCCCGGGACCGAGCTCAGAGCAGCTGCTGCATCCGCCACGGCTCGTGGAAGCCGCCGGCCAGCGCCGCGCCGCCGCCGGATTCGGCGGCCATCGCCTGGACCAGACCCTGCGCCGAGCGCTCGCCCCAGGGGTTTTCCGGCGGCGCGGTCAGCTGCGCCAGCTTGGCCGCATCCCACAGCGTGCCGTCGGCGAAACGCACTTCCTCGATGACGGCGCCGTCCTCGGCGCTGAAGTGGCCCTCGACGCGGATGCTGTCGCTGCCGCGGGTCAGGACCAGGTCGTCGTTGAAGCGGGCCGCCTGCACGGACGCGGCGTCGATGCCGGCGCCGAATTCGATCCGGTCCAGCCACGCGGCGTCGTCGTCCCAATCGACCAGGTTGTCGCGCCCCCAGCCGATGCCGAAGACATAGGTGTCGCTGCCGCTGCCGCTGCTCAGCCTGTCGTTGCCGGCGCCGCCTTCGAGGCGATCGTCGGCGCTGCTGCCGTAGAGGTAGCCGCCATGGTCACCGCCGATCAGGTAGACGCCCTCCAGTGCGGCCGGCGGCAACCGGCTCTCGAGCTCGGAACGCCCCCACACGGTGCCGTCGGCGAAGCGCACTTCGTCGACCCGGCGATTGGCGTCGTAGTCGTCGGTGTAGCGGGCGAAATAGCCGGCGATGGTGAGGGTTTCGCCGGTCGCGGCCACGGTCAGCACCAGATCGGCCGGATTCGGCCGCGACACGCTCACGTCCGCCGGCGCGATGCCGGCCGCGAGCGCGATCGCGTCCAGCTCGCCGCCGTCGCCGCTGCGGCGCTGCTGCGCGATCGTGTCGTGGCCGCCGCCGGGGCCGAAACGGTAGAGGTCGTTGCCGGCGCCGCCTTCCAGGCGATCGTTGCCGGCGCCGCCGTCGAGCGTGTCGTCGCCGTCGCCGCCGCGCAGCAGGTCGGCGCCGCGCTGGCCGAGCAACACGTCGTTGCCGGCGCCGCCGTCGAGGGTGTCGGCGCCGGCCGAGCCGTGCAGCGTATCGTCGCCGATGCCACCGGTGTGCAAGCGCGCCAGCAGGTCGGCCGCGCTCCACACCGTCCCGTCGGCGAAGCGCACATGCTGGACGCGGTGGTCGTAGCCGTCGGCGTCGAGATCCGCGTCGAGGAAGCCCGCCAGCACGATCGCGTCGGTGCCGGCGCCGATGCTCAGGACCAGGTCGCGCGCGTCGCCGCCGACGGAGACGTCGGCGACGCCGATGCCGGCGCCGAATTCGATCGCGTCGACGTCGCCCGATTCGGCGCGGCGGTAGTTGTAGATCGTGTCGCGCCCGTCGCCGAGCGCGTAGCGGTACACGTCGCTGCCGGCGCCGCCGACGAGGATATCGTTGCCCGCGCCGCCGGTGAGCGTGTCGTCGCCGTTGCCGCCGTTCAACGCGTCCGCGGAAGCGCCGCCGATCAATACGTCGGCGCCGGTGCCGCCGTAACCGACGCTCAACCCGAGCGCGCTGGCGCGGACGCCGGCGCGCAGGTCCTGGCGGCCGTGCACGGTGCCGTCGGCGTAGCGGATTTCCTCTATCCGCGCACCCTCGCCGTCGTCGGCCAGGAAATGGTCGCTCACCACGATGCTGTCGCCGCTGGCGGCGACCAGCTTGAGCGCATCGCCCTCGCGCCGGTAGCTCACCGTTCCCACCGCCGTGCCGGCGTCGAACGCGATCGCATCGTAGCCGCCGCCTTCGGCTTCGGCGATGGTATCGACGCCCTGCGCGCCGAGGCTGGTGTCGAAACGGTAGACGTCGTCGCCCGCGCCGCCGCTCAGCGTGTCGTCGCCCGCGCCGCCGACGAGGAGGTCGTCGCCCGCGCCGCCGTCCACGCTGTCCGCGCCCGCGCCGCCGAACAGTTGATCGGCGGCGGCGCTGCCGACGATGCTGTCGGCGCCGTCGCCGCCGATCACGTAGCGTGCGACGCGTTGCGCGGCGTCGATGCGGGCTTCCAGGTCGGCCCGGCTCCACACGCTGCCGTCGCCGAAACGCAGTTCGTCGATGCGGTAATCGACGCTGCCGTCGGCGTGTTCGACGAAGTAATCGCGCAGGGTGAGCGTGCCCTGCGAATGGGTCAGGACCAGGTCGCGCAAGCCGCTGCGCGACACCGAGTACACGTCGGCGGGCAGCTCGACGACGTCGAACTGGGCGCCGTCGGCGCTGAGCCGGCGGTTCCAGATCACGTCGTCGCCGTTGTTGGATTCGAACAGATAACGGTCGTCGCCGGCGCCGCCTTCGAGGAAATCCGAACCCGAGCCGGCGCGCAGGATGTCGTTGCCGGCGCCGCCCGCGAGGCGATCGTCGCCCTCGCCCCCGTAGATGTCGTCGTCGCCGCCGGCGCCGTCGATGACGTCGGCGAAACGAGTTCCGAAAATCGTCTGCGACGCTTCGGTGCCTTGCATGGCGCGGCGACGGATCTCCTGCGAGTCCCACACGGTGCCGTCGGCGAACTTGAACGCGCGCGCCGGGGCATCGGCGAAGTTGTACGGCCCGGACAGGGTGACGCGGTCGCCGGTGCCGGCCACGCTCACCGTGAACGAGTAAGCGCCGGAGTTGAAGCGCAGATCGTCCGGGCCGATGCCGGGGCCGAACTCGAAGGTCTCCGCGCCCATGCCCCAGCTTTGCACGACATCGACGCCGAAGCCGGCTTCGAAGCGATAAGTGTTGGCGCCCGAGCCGCCGTCCAGATAATCGTCGCCCGCGCCGCCGATGAGGATGTCGTCGCCGCCGCCGCCGAACAGGTAGTCGTTGCCGCCGCCGCCGTCGAGCAGGTCGGCGCCGTCGGAACCGGTCATCTGCTGGCCGGCGTCGCTGGGCGCGTAAAGCATCGAGCGCAGTTGCTCGGGCGTCCACACGGTGCCGTCGGCGAAACGGACCCGGTCGATGGTCTGGTCGTAGCCGCGCGCGGACGCATCGGCATTGAGGAAACCGGCGATGCGGATCGAATCGCCGGTGTCCTTGATCCGCAGCACGAGATCCTGGCCGACGCTGGAAATCTCGATATCGCCGGCGGCCACACCGGCGGCGAACTCGAGCGTATCGATCTCGTCGACGCCGTCGACGCGATCGAAGTTGTAGATTGTGTCGTGGCCGTCGCCGCGGCCGAAGCGGTAGGTGTCGCTGCCGTTGGAGCCGGCGAGCAGATCGTCGCCGGCGCCGCCTTCGATGATGTCGTCGCCGGCGCCGCCGACGATCAGGTCCGCGCCCGCCGTGCCCTGCAAGACGTCGCCCGCGGCGGTTCCGAGCATTGCGGTGGCGCCGGCCTGGGCTGCGGCGGCGAACGCGCGCAACTCCTGGCGGCTATAGATCGTGCCGTCGCCGAAGCGGATTTCGAGCAGGTCCAGCCCGGTGGAGAAATCGATCCGGTCGGCGCCGAGCGACAGGCCGTCACCGCGGTAGGACAGATCGCCGGTGCCGATTCCGGCGTCGAGATCGATCACGGTCAATTCCGAAACGTTGGCGTCGTAGCCCAGGCGCGGCGTGTCTTCTTCGATCAGATCGCGGCCGCTGCCGGCGCCGAAGCGGTAGGTGTCGACGCCGGCGCCGCCGTTCAGGCGGTCGTCGCCGCTGCCGCCGTCGAGCAGGTCGGCGCCGTCGCCGCCGTGGAGTTCGTCGTTGCCGGCGCCGCCCAGCAGCGTGTCGTCGCCGCTGCCGCCGTCGAGCCGATCGTAGCCGTCGCCGCCCGCCAGGATGTCGTCGCCGCCCAGGCCGTAGAGCCGGTTGTCGTTGGCGTCGCCCGTCAACGCGTCGGCGCCGCCGCCGCCGGACAGGTCGGCGCGCAGCGGGTCGGCCTGGCGCGCGACCGCGACGTCGCTGTGCAAGCCCGCGGCCAATTGCGCCAGGTCCCAGACCGTGCCGTCGGCGAAGCGGATTTCGCGAATGGGGAAATTGCGCGAATCCATCGCCAGCGTGCCGTCTTCGTTGAGCACATCGATCAGGCGGAAGGTCGCGTCGGCGCCGAGCACGCGCAACTGCACGCCGAGCCCCATGCGCTCGACGATGAGGTCCTGCGGCGTCAGGTTTTCCTCGATGAAGATCGCCGAGTGCTGGTCGCGCATCGCGTCGACCAGGTCGTTCCAGATCAGCTCGTCGCGGCCCGACTCGCGGCCGAACCGATACCAGTTGACGCCGCCGCCGATCTGGTAGGTGTCGTCGCCCGAACCGCCGTCCTGCAGGCTGTCGCGACCGAACAGGGTGTCGTCGCCGGAGCCGCCGAACGCGCCCTTGGGCGCGACATCGTCGAACGCCGCGTCCGAGAGGTTGTCGTTGCCGGCATACCCCGGACCCAGTGGGCCCGTGTACCAGGTCCAGTCCATCAACGGGTTCTGCTCGGGCGACGGCCGGTCGATGGTGGTCTGCGCGCGCGACCAGATATCGGCGGTGTTCCAGACCGTGCCGTCGGCGAAGCGGATCTGCTTGACGCCTTCGCCGCGCTCGAACCAGAAGAAGTCGGTGACCAGCAGGATGTCGTCGCTGCCGGCGATGCGGATCAGCAGGTCGCCGTTGTTGGTGCGCAGCAGTTCGATATCGCCCGGCGTCACGCCGGCCTCGAGCTCCACGGTGTCGTTGCCGGCCTTGCCGTCCTGGATGTTCTGGACCGCGTCGAAACCCGAGCCGCGACCGAAGCGGAACACGTCGTCGCCATCGCCGCCGATCAGGCTGTCGTTGCCGGCGCCGCCGGACAGCACGTCGTTGCCGCGACCGCCGACCAGGGTGTCGTGGCCGTCGCCGCCGAGGAGCGTATCGTCGCCGGCGTTGCCGTAGAGGGTGTCGTCGCCGCTGCCGCCGGCCAGCGCATCGTCGCCGGCGCCGCCGCGTACGGTGCGGTCGGCGTCGCGCACGGCGATGGGCATCGACAGCAGGGTCGCCACGTCGATGAAGTAGCCGTCGGCGAACCAGAATTCGTCGATCGCCTGCGGCCAGCCGTCCGGGTCGTCCGGGAAGAACGCGGCGACGGTAAGGCTGTCGTCCGGGCTGCCGGCCAGGGTGACGACCAGGTCGTTGCCGACCCGGGCGAAACTGACCTGGTCGGGGGCGATGCCCGGACCGAACTGGACGATGTCGTAGTAGATGCCGTCGGCGTCGCGGCTGATCACGCGGTCGTGGCCGCTGCCGCGGCCGAACACGAACGCGTCGTTGCCGTCGCCGCCGTAGGCGAAATCGGCGCCGCCGCCGCCGTTCAGGACGTCGTCGCCGGCGCCGGCGTCGATGATCTCGTTGCGTCCGCTGCCGGCCAGATCGTTCGCGTCGGCGTCGCCGATCAGAAGCTCCGGGCGGGCGGGATTCGTGTCTGCCGTCATGTGCGTCCCCTGGGGTAGTGGTCGGCCGCGGCGGCCGGCGCGGGGTCGCGGCGGTCTCGGCGTCGGCGGGTGGAGCGCGAAGTGGCGGACGCGGGCGCTGGCCGCGGCGGCCGGG
>NZ_LXSD01000594.1:0-21853 GCF_017168095.1 Lysobacter enzymogenes | reverse complement strand
CGGCCGCCTCGTCCGGCAAAGCCGCGGCCGCCGCGCCGGCCGCCGCCGCGAGCGCCTGGGGCGAGGGCTACCAACTGCCGCCCAAGCCGCTGCAGGCCATCGTCGATGCGCCGCGCCGGCCGCAACTGTCGCTGAGCCCGCGCCGCGACCTGATGGCGATGGTCAGCACGCCGTCGCTGCCGGGCATCGAGGTGGTCGCCCAGCCCGAGCTCAAGCTCGCCGGCCTGCGCATCCACCCGCGCGTGCGCGCGGCCAGCCGCTTCAGCTTCGGCAGCGGCCTGGAACTGCTGCAGATCGCCAGCGGCAAGACCGTGCGGATCGACGGCCTGCCGTCGCCGCTGTCGCTGGCGACGCTGCAGTGGTCGCCCGACCAGCGCTGGCTCGCGTTCAACCGCGTCGACGCCGCCAGCGGCGCCAACGAGCTGTGGCTGGTGGAACTGGAAACCCGGCGCGCGCGCAAGCTCGTCGCCAACCTCAATACCGTCGTCGGCCGCGGCTACGACTGGATGCCCGACAGCCGCCGCCTGCTGGTGCGGCTGCAGCCCGAAGGCCAGGGCGAGGCGCCGTCCGCGGTCGCCGTGCCCGCCGGTCCGGCGGTGCAGGAAACCCAGGCCGGCGGCGGCGTGCGCCAGCTGCGCACCTATCAGGACCTGCTGCGCAACGAGAGCGACGCGCGCCTGTTCGCCTATTACCTGCGCACGCAACTGGCGACGGTGGATCTCGCCGGCCAGACCGCCAGGCTCGGCGCGCCGGATCTGTTCATGGACGTGTCGGCCTCGCCCGACGGCCGCCATGTGCTGACCACGCGGCTGGAGCGGCCGTTCTCGTACCTGGTGCCGGCGTCGATGTTCGCGCGCCGGGTCGAGGTGCTCGACGCCGGCGGCCGTTTCGAATACGAGGTCGCGCGCCTGCCGCTGGTGGACGGCCTGCCGACCGGCAACGACGCGGTGCCGACCGGCCCGCGCGAGGTGCAGTGGCGTGCCGACGCGCCGGCCACGCTGGTGTGGGCCGAAGCGCAGGACGGCGGCGACCCGGCGCGCGCGGCCGAGATCCGCGACGCGGTGTTCATGCAGGCCGCGCCGTTCGACAAGCCGCCGCAGACGCTGGCGCGGCTGGCCGCGCGTTTCGAAGGCGCGCATTGGGGCAGCGGCGAGCTGGCGCTGATCGACGAGTTCTGGTGGAAGACCCGGCAGGTGCGGCAGTGGCGGATCGCGCCCGATCGCGGCGACCGCGCGCCCGAACTGCTGCGCGAAGGCAGCAGCGAGGACCGCTACAACGATCCGGGCGCGCCGATGACGGTGATCGACGCGGCCGGCGGCGAGCGCCTGCTGACCGGCGCTGACGGCAACAGCCTGTACTACATCGGCGACGGCGCGTCGGCCGAGGGCGATCGTCCGTTCCTCGACCGGCTGGACCTGTCCGACAAGCGCCGCACCCGCCTGTTCCAATCGCAGGCGCCGTACTTCGAGCGGCCGCTGGCGGTGCTCGACGACGCGGCCAAGGGCCTGCTGACCCTGCGCGAATCGCCGACCGAGCCGGCCAACCTGCAGCGGCGCGAACTCGGCGGCGACGCCGCGCCGGTGGCGTTGACCCACTTCCCGCACCCGACCCCGCAGTTGCGCGACATCAAGAAGGAGCTGATCCGCTACAAGCGCAACGACGGCGTCGAGCTCACCGCCAACCTGTACCTGCCGCCGGGCTACGACGCCAGACGCGACGGCCCGCTGCCGATGCTGATGTACGCCTATCCGGCCGAGTTCAAGAGCGCGGACGCGGCCAGCCAGGTGATCGGTTCGCCGTACGAGTTCAATGCGGTCAGCTACTGGGGCCCGCTGCCGTACCTGGCGATGGGCTATGCCGTGCTCGACAACCCGACCATGCCGATCGTCGGCGAGGGCGATCGCGAGCCCAACGACACCTACATCCAGCAGCTCACCGCCAGCGCCCAGGCGGCGGTGGACGAAGTGGTGCGGCGCGGCGTCGCCGACCGCAACCGCATCGCGATCAGCGGCCATTCCTACGGCGCCTTCATGACCGCCAACCTGCTCGCGCACACGCGCTTGTTCAAGGCCGGCATCGCCCGCAGCGGCGCGTACAACCGCACCTTGACGCCGTTCGGCTTCCAGGCCGAGGAGCGCAACTACTGGCAGGCGCAGCCGACCTACGAGGCGATGTCGCCGTTCAACTTCGCCGACAAGATCAAGGACCCGCTGCTGCTGATCCACGGCGAGCAGGACAACAACTCCGGCACCTTCCCGATCCAGAGCGAACGCATGTACGCGGCGATCAAGGGCCTGGGCGGCAAGGCGCGGCTGGTGATGCTGCCGAACGAAAGCCACGGCTACCGCGCGCGCGAGTCGATCCTGCACCTGCTGGCCGAGACCAACCGCTGGCTGGAGACCTACGTCAAGAACGCCAAGCCCGAAGCCGGGCAGGGGACCAAGGCGGCGAAGTAAGCGCGGCGCGTGTTTGCGTAAAAGAAAAACGCCGGCTCCTGGGCCGGCGTTTTTCGTTTCGTCATCGCGATGGCGCGCGGGCGCGCACGGCGGCGTCAGTGGTTCTTGCCGTTGCCGTGTCCCTTGCCGTTGCCGTGCCCGCCGCCGTTACCGTTGCCATGACCGCGGCCGTTGCCGCGTCCCGGGCCGTCGTCGTCGCGCCACGAGTCGCTGTATTGCTTCGGACCGCCGTGGCCTTTGTTCTTGCCGTTGCCGTGCCCGTTGCCATGGCCGTTGCTGTTGCCGTTACCGTGCCCCTTGCCGCGGCCCGGGCCATGCTCGGCCCAGTTCACCCGCACGCTCTGGTCGACGCGGATCGGATAGCCCCAATGATCGTAGGTCTGCACCGCGCCGCGCTTGAGCGCGTGGAACGCGGGCGAGCCGGGCTTGATGCCCATGCGCTGGGCCACCGCGCCCCAGCCCTGGCCGGGGTGGCGATCGTACTCGCGCACCACGTCCACGCAGGGGCGGCCGAGCGAGCGGGCCAGGGCGCAGGCGTAGTAGACATCGCCCGGCGCCCAGCGGCGGCGGTCGAGCAGTTCGTCGACCAGCGAGCGCGGCGCGCCGTAGTAGCCGGTCATTTCCTCGACGAAGGGATCGCGGTAGCGGCGGCCGTAGTCGTTGATCTCGCCCAGGCGGGTGTCGACCCAGACGTCGCCGGTGCGGATGTTGTAGCCGATGGTCTGGGCCTGGGCGGACGCGGCCAGGCTCAGGCCCAGCAGCAGGCCGTAGCCGATGCGCTTGAAATGGATTCGTGTCGGGTTGTGCGGGGCGTTGCGCATGGATGCACCTCGTCGTCGTGCGGTGGTGGCCGGGCGCCGCCGTGGGGGGCGGACGACGCCGTGCGCGGAGCATAGCGGCGCGCGGGGGCGAACGGGCGGTCGCGGCGCACACGATTGCGAGGGCGTTGCACTTCGTCCGCGCGAGGTGAGCGCGAGCCGGCCCGCGGCTGAACGCCGTAGCGCCCGCGGCCCGTAAACGGACAGGCCCGCGGTCGCCCGCGGGCCTGCCGTCGTGCCCGAGGCTCAGTTCTGCGCCGGGGTGTTTTCGGCGAAGTACTCGTGGCTGTCGGCGTTGTCGAGCGCGCTGGCCGGATCGGTCAGCGCGAGGTTCTTGGCGCCGGACTGGCCGTAGACGTGATCGTCGGTGCCGGCCACCACGGTGAAGTGGCTGGTTTCGTGGATCAGGGTGCCGGCCTTGGAGTCGGTGCCTGTCAACGGCGCGGTCCAGAAGGTCTTGCACACGAAGATCTCGTACGGCTGGTTCGGATACACGTAGGCGTAATAGCGCTGGTTGCAGCCGCAGTTCACCGTGATCTCGCCGTTGTTCTGGTCCAGCGCCGCGTCGATGGCGACGAAGTGTTGGCTGGCGGTGGCGTAGCGCTGCGAGGTGTAGGCGCCGAACCAGGTGGTGTAGCGCGGGCCGACGGTATCGGCGCCGAGGTAGCCCTTGGCGTTTTCCGCGTAGCCGCGCGCGGCGACCACTGCGCTGCCGATGCTGTCGATCTGGGTCGCGCTGCAGCCCTTGTACGACACGCCGTTGACCACGCTCGAGCCGGTGCCGCCGCCGCCGGGCTTGCCTTGGGCGGTGTTGCCGCCGCCCTTGGCGTTCACCCACAGGCTCAGCGGCGCGCTGCGCGCGACTTGCGGCAGGCCGTTGCCCTGGCGCAGCAGGCTGCCGTCGGACAGTGAGGCGAACTGCAGCGGCGAATCCAGGGCGACGGTGTATTGGCCGTCGCGCGAGAGATCGTAGGCCTGCGACAGATCGACCACGGCGCGCAGGGTTTCGCCGGCGCGTAGGATCGCGAAGTCCTCGGCCTGCGGCAGGCCGCGCTTGATCAGCGGGCCGGTGTACTGCACCGCTTCGCCGTCGCGGCTGATGCGGAACAGCTTGGCCCGGGTCAGTTCGGACGGCAGTTGCCACTGTGGCACGCGCGCGGTGTGGCGGCTGGTGTTGGTGACGCTGACTTCGACCTTGCCGCTGAAGGCGCCGGAGGTGTCGGCCACGGCCATCAGGCCGATGCGCAGCGGGCTGGGCTTGCCGGCGGCGCCGCCGGGCGCGGCGCCGACCGCGGCGATGGCGCCGCCGAGCAGGGCGGTGCAGGCGGCGACGGCGAATACGCTGGACGATTTCATGGCGGTGTTTTTCCTTGGAGTTCGTCGGTGGCCGCGGCTCAGAAGCCGGTGGCGTTGAGGCGGCCGCCGCTGACGGTCTTGCCGCTCAGCGAAGGGGTGGCGATGGCCGAGCTCAGGATCGCGGCCTTGATGTCGGCGGCGCTCGCGCCCGGATGCGAGGACGCGTACAGCGCCACCGCGCCGGTCACGTGCGGGGTCGCCATCGAGGTGCCGTTGTAGCTCGCGTAGCCCGGCACGACCTTGCCCTTGGACGAGACCGGCACGGTCGACCAGATGCCGTAGCCCGGCGCGCCGATGTCGATGGTGGTGGACCCGTAGCTGTAGATCTGCGAGCCGTCCGAACGCAGCGCGGTCACCGACAGCACGTTCGGGTTCGGGTACTCGGCCGGATAGCAATCGGAGGTTTCGCAATTGACTCCGGCATTGCCGGCGGCGACCACGAACAGGATGCCGGCGTCGTTGGCGCGGCCGATCGCGTCCTGCAGCGCCTGCGAGAACGGCCCGCCGCCCCAGGAATTGTTGGTGGCGACGATGTTGAGGCCGTGGCGCGACTTGAGGTCGTTGAAGTAGTCGATGGCCTTGATCGCGTCGGCGGTGGCGCCGCCGCGGCGGCCGAGGAACTTGCCGCTGATCAGCTTGATCCCGCTCCAGCACACGCCGGCCACGCCCTGGCCGTTGCCGCCGTGGCCGGCGATGGTGCCGGCCACGTGGGTGCCGTGATCGTCGCCGGCGCCGTCGAAGACCTGATTGTCGTTGCCGTCGAAATCCCAGCCGTGCACGTCGTCGATGTAGCCGTTGCCGTCGTTGTCGATGCCGTCGACCGGATCGTAGGGATTGGTCCACGCGTTCGCGGCCAGGTCCGGGTGGTCGTACATGAAGCCTTCGTCGATCACGCCGACCACGACGTTGCCGCAATCGGTGTGGCCGCCGGCCCAGGCCGCCGCAGCCTGCGAGCCGTAGGCGTTGGCCGGCGAGGAGGCCGTGCTGTACATGCCCCACAGCGAACCGTTGGCGTAGTAGGTGTCGTTGGACACGGCCTGATGCTGGTACTGCCAGTTCGGTTCGGCGTATTCGACGCTGGGATCGCGGCTGAGTTCGTACAGCGTCGCGGCCAGGTCGCGCCCGGCCGGCACGCGCATCAGCGCCAGTTCGCCCTTGCGCGCGTTGCCGCCGCGCACGGTGTCGATCTTCTCCAGGCCGAAGGCCTTGCCCGCGGCGCCTTGTTGCGCGGCGCTGGTGCCGTCGCGGTACTTGACCAGCAACTCGCCCGGCAGGTGGGCGCGGCCGGCCTTGAGCGCGGCCAGGGACAGGTCGGGACGGCCGCCGGCGAGGGCGGACGCGGACAGAACGGAGACGACCGCGCCGCACAAGGCGGCGACACGAAATGCGGACTTCATATGGCTGGCACCCTTCGGTGTTGGCTCGCGGCCCGAGCGGCCGCATGCACAAAATATTTGCCGAATCCGTCACGGACATTCCGCATTGCAGCATTCGCTGAATGGACTGAATAGGCGGATTTTTTCGCGATTTCAATCACATATCGATGCGCGGGGAACGCAGTAAGAGCGAACGGTCGTGCCGCGCCGATCGGCGGATCTGGTTGCGAAAATGCAACATGTTCGGCTGCGGCGGAGTTGTACGGCGAGCGTATAGTCCGCCTCGACAGCCGCCGGCATCCGATACCTGCCGAAGAACAAGAAGGCTGCCGCCGGGCGGCACGGGGAAGCCGCCCGGAACTCGTTCCCCAGGACTCGACAAAGGCACAACCGGCGAAAGCCGGCGTCGCAAAGCTCCCGGGTACCGGCGCCTGCTCCGCCGGCACGGCCGAGCTACCGAGCGAAAGCCCAAGGGGCGGCGTCCGCCGCTCCGCTGAAAGCGCAAGCGGCCCCCGCCGCCCCGCTCAGGAGTTCTGTCATGTCCCGTCACCGTAGCTGGCGTCCGCTGGTAGCAGCGGCGCTGCTGTTCGCATCGTCCGGGGCCTGGGCCGCCTCGGTGCTGCCGACCACGTATTCCGGCAACTTCACCAGCTGCAACGACCTTCCCGGCGTCGGCAACTGGCAGGGGCTGGGCTACAGCACCGGCAACCCGCCGGCCGAGGGCCAGAGTTACAACCTCGGCGTTCCCGGACAAACCATCACCTTCAACTACACTCCGCCCGGACAGATGCAGTACATCGGCTTCAACGCGACCATGCCGATGGACTACGTCGTGGTGAAGGGCGGCAACGCCTTCAACGTGTTCCATTACGTTCCCGGCGTCACCAGCGATACCAATCTGTACTCGCCCGACAATTCCAGCGGCGGTCCCGCCGCGGTCAGCCACGTCACCTTCTGCTTCGTTCCGCGTCCCACCGGCGAGAAGACCGCCGACACCAGTTGGAAGCGCTACACCGACTGGAGCATCGACAAGACCGCCTCGCCGACCCGGATCGTCATGCTCGACGGCGACAGCCATCAGGTCGATTACACCGTCGCCGCCAGCGCGCTGACCCGCCAGCTGTACCGCGTGTCCGGGACGATCACGGTGCGCGACCCGTTCGGCTACGGCTGGAGCGCGAGCGCGGTGGTCGACACCCTGCAGTTCAACAACGCGGCCAATCAGTTCACCTTGCAGTGGACCGCGCAGGGCGGCGACACCGACACGCTCAATTGCAGCAAGCCCGCGGCCAACGCGGACAAGGTGATCCTCAACTGCAGTTACGCGTTCGATCTGAGCAGCCTGAGCTTCCCGTTCCTGACCAGCGCCAGCGGCGGCGTCAACGCCGCGGGCATCACCGCGACCCGAAGCGGCCAGTCGTACACGTTCACCGCGACCGCGCCGTTCTCGATCTCGGCCAACCCGAACGAGAGCTACGGCGACACCTTGGCGATCGACGATTCGATGCTGCCGGGCAGCGTGGACCACAGCTTCGCGCTGGGGTCGGGGCCGTATGTGTGGACGTATCCGCGGCCCAATCCGCTGACCTGCAACGCCGATCAGGGCAACTCGACCAATACCGCCACCGGCACCTGGAGCACCGGCGCGAACACCAACGCCACGGCCGCCGACTCGGCCACGGTGCAGGTCGCGTGCCGCAAGCTCAGCGTGAGCAAGACCGCGCAGACCCGCTACGACCGCGATTACGCCTGGAGGCCGGACAAGCACGTGGTGGTGTCGCCGGCCGACGCCAAGGTCGCCGGCATGCACGGCTGTCTGCCCGATCCGATCGCCACCGGCGATTACGCGGGCAACTACCTGTGCGACGACGTCGACGTGACGCTCAACGCTGGCGGCAGCTACGAGACGGTCTATCGTCTCGCCGCCACCCGCACCACCGAGGCGGAGAGCAACTTCGCCGTCAGCGGCGACATCCAGGTCTCCTGGCCCGCCGACGTCAGCCCGGTGTTCAGCCCGTCCGCGCCGAGCGACACGCTGTCGTTCACCGGCGGCGGCACCCAGTCGATCGCGCCGACCTGCGACCCGCAGACCGCGACCTCGCTGCATTGCAGCTACAGCGCCGCGCTGAGCGGCAAGCTGGACGGCAGCAACCAGGCCACGATCCAGCGCGTGCTGCAGTGCTTTGATGCGCAGAACAACGCCAGCGCCTGCGGCTTCAAGAGCTACAGCTCCAACCAGGCCGCGGTGGCCTTCGGCGATCCGGCGGTTGAAACCGACCGCTGCGTGGCGTTGACCGATCTGTTCAACGGCACCGCCGGGCTCAACCTCGGCGCGGGCTTCGGCTGGACCGTGCAGCCGCTGTTGTGCGGCAGCTTCGCCCAGTTCGTCACCGGCGACATCGATCCCGATCCGGGCATCGTGCGCAGCCTCGACGTGGCCGCTGCCTGGCTGCCGCCGGCCAACACCGGCGCGGGCCTGAGCTGCGAGTTCATGGTGCCGAACGTGCTGACCTTGAATAGCGACAACGGCGCGAGCAAGAGCGACGAAGCGGTGCTGAGCGTGCACGTTCCGGAACTGTGCGCGAACAACGGCGGTTGCACCTACACCCAGGGGTATTGGAAGACCCACTCCAAGTACGGGCCGGCGCCTTACGACCCGACCTGGGCCAAGATCGGCGAAGACACGCTGTTCTTCAGCTCGGGCCAGACCTGGATTTCGGCGTTCCGCACCCCGCCGAAGGGAGGCAACGCGTATTACATCCTGGCGCACCAGTACATGGCCGCACGCTTGAACGTGGAGGCCGGCGCGACGACGCCTTCGCAGGTCGCCAGCGCCATCGCTCAGGCCACCGCATGGTTCACCGGCCGCAGCAGCGCCGCGCCGAAGGGCCCGGCGCGGGATACCGCGATCAACCTCGCCGGCATCCTGGGCGCTTACAACGAAGGCACGATCGGTCCGGGGCATTGCTCCACTTCGCCGGCCACGCTGGCGGCGGGCGCGGATTGATCGAACTGCGTTGCGATGGGCAACTCGGCTGTACCGCATCATCGGCGACCCCGGCTTCGGCCGGGGTCGCTGTTTGTGGCGCGCGCGCGGCGCGGCGGTTCGGCGATGGAAGCGTGGCGGTGGTCGTGAGAGGTTTTCGGGCGCTTGCGGGGCGCGACGAGGTTGCCTGCGGCCGGAGCGCATGCGTTCGATTGCGGCTTGCTTTCGCTCGAGGGTTCGCGAGAGCAAAAGCAAAATCAAAATGGGTTCCGGCTTTCGCCGGAATGACGGTTGGGAGGTCGCGTCTCCTGCACGGGACGAACGATTCCCCCTTGCCGTCATTCCGGCGAAAGCCGGAACCCATTTTGATCTTTGCCGTCGGCTCCTCGCTCTCAACGCCGTAACGAGTGCTGGAATGACGGCAAAGGACAAGTCGTTCCGCCCCGTGCAGGAGACACGACCTTCCAACCGTCATTCCGGCGAAAGCCGGAATCCATTTTGATCTTGGTGCCGGTTACTCGCTCTCGACGCGGCAACGAGCAAGCCGACACCGAGCGTCTCCTCCGCCAGCGGCCGCTCTGCCTCCCTGAAAGAAAACCGAGCCAGGCCACCGGCGCTCAGCCCCATACGCCCCGCCCCTCGAGAGCCCCGAACGCCGGGGACGCAACTCCTGAGCTTTGTCACTAGACGACCGGTCTAATGGCCCGTACAGTAGCGCCCATGAACACCGCCCCCGCCACCCACGACGTGCGCAAGCACATCCTCGACATCGCCTATCCGCTGATGCTGCGCAAGGGCTTCACCGGGGTCGGCCTGGCCGAAGTGCTGAGCGCGGCGCGGGTGCCGAAGGGCTCGTTCTACCACTACTTCGGCTCCAAGGAGGCCTTCGGCGAGGCCGTGCTGGAGGCCTATTTCGCCGACTATCTGGTCCACGTCGATGCGCTGATGGCGCAGCCCGGCAGCGGCGCGCAGCGCCTGATCGCCTACTTCGACGACTGGCGCGAAGCGCAGACCGGCTCCGACCCGGACGGCCGCTGCCTCGTGGTCAAGCTCGGCGCCGAAGTCTGCGACCTGTCCGAATCCATGCGCGCGGCGCTGGAGCGCGGCACCGGCGCGGTGATCGCCCGGCTGACGCAATGCATCGAACGCGGCCGCAGCGACGGTTCGCTGGCCGCCGCGCCCGACCCGCGGACCGCGGCGCAGACCCTCTACCAAAGCTGGATCGGCGCCAGCCTGCTGGCCAAGATCCAGCGCAGCAGCGCACCGATGGACCGCGCGATGAGCACGACCCGGCTGCTGCTGGGGCTGCCCGCGCAAGACTGAACCCCGAGGGCGGGCGCGCCCGGCGCGTCCGCCCTTTCTCTCGCCTCGTTACTAGACGACCGGTCTAATTGATCGGCCGAACCGACCACCCACCTCCACCAAGGAATCCGCCCCATGCCGCAGACCGCCGCCGTCAACCGCCGCTTCGTCCTCGCCGCCCACCCGCAAGGGTTGCCGACGCCGCAGGACCTGCGCCTGGAAACCACGGCCGTGCCCGAGCCCGGCGAAGGCCAGGTGCTGCTGCGCACGCTGTACCTCTCGCTGGATCCGTACATGCGCAACCTGATGGACGAAGTCGGCCCGGTCTACGCCAAGGCGGTGCCGCTGGGCGAGACCATGGTCGGCGGCACGGTCAACCGCGTGGTCGCCTCCAGGCATCCGGACTTCCAGGCCGGCGACCTCGTGCTCGGCAACGCCGGCTGGCAGGACTACGCGCTGTCCGACGGCAGCGACCTGATCGCGCTCGGCGACATGGCCGAACCCTCGCATGCGCTCGGTGGCCTGGGCATGCCGGGCTTCACCGCGCACCTGGGCCTGCTCGACATCGGCCAGCCCAAGCCGGGCGAAACGGTGGTGGTGGCCGCGGCCACCGGCGCGGTCGGCGCCGCGGTCGGGCAGATCGCCAGGCTGCGCGGCGCGCGCGTGGTCGGCATCGTCGGCGGCGAGGACAAGCGTCGCTACGCGCTCGACGAACTCGGCTTCGATGTCTGCCTGGACCGGCGCGATCCGGACTTCGCCCGGCAGCTGATCGATGCCTGCGCCGACGGCATCGACGTCTACTTCGAAAACGTCGGCGGCGAGGTGTTCGACGCGGTGCTGCCGCTGCTCAACATCGGCGCGCGCGTGCCGGTGTGCGGCATCATCGCCCACTACAACGACAAGGCCGCGCCGGCCGGCCCGGACCGGGTGCCGCAGCTGATGTCGGCGATCCTGCAAAAGCGCATCCGCGTGCAGGGCTTCATCATCCTCGACCACTACGGCGAGCGTTTCGATGCGTTCCGCCGCGAGATGGGCGCGTGGGTCGAGCGCGGCGAAGTGAAGCTGCGCGAGGACCGCGTCGACGGCCTGGAGAACGCGCCGCACGCCTTCATCGGCCTGCTGCAGGGCCGCAACTTCGGCAAGCTGGTGGTGCGCGTCGGCGAGGACTGAAATGGCCGGCCGGCGTCGCGTTCGCCGCAGCGCCGGCGCCTGGCTTCAGGCCCGGCGGCGACGCAGCGCGCGCACGCCGGCCGTCGCGGCGCAGACCGCGCCGACGAAAAAACTCAGATACCCCAGCGGAATCAGCGGGAAGGGCTCGTGCAGAAAACCTTCGGCGTCGATCTGGGCGCCGATGGCGCGATAGCCGGCCGCGCACGCGGCGGCCAGGACGAAACAAAGCAACGAGATACCCGGCAACGAGAAGAGGCGCGACATCAGGGGCCTGCGGGTCGCTTCGCAACGCCGTTCGCGGGAGTGCGGCGGGTCGTGGATCGCGACGGCGTCAGATTCGCGACGCTCGATGGGGCGGCGATGAAGCGAGTGTGAGCCCGATAACGGCGGTTCATCGGGGGCAATCCGCGCATTCTGCGAAGACGGCACACTTAAGATGCAAACGTTCGGATCTCGATGCGTTTTCGTTGCGGCTTGGCCAACGCGTTCTCGTGCTGCGACAACGAACGTCCCCAGAATTCCTCCACCGTCGGCCCGCGCCGCGTGCGCCCGCCCGCGAAGAAGAACTCGAACACCTCGCGCAGCCACACCCGCCGGCCCATCCGCACGTACCAGCGCATGCCCGCGAGCACCGCGCGGTCGGGATGCAGCAGGCTGCGGTAAAGCGCGCGCGGCCGCAGCTGCACGATCGCTTCGATCGCCTTGACCCACAACAGCACCCGCCACGGCGGCAGGCCGCTCGTCGCCAGCACTTGATGCTTGTAGTCCCACTTGCGCGCGTCGGTCTGGATCACCCGGCGTTCGGCGACGCTGTCGTAGTACGGCGTCCAGCGATGCGGAGTGACGTACAGCAACTGGATCTGATCCGGGTCGTAGCTGAGCAAGTGGCGCAGCGAATTCCAGTAATCGCGGTCGCCTTCCTCATCGAAGCCGACCACGTAGGTCGCCATCGAGATGATTCCGTGCTTGCGCAACAGACGGATGGCCTCGCGGTCTTCGTTGACGCTGGCGCCCTTGCGGATCTTGCTCAGCGTCGCCGCGGAATAGCTTTCGATCCCGAGCAGGAAGCGCACCACGCCTGCGCGTTTGTACAGATGCAGGATGTCGGCGTCGCGGACGATATCGCCGGCGCGGGTGGAACCGACCAAGGTCAGATCGACGTTCTCGGCGATCAACGCTTCCAGGAAGGCTTTCCAGGCCTTGCGCGAACCGGTCGGCAACTCGTCGGCGAAGTTGATCAGGCGCACGCCGTGCTCGCGATGCAGGCGCGCGAGCTCGCGCGCGAAGCGCACCGGGTCGCGGTGGCGCCAGCGGGTCCAGAAACCGCGCTGGCCGCAGTAGCTGCACAAATAAGGACAGCCGCGCGAGAACTGCACCACGACCGCCTTGAGGCCGCCCCAATAGGAGTAGCGGTCGTGATCGATCAGTTCCCAACCGACGCGGCATTCGTCCAGGTCTAGGATCATCTCGGCCTGGCCGGTCTCGACGATGCGGCCGTCGCCCAGGCGATACGCCAATCCCGGCACGCCCGCCAGATCCTCGCCGCGCGCGAGCGCTCGCGCCAGCCTCACCGCGGTGCGCTCTCCTTCGCCGCGTACGATGCAATCGATGGCCGGCTCGCGCTCGAGCACATCTTGCCAGTGATAGGTCGGGAACACGCCGCCGTAGACGATGCGCAGCTGCGGGCGTTCGCGCTTGAGCGACCGCGCGATCGAGGCGACGGTGGGATGCGCCGAGGTCGAGCCGGAGTGGCCGACCATCAACACGTCCGGCGCTTTCTCCAGTACCCGGCGCACGATCTCCGCGACCGCCAGCGGGCCGAATTCGGCGTCGAGCAATTCGACTTGGAAACCGGCGTCGAGCAACGGCCCGCCGAGGCTGAGCAAGCCCAGCGGCGGCAATTGCTCGCGCGGGATGCGGCTGCCGATCGCGGTGTGCGGCGGGTTCAGCAACAAGATGCGGAATGCGGATTCGTCCATGCGCCCCAGGTCGGTCGTGCGGTGACGGCAGGGTGGGGCGGACGGGTGTGCGGACGATGAGGCGGCGGTGAAGCGCGCGGCGCCGACGCGTGGAGGCCGCTCGAGCGGCCGTTTCGCGTCTTCACCGATGGTGCCCGATGCGGGCGATCAGCGATGAGGGAGACGGCGATGCCCGAGCGAGTGAAAGTCGGTCTGGACGAGTGGGTCGCGGCCGATGCCCGCCGCGTCGAATTGATGACGGACGGTCTCAGCGGTTGCGTGGCCGTGGGGCTGGCCGGCAACGGCAAGGTCAGCCTCGCTCACGTCTACTCCGAGTGCGACTCGGACAAGAAATGGGCCGATTACCTGCCGAAACTGGAATCCTCGCTGGAAGCCTCCGGCCTCGGCGACCTGCGCGGGAGCCGGGCGATATTGGTGTGCGCGCAAGGGCAGGGCACCGGCAAGTTCGCCAACGCCAGCAGCAGCGACGATCCGGCAGTCAAGGCCAGCCAGTTCTATCTGCCGGACAAGCTCAAGACCTGGCTGGAAAGCAAGGGCATGACGGTGGAGACCCGCCAGGACGCGGGTTGCACGATCAGCGCGGACGCCCACGGCGTGACCTGTTCCTTGAAGGCGCAGGGCGGTCCCGATGCCTACCGTTACCACTACAGCACCACCGCGGACGAGGTGCCGGGCGTCTCGACGCAAGTCCTTTCCCACAAGGGCGCGGCCGCGGGCGAGTCGCACACGCCGCCCGGCAACCGGCGGCTGTCGGATCGCGAACATCCGGCCAACGCCTTGTACGAACGCATCATCGACGCGATTCCGCGCGAGGCGGTCTACCTCAAATCGGGGCAGTCGGCGCGCGAATCCACGTCGGCGCAACTGGCGGCCGGCGCGTTGACCTTGGAGTGCCTGCGCCATGGCGTGGTCGATATCGACGGCGTCGTGGCCGGGGAGAATCCCGAGGGCGACGCGATGCTGTTCGCCTACAAAGGCACCCAGCCCGAGTCCATGCGCCACTTCGGCGTCAACATGGACGACGGCAGGGTGAGCGAGCGTTCGTTGGACAAGTACGGCGAGCTGGCGGCGAAACTGCACGAGACTCAGGTCGCGGCCGTGGAGCCCGCGACGCAGGTGCAGGCGCGCATCGCGAGCGCGCAGACGATGTGAGGCGGCCGCCGCCGCGTCCGCCGCGACAAACAAAAAGGGCCGCTTTCGCGGCCCTCTTCGCTTCACGCGATGACGCGGGCTTACTTCTTCAGCCCGGCGTCCTTGCGCAGATCCTCGGCCTTGTCGGTCTTTTCCCACGAGAAGGCGGTGGCGGTCTGCTTCTTGCCGGCGCCGTCGACGTAGCTGACTTCCTTCGGCTTGCGGCCGAAGTGGCCGTAGGCGGCGGTCAGCTGGTAGACCGGGTGGATCAGGTCGAGCATCTTGACGATGCCGTACGGGCGCAAGTCGAAGTGCTTGCGGATCAGCTTCTCGATCTTGTCGTCGCTGATCTTGCCGGTGCCGAAGGTGGTGACCGAGATCGAGGTCGGCTCGGCCACGCCGATGGCGTAGGAGACCTGCACTTCGCACTTGTCGGCCAGGCCGGCGGCGACGATGTTCTTGGCCACGTAGCGCGCGGCGTAGGCGGCCGAACGGTCGACCTTGGAAGGATCCTTGCCCGAGAACGCGCCGCCGCCGTGGCGGGCCATGCCGCCGTAGCTGTCGACGATGATCTTGCGGCCGGTCAGGCCGCAGTCGCCGACCGGGCCGCCGATCACGAAGATGCCGGTCGGGTTGATGTGGACCTTGTTCTTCGGCAGCTTCTCGAGCCACGCCTTCGGCAGCACCGGCTTGAGGATGTGCTCGTACACGCCCTCGACCAGGTCCTTCTGCTTGATGCCCGGATCGTGCTGGGTCGACAGCACCACGGCGTCGAGGCCGGCGACCTGGTGCTTGTCGTCGTAGCGCAGGGTGACCTGCGACTTCGCGTCCGGGCGCAGCCACGGCAGCTTGGAATTCTTCTGCTTGCGGACCTTGGCCTGCTGCTCGACCAGGCGGTGCGAGTAGTAGATCGGCGCCGGCATGAACTCCGGCGCTTCGTTGCAGGCGTAGCCGAACATCAGGCCCTGGTCGCCCGCGCCCTGTTCTTCCGGCTTCTTGCGGTCGACGCCGGCGGCGATGTCGGGCGACTGCTTGCCGAGCATGTTGATGATGGCGCAGGTGTGGCCGTCGAAGCCGACATTGGAGTTGTTGTAGCCGATGTCGTTGATGACCTTGCGCGCCAGCGCTTCGATGTCCACCCACGCGGTGGTGGTGACTTCGCCGGCGACGATGGCCGCGCCGGTCTTCACCAGCGTCTCGCAGGCCACGCGCGCGCGCTTGTCCTGGGCCAGGATCGCGTCGAGCACGGCGTCGGAGATCTGGTCGGCGATCTTGTCCGGATGGCCTTCGGAGACGGATTCGGAGGTGAACAGATAGCTGGACATCGAGGCAATATCCTTCGATTCGGATAGAAAGATGGCCGAGCATTGTACAGGCTCGGCCGCTTGCGCGCATTGTGCCTTCCCGAGGGGTTGTCTGGGCGTTAAGCGGCGCCTGAACGCTGGAGCGGGTCCAGACTTTGGGGGGAGGCCGCGGTCGGGGGCGCGTGGGAAGCTGCCGGCGCGCGCCAGGAGGGTACGCCGACGCTTCAGTCGCCCTCCCGAAGGCCGCGTTCCCGCCGGGTCAGGGCTGTCATCGCACTGTCCCGAAACCGCCATGCGGCTGTCGCTGCGCCGGCTCAGGCTGCGCGGCATACCGCCGCCCCTCGATGCGACGACACCGATGCTGCACTTCGAACGCCGACTGGAAGAACGCTTTCCGCACTGGTTCCGCGGACGCCGGGCCGCGCTGACCCGCCCCCTGATCCGAACCATCGGCCGCTGGTCGAAATTCGACCACATCGACCAATTCCTCGGCGAAACCCGCCACCTGCGCGATTTCGACTTCGTCACCGCCTCGCTGGATTTCGTCCAGGCGCGGTATCTGGTCGACCAGGCCGAGCTGCAGCGCATTCCGCGCAGCGGGCGCCTGCTGATCGTCGCCAACCATCCCTCCGGCGCGGTCGACGCGCTGGCCTTGCTCGATGCGGTCGGCCAGGTGCGGCGCGACGTGAAGATCGTCGCCAACGACCTGCTGCTGGCGCTGGACGGCCTGCAGGGCCTGCTGCTGCCGGTGCGCATCCTCGGCGGCCGGCCCAGCGCCGAGAGCCTGCACGCGATCGAAGCGGCGTTGAACGAAGAACAATGCGTGATCGTGTTCCCGGCCGGCGAAGTCGCCCGGCTGGGCCTGCGCGGGGTCACCGACGGGCGCTGGCAGCGCGGTTTCCTGCGCTTCGCCCGCAAGACCGACGCGCCGGTGCTGCCGGTGCGCATCGAGGCGCGCAATTCGGCGCTGTTCTATGGCGCCTCGGCCCTGTTCAAGCCGGCCGGCACCGCCTTGCTGGCGCGCGAGATGTTCGCCCGCCGCGCGCGCCGGATCGCGCTGCGCATCGGCCGGCCGCTGCAGCTGCCGGCGCAGGGCGAGGCCCAGCATCTGCTGCGCGAGATCCGTTCCGAGCTGTACGCGATCGGCACCGCGCGCGAGCGCGCCGCGCCGGTCGGGCCGGAGCCGTTGATCGATCCGGTCGATCCGCAGCAGGTCCGCGCCGGGATCGAGGCGATGGACTCGCTGGGCCGCACCACCGACGGCAAGCAGATTCGGGTCGGCACCCTGCGCCCGGGCTCGCCGCTGCTGCGCGAGATCGGCCGCCTGCGCGAATCGACCTTCCGCGCGGTCGGCGAAGGCACCGGCCAGCGCCTGGACGTGGACATCTACGACAGCTGGTACGAGCACATCGTGCTGTGGGACGAGGCCGAGGCGAAGATCGCCGGCGCCTACCGCATCGCGCGCGGCAGCCGGGTCATCGCCGAGCGCGGCCTGGCCGGGCTCTACACCGCGTCCTTGTTCCGCTACGCCGACGACATGGTGCCGCGGCTGGCGCAGGGCATGGAGCTCGGGCGCAGCTTCGTCGCGCCGGAATACTGGAACAGCCGCAGCATCGATTACCTGTGGCAGGGCATCGGCGCCTACCTGATCCGCAATCCCGGCGTGCGCTACCTGTTCGGCCCGGTCTCGATCAGCTCGGCGCTGCCGGCCGATGCGCGCGAGCAGATCGTCGCCTACTACGCGCGCTACTACGGCAATCTGGATTCCGACGCGTTCTCCAGGCAGCCGTTCGTGTACCGCGCCGCGCCGCCGCAGTTCGACGAACTCGACGCCGCCACCGCGTTCCGCGTGCTCAAGGACAACCTCGACGCGCTCGGCAGCGCCGTGCCGATGCTCTACAAGCAGTACACCGACCTGTGCGAACCGGGCGGCGCGCGCTTCCTCGCCTTCGGCGTGGACCCCGCCTTCAGCGACGCGGTCGACGGCCTGATCGAAGTCGACCTGCAGCAGCTGCGGCCGAAGAAGCGCGAGCGCTACCTCGGCGGCGCGCGCGCCGCCGCGCCGGCCCAGGCCCACGCGCCGGACACCTGACACCCGCCCACGAGACCGTGCCATGAGCCCCGCCTCGATCGTGCCGTTGCCGTTACGCCGCCGCGCCGTCTTCGTCTCCGACGTGCACCTGGGCTCCAAGCACTGCCACGCGGCGGAGTTCGCCGATTTCCTGCAGGCGCTGCGTTGCGACAAGCTCTATCTGGTCGGCGACATCGTCGACCTGTGGTGGATGGCGCAGCGCCGCGCGGCCTGGGGCTCGGCGCAGTATCGGGTGGTCGAGGCGCTGCACGCGCTGGCCCGCGCCGGCACCGAACTGATCTACGTGCCGGGCAACCACGACCGCTCGATCCGCCGCTTCTGCGGCCTGACGTTGCCGCGCATGCAGGTGCGCCGCCGCGCCATCCACCTCACCGCCGACGGCCGCCGCCTGCTGGTCACCCACGGCGACGATTACGACGCGGTCACCCAGTTCGGCGGTCTGCAGGAGAAGTTCGGCGACTGGCTGTACGACCGCATCCTGACCGGCAACAAGCTCACCAACCAGGTGCGGCGCCGGTTCGGCAAGCGCTACTGGTCGCTGGCGGACTTCCTCAAGCGCCAGAGCGGCGCGGCCGAGCGCTACATCTCGCGTTTCGTCCAGGCCGGGCTCGACGACGCGCGCAAGCGCGGGCTCGACGGCATCGTCTGCGGGCATATCCACCGCGCCTCGCTGTTCGAGCGCGAGGGCTGCGTCTACGCCAACGATGGCGATTGGGTGGAAAGCCTGACCGCGCTGGCCGAGGACGCCGACGGCACCTTGCGCCTGCTGACCCACACCGGCGAGACCCGCGCGGTGCTGCCGCCGCGCGCGCCCAGGGCGCTGCCGCGCGAGGTCGGGATGCCGCACGCGGCGTGAGGCGGGTCGGGCTTGCGGCGACGCACGAGGCCCGAGCAACAGCAAAATGGATTCCGGCTTTCGCCGGAATGACGGGTTTGAGGGGCCGCGTTCCCTCCCACTCCCGTCATTCCGGCGAAAGCCGGAATCCATTTTGATTTTGGCGCCGACCCCGCACCCGCTCCCGACAGCGCATCCGCCCCCCAGGCAGATGCGCTAACCCGCCACCGACGCCCGCAACGCCGCCCGCGCCAGCAACCGGGTCGAATCCAGCGTCGGCAGCGCCGAATTGCCGTCGTCGATGATCAGCGGAATCTCTGTGCAGCCCAGCACCACCGCGTCGCAGCCTTGCGCCTTGAGGTCTTCGATCACATCCTGGAAATAGGCGACGGTTTCCGGCTTGAACACGCCATAGACCAGTTCGTCCATGATCAGCCGCCCGATCCGCGCGCGCTGCTCGGCGCCGGGCCGCACGTAATCCAGCCCCAGCGCCGCGAGCTGGCGCGGATAGACCTCGCTCTCCACCAGCCACTGCGTGCCGGTCAGGCCGATCCGGCGCAAGCCGCGGGCGCGCGCCTCGGTCGCCACCACCTCGGCGATGTGCAGCCACGGCAGCGGCGAGCGCGGCCGCACGTAGTCCATCGCCTGGTGGATGGTGTTGTCCGGGCAGATCAGCAGCCGCGCGCCGGCGCGTTCGAGCTTGCGCGCCGAGGACAGCATCAGTTCGCCGACGCCGTCGAGGTCGCCGCGCTCCAGGCACGCGACGTAGTCGGCCAGCGAGTGGCCATGCAGCGCGATCTCGGGATGCGCGTGCGGGCCGAGCAGGGCCGCGGCTTCGGCGCAAACGGTTCGATAGCACAGCGCCGCGCCTTCCGAGGAACAGGCGACGATGCCGAGGGGCAGGGCAGGGGACATGCGGGCTCCGAACGGCGCGGCAGGCGCCGCCTGCCGGCAACATGCGTGCGCCGGCGCGGCCGCGCAAGTGCGCGCGCGCGGCGCCGGCAACGAAAAACAAACACCTTGCGCGCGCCGGCCCCGCTAGCATTCCGCTAATGGATTCCCTGACTCAAATCGTGCTCGGCGCCGCGCTGAGCGCCGCCATCGCTCCTGCCCGACACCGCCGCGCGGCCCTGCTGGCCGGCGCGGCGCTGGGCACCTTGCCGGACCTGGACGTCATCCCGGTCAACCTGCTCACCGACGACCCGGTCGCGCGCATGACCTGGCACCGCAGCCTCAGCCATTCGCTGCTGGTGCTGCCGTTCGTGGCCTGGGCGATCTGGGGCTGGTGCCGCGGCCACGGCGGGCGCGTGGCGCAATCGCCGAAACGCTGGTTCTGGGCGATGCAGGCCGCGCTGCTGACCCATCCGATCCTCGACGCCTTCACCGTCTACGGCACCCAGCTGTGGTGGCCGCTGCCGGCGCGGCCGACGATGTGGTCGAGCATCTTCATCATCGACCCGCTGTACACCGTGTGGCTGCTGATCGCCTGCGTCTGGGCCTGGTTCGCGCGCGCCTCGCGCAGCGCGCAGCCGGCGCTGGTGCTGGGCCTGGCCTTGAGCTCGCTGTACCTGGGCGGCTCGCTGTGGGCCAAGCAGCGGGTCGAGGCCGCCGCGCAGCCGGCGCTGGCCGCGCTGGGGCTGGAGAACGCGCCGCGCTTCTCGGTGCCGATGCCGTTCACCACCGCGCTGTGGCGGGTGGTGGCGATGACTCCGGACGGCTACGTCGAAGGCGAGCGCTCGCTGATCGCCGACCGCGCGCCGATGCACTTCCGCCTGTATCCCTCTGACGCGCTGGCCTATTCGCAGGTCAGCGGCTACCCGGCGGTGCACCGGCTGCAATGGTTCAACCACGGCTTCATGAAGGCCGAGGAGCGCGACGGCCGGCTGGTGCTGAGCGACCTGCGCATGGGCATGGAGCCGGACTACAACTTCCGCTTCGCGGTGGCGCGGCGCGAGGGCGAGCAATGGCGCGAGATCGCGCCGGAGCAATTGCGCTGGCCGTGGCAGGCGGCCGAGCGGCTGCCGGCGATGTGGCAGCGGATCTGGCGCGAACCGGCGCCGGTGCCGGTGGCGCAGACGGTCGCCGACGTGCGCCGGCTGCAGCGGGCCACGGCCTTGCGCGCGCGTGCCGACGAGCGCGGCAGCGCGGCCCTCGGCGCGCCGCGCGAGCCTGAACCGATGCGCTGAAGGCGCGCGCGATGCGGCGGGCGAGGACCGCCGGGCGATGCCGGCGGTCATGCAAATCTGCATAATCGGCCCGCCGCGGCCCCGGACGGCCGCGCTTTCGAACCCTCCGAGGTAGACCATGCCCCTGTCCCCGCGCCGGATCGCGCTCGCGGCCGTCGTCGTCCTCGCGCTCTGCCTCGGCGGCTGCGCCACCTTCATCCGCGGCTCGACCCAGTCGCTGACCATCGACAGCCTGCCCGGCGGCGCCACCGTGTCGCTGTCCAACGGCGAGCGCTGCGCCACGCCGTGCGTGCTCAAGCTCAAGCGCAAGCACCCGGTCGCGGTGGAGCTGTGCAAGCCCGGCTACCGCCAGGCCCAGACCCTGGTGCGCAGCGAACTGGGCAGCGCCGGCGCGGTGCGCATGGCCGGCAACGCGCTGATCGGCGGCCTGATCGGGGTCGGCGTGGACGCGGCCAGCGGCGCGGCCAAGGACCTCAGCCCGAACGTGCTGGCGGTGCTGCTGGTCGAGGAAACCCCCGGCTGCACCGCGCCGCGGTTTCCGGCGGTGCCCGAGGACGGGCAGACGCCGGAAGAGTACGCGCGGGCCAAGAAGAAGGCGGCGAAGTAAGTTCGCATCGCGGCCGCGGCCGCGGCCGCGCGGACAGACGGTGCGGCGCGGCATGAAGCGGGCGGCTGTGGCTTGATGCCGCGGCGGCTGGGGAGCCGCCGGGCCGCCTGGGTAAGGCCGGCAAGGTCGAGAACGCCGAGGCCAGGCAAGACGCGATGGCCGAAACCGCCGCCGCCGCGCCTGCGGCCGCAGGCGAAGGCCGATCGAGCCTGCGCGCGCCGGCTCGCCGCACGCCCCGGCCCGGGACGCCGCGCG
>NZ_LXSD01000593.1:0-4317 GCF_017168095.1 Lysobacter enzymogenes | reverse complement strand
GCGCGAAGCGCCGGCGACGACGGCAGCGGCTCGCGCGCCTGGCGCCGGGAGCCGTCCCCTACCCCGCACCTGCGGGATCCCGCAGGCGCCGCCGCGCTGCGCGGCGACGCCGAAAACCCGAAGCGCCGCAGCGCGCTCGCGCGGCGCCTACAAAGCCGCCGCGGCCGTCGCCGGCAGGCGGCGCGCGCCGATCGCGGTCACCGCGACCACCGCCTCGGCGCTTTCGCCGCCGGCCTGCACCCGATAGGTGTAGGTGTCGACGCCGGCGAAGCCCGGATCGGGCCGGTAGGTCGCGCGATCGCGTTCGATCGTGACCCGCCCGTGCCGCGGCGCCTGGGCCAGGCTGTAGCGCAGCGGCGCGCCGCTGCCGACCGCGCCGCGCAGCACGATGGTCGAATCCTTGCCGTCGACGCTGTGGGTGACCACATCGCCGGCGCGCAGCGGCTCGAAGCGGCGCAAGCGCGCCAGTTCGCGCGCGATCGGCGCCAGCGCCGCGTCGCGCTCGCGCGGCATCAGCGCGCGCTGGAAACGCGCGCGGTCGGCGTCGCGTTCGGCCGCCTCTTCGCGCGCCTGCTGCGAGGCGGCCGAAACGACCTGACTGAGGGAAAGACCGAGCAGCCCATCCTTCGATTGCGGGGCACCGATCGCGCCCGCTCCCAGCGCCAACAGCGCCAAGCTCAACGCGAGGGGCCCCTGGATACTCTTGTACGGCATGCCAACTCCTTCTGGTGGTGTCGAGTACGCAGACTCCGGACCGCGCATCCCTGCGCGCCGCGCCATCGCGAACGCGTTCCTGGCTGGGTCCGGACCCGTTCGCGAACGCCTGCCGCCAACGGGAAGACATCATCGCAACCGGACGTCGCACAGGCCGAGACCGGGCGCGAACGCGGTCGAAAAAACCCCGCTCGGCACGAGGTTTTTTCCGCGTTCGCGCGGCGGCGGACCGCATCGTTTCGAAGTCGCTTTCGCGCAGGCCCACAGGCGGCTTGCGCGCGGCGTCGGCGCGCTCGCGCAGGCAAAGAAAAAGCCCGCCGAAGCGGGCTTTTTCAACGCGCCACGGCGGCGCGAACCGCTGCGCAGGGCGTCAGTACTGGCCCATGAAATCGCGCTTGCCGATGTCCAGGCCGTTGCTGCGCAAGATCGCGTAGGCGGTGGTGGCGTGGAAGAAGAATTGCGGCAGGCCGTAATGCACCAGGTAGTCGTGGCCGCCGAAACGGCGTTCCTTCGGCGTGCCCGCGCGCAGCACGATCTCGCGCTCGGCCGCGCCTTCGAACAGCGCCGGCTCCAGGCCGTCGAGGAAGGCGCGGGTCTTGGCGATCAGCGCCTGCAGTTCGTCGAAGCTGCGCTCGCTGTCGTCGTAGACCGGCACCGGCACATCGGCCAGGCGCGCGCCGATGCCCTTGGCGAAGTCGCAGGCGATCTGCACCTGACGCAGCAGCGGGAACATGTCGGGGAACAGCCGCGCCTGCAGGTAGGCGTCGGCGTCGATCTTGCGTTCGCTGGCATAGGCCTCGGCGCGGGCGAGAATCGTGGACAGGCTGCCGAGCAGTTGCTGCAGCACCGGGACGCTGGCGGAGTACATCGATACGGTCATGGCGGAACCGAAGTGGGAGACGAGCGCCTATGGTACGGGGTGCGCGGCCGGCGGGCACGAAAGCGTCGGGCTTGAAGGCCCTCCCACAACAGCCGAAGCGTCGGGGTTGCAAGTTCTGCCACAAAAGCCGAAGCGTCGGGGTTGAAAGTTCTGCCAAAAAAGCCGAGGCCGCCGCGCAAGCGCGCGAGATTCAGGCCGCTGTTGTGGGAGGGCCTTCAGGCCCGACGCTTCGCGCTCGGCTCGCCGCGGACTTCACTCCCGTGGCCGCTTCCCGCCACGCTTGCCCCGGCTCTCGCGCAACGCCGTCGCCCAACGCTGCGCGCCGGTGCCCTGGTCGCCCAGCGCATCCTCGGGATTGGCCAGCCGGCAACGATCCAGCGACAGACAGCCGCAGCCGATGCATTGGTCCAGGGTGTCGCGCATCAAGGTCAGGTGGGCGATGCGCTGCTCCAGCTCGTCCTTCCACGCCGCCGACAGCCGGGTCCAGTCGGCGCGGGTCGGCACGCGCGAGTCGGGCAGCGTGTCCAGCGCTTCGCGGATCGTCGCCAACGGCATGCCGACGCGCTGGGCGACCCGGATCACCGCGATCCGGCGCAGCGTGTCGCGGCTGTAGCGGCGCTGGTTGCCGGCCGTGCGCACGCTGTGGATCAGGCCCTTGGCCTCGTAGAAATGCAGGGCCGACACCGCCACGCCGGAGCGCTCGGCCACCTGCCCCACGCTGAGTTCCATCGCCACGCTCATGCCTCGTCTCGCTTCGGGCTTCGGGGTGCGGCGATATGCCGCGCGAACTTTCGCGCGCGCACCGCTCGCGACCTCTTGACCTCAACTTAAGTCCAGGTTCTATGCTGCGCTTCGTCTCTTCAAGGCGTCAAGTCATGGCCTCGCAGCGAAGCCGCATGCCCGCGAACGATTTCCCGCCGCCTTCCCCCCGGGTCAAGGCGGTCGTGTTCGACCGCTACGGCGCGGCCGAAGTGCTGCGCGCGATCGACCTGCCGATGCCGCAGGCCGGCCCCGGCGAAATCCGCGTGCGGGTGCGCGCGGCCGGGGTGCGCCCCAGCGACATCGCCCTGCGCAGCGGCTTGAGCGCGAACGCCCACGGCGGCGCGCGCTTCCCGCACCGGCTCGGCAACGAATTCGCCGGCGTGGTCGACCAGATCGGCGCCGGCGTCGCCGAGTTCGCCGTCGGCGACGAAGTGATGGGCTGGGCCGCGGCGATGAGCTACGCCGAAGCGCTGACCGTGCCGGCCATCCAGGCCGTGCGCAAGCCGCACACCATGACCTGGGCGGTGGCCGGCGCGCTGCCGTCGACCGGCCAGACCGCGCACGCCGCGCTGCGCCAGCTCGGCGTCGGCGCCGGCCAGACCGTGTTGATCCACGGCGCCGCCGGCGCATTGGGCTGCGTCGCGGTGCAACTGGCGGTGGCCTGGGGCGCACGCGTGATCGGCGTCGCCGCCGCGGCCGACCACGACTACCTGCGCAGCCTCGGCGCACAGCCGGTGAGCGCCGACGCTGCCGGCGTCGAGCAGGCGCGCGCGCTGGCGCCGCACGGCGTGGACGCGCTGTTCGACGCCTGCGGCCAGGACGATTTCGCGCCGTGGCTGGCGCTGGCCGCGCCGCAGCGCGCGCTGAGCCTGTCGCGCCGCTACGGCCTGGCCGAGTTGCGCAGCGCGCGCAGCCGCGAGCGCCTGGCCGAGCTGGTGGCGATGCATGAGCGCCACGGCTTGCTGGTGCCGGTGCGCGAGATGTTCCCGCTGACCCGCGCCGCCGAAGCGCACCGCGCGGTCGAGCGCGGCCCGGCGCGCGGCAAGGTGGTGCTGATGGTCTACGAAGCCATGCCGCTGTCGCTGCTGAGGCTCAGCGCGTGAGCGAACGCGACAGCGACCCGGCGCCGCCGCACGCGCGGAGGTTGTCGGGAGAGCCTTCGGAACCGCTGGGCCATGTGATCGGGTCGCAGGGCGACGGCGCCGAAGGCTCTCCCCACAACCTCCGCGCCGCGCCGCCTGGCACGGACGTTTCCACCCCGGTCCCCGACGAACCCATGCTGGCGCAGCGGAGCGGATCGGCCGGGGTGGGAGCGTCCGTGCGAGCCGGTGCCGGCGAAGAACTGGCGCACCCGGCGCGCAGCGCCGACACTGCGCTGCCTCACGCCGAAGAAGACGCCGGGCCCGCAGGCCCGGCCGCGATGTCGATGCAAGAACAAAGCCTGTTCGCGCCGCGCTACCGCGGCCTCACCGCCGGCGCGGTCGCGCTGGTGGCCCTGGTCGGGTTCGAAGCCTTGGCGGTGACCACGGCGATGCCGACCGTGGCGCGCGCGCTCGACGGCCTGCCGCTGTACGCGCTGGCCTTCGCCGGCACCCTCGCCGCGAGCGTGGTCGGCATGGTCGCGGCCGGCCCCTGGGCCGACGCGCGCGGCCCGGTCGCGCCGCTGCGCCACGGCATCGCCTGGTTCGCGCTCGGCCTGGTCGTGGCCGGGCTGGCGCCGGCGATGGGCTGGCTGGTCGCCGGGCGGGTGATCCAGGGCTTCGGCGGCGGGCTGATTTCGGTGGCGCTGTACGTGGTGGTCGGACGGGTCTATCCGCCGGCACTGCGGGTCAAGGTCTTCGCCGCGTTCGCCGCGGCCTGGGTGCTGCCGGCGGTGATCGGCCCGGCGATCGGCGGCGCCATCGTCGAGCACGTCGGCTGGCGCTGGGTGTTCCTGGCGGTGCCGGCGGTGGCCGCGCTGG
>NZ_LXSD01000592.1:0-5104 GCF_017168095.1 Lysobacter enzymogenes | reverse complement strand
GCCCGCCCCCGCGGGCCGGCGCGGCCGCCGCGCCGCCCCGCATCTGTGCGCCACGTCGCCAATGCCCCGCGCCGCGCCCGGTCGCCAACCGAAAAACGTTGAACCGCCCAACCGATTGCGGCAATCTGCCGCCGCAAGCGTTCATGCGGGCGCAGGGACGCAACGCTTAGTTGGTCATTACAGGGAGTCGTCATGAAAGGCAGGTTTCTGGTTCCGCTGATGCTGCTGGTTCCTTCGGTCTCGGCCGTCGCCGGTCAGTGCGAAGACAATTTCACCAAGAAGGGCAACCCGCTCTCGGGGCAGGAGTACTTCACCCAGGTCCAGGTGCCGGGCATGTCCGCCGCGGCCGGCATCGGCCAGGTCCGCAACGCCGGCATCGGCCGCAACATGGCGGTGCTCGACGAAGATCTGAACGCCGGCACCCTGGTGCTGGAAGAGCCTTCCTCGACCCTGCACCGCCCGCTGCCGATGCAGGTCACCGCCGACAATTCCGGCACCGTGACCATGTCGCTGAAGCTGCGCAAGGGCTCGTTCGGCAGCGCCGCCGACATCAAGAAGTCGATGTGCGAGATGATCGGCTCGCTCAAGCCGGGCAAGACCGCGCCGCCGCGCTCGGCCGCACCCAAGCCGTTGCCGATCGCGGTGTCGGCGCAGCAGCTGGCGCAGGAAATCGAAGCCCAGGCCAAGGAAAACGCCGCGGTCGTCGCCGACCGCTACAAGGGCCGCCAGTACACGGTCAAGGGCACCAACGCCGGCGTCAGCGACGGCAAGAGCGGCAAGTACTACGTGACGTTCGAAGGCGGCGGCGGCTCGCTGCTGCCGGGCCTGGTCGAGAGCGACCGCCGCCTGTTCGAGACCCGCGTGCGCTGCGCGCTGGCGCCGAACCAGAAGGCCTATGCGCTGACCCTGCGCGCCAACGACCGCATCCAGCTCACCGGCACCTTCGACGAGTACAACCAGACCGACTTCGTGGTCGAGCTGAAGGACTGCGTCGGCGTGAAGTAAGCTGGCGCGCCGGCGACGCTAAAAAGGAAAGGGCCGCGCGAGCGGCCCTTTCTTCGTTTGCGGCCGGCGCCGCGCGCTCAGCCGCCGCAGGGCTTGCCTTCGACCGTCATCGCCGCGGCGAACATCGGCACCTGGGCCAGCTTGGCGGCCTCGGCGCGGGCCTTTTCGTCCTGCAGGTACAGGCGCGCGCGGCCTTGCGCGTCGAGCTGCGGCGGCGCCACCGCGGCCGGCTTGCGCCACACCCGCACCACCGCCTGCTGCTGCGGGCAGGCCGCGCTGGGCACGCGGATCAAATCGTTGAACTTCCAGCCCGCGGCTTCCGACGGCTGCGCCTTAGCCGCGTCGACGAAGCGCGCGCGCGGCTGGCAGTTGGGGCTGGAGCGCACCACCGCGAATTTGTAGGGCTCGGCGGCTTGGCCGGTGAAGGCGCCTTCCAGGCGTGCGCAGGCCTCGGGAATCTGGCGCAGGGTGTGGACGCTGCCGGCCGGCTGCGCCGGCACCGTGCCGGAACGCTGGATCTCGGGGACCGGATCGGCCGCGAACGCGGCCGGGGATACGAATGCGGCGAGCGCCATGGCGGCGCCGAACGCGGGAAGAAGTCTGCGCATGGCGGCTCCTGATTGCGGGGCCGGGGCAGCCTCGCACGCACCGGCTGAACCGCCACTTCACCCTCGCCCGCCGGCCTGGCGCTGCTGGGTGAAGGCCTGAGCCTGCGCCGCATCGGGATCAAAAGCGTCGGGGCTGAAGCCCCTCCCACAACCGCCGCGCTGCTGTGGGAGGGCCTTCAGGCCCGATGCCTTCCGCTCAGGCCGCCCCGTCGCATCGGGAACAAAGGCGTCGGGGCTAAGCCCCTCACACAACAGCCGCGCTGCTGTGGGAGGGCCTTCAGGCCCGACGCCTTCCGCTCAGGCCGGCGCGTCGCATCGGGAACAAAAGCGTCGGGGCTGAAGCCCCTCCCACGACAGCCGCGTCCGGCGCAAACGATGCGGCTGCGCAACATGCCGGCCCACTGGATCGCTGCGCGCGATGCCGACGTCGTCGTCGCCGTCAAGCGCGCGTGACGGCTGCACGGGCCGACGGCGCAGGGGTTTCGTGACTTCGTTCGCAGCCCCGCCGCACGCCGCGCGATGCTCGCCGCCGGCGCCGCCGCGGCGGTTCCGCCGGCACAGTCCCTATGCGATAGTCGGTTCGCGCCGTGTACGCGATACGGCCACGCTGCGATGCAACACGCGCAGCGCGCAAACGCGATCCGCGGAACACCGGTCCACGACCGCTCGCGGCACAAGTCGAATCCGTTGTCCCGTGATGTCCACTTTTCCAACCGGGGAGGGGTTTCATGCTGGAGCAGTACGGTTTGATCCTGGCGCTAGGCTGCGCCGTCATCGCGATCCTCTACGGCATCGTGTCCGCGCGCTGGATCAGCGCACAACCCGCCGGCAACCAACGCATGCAGGAGATAGCCGGCGCGATCCAGGAAGGCGCCCGCGCCTATCTCAACCGCCAATACACCACCATCGCCATCGCCGGCGCGGTGTTGTTCGTGCTGATCGGACTGTTCCTCAACTGGCATACCGCGATCGGCTTCCTGCTCGGCGCGGTGCTCTCCGGCGCGGCCGGCTACATCGGCATGAACGTGTCGGTGCGCGCCAACGTGCGCACCGCCGAGGCCGCGCGCCGCGGCATGGGCCCGGCGATGGACGTGGCCTTCCGCGGCGGCGCGATCACCGGCATGTTGGTGGTCGGCCTGGGCCTGCTCGGCGTGGCCGGCTACTGGCTGGTGCTGGCCAGGCTCGGCGTCACCGGCGAGAAGGCGCTGCACGCGCTGGTCGGTCTGGCGTTCGGCTCGTCGCTGATCTCGATCTTCGCGCGCCTGGGCGGCGGCATCTTCACCAAGGGCGCCGACGTCGGCGCCGACCTGGTCGGCAAGGTCGAAGCCGGCATTCCCGAGGACGACCCGCGCAACCCGGCGGTGATCGCCGACAACGTCGGCGACAACGTCGGCGACTGCGCGGGCATGGCCGCGGACCTGTTCGAAACCTATGCGGTGACGGTGATCGCGACGATGCTGCTGGGCGGCCTGATGGCCAGCCAGGTCGGCGCCAACGGCATCCTGTATCCGCTGGTGCTCGGCGGCGTGTCGATCATCGCCTCGATCGTCGGCACCTTCTTCGTCAAGGTGAAGGCGGGCGGCTCGATCATGGGCGCGCTGTACAAGGGCGTGATCGTCTCGGCGGTGCTGGCGGCGATCGCGTTCTACCCGATCACCACTTCGCTGATGCGCGACTCCAGCTTCGGCCCGATGAACCTGTACTGGTGCGCGCTGATCGGGCTGGTGCTGACCGGCGCGATCGTGTGGATCACCGAGTACTACACCGGCACCCAGTACGCGCCGGTCAAGCACGTCGCGCAGGCGTCCACCACCGGCCACGGCACCAACATCATCGCCGGCCTGGGCGTGTCGATGAAGTCGACCGCGCTGCCGGTGATCGCGGTGTGCGTGGCGATCTGGGCATCGCACGCGCTGGGCGGGCTGTACGGCATCGCCATCGCCGCGACCTCGATGCTGTCGATGGCCGGCATGATCGTGGCGCTGGACGCCTACGGGCCGATCACCGACAACGCCGGCGGCATCGCCGAGATGGCCGAGCTGCCGCCGGAGATCCGCGACATCACCGATCCGCTCGACGCGGTCGGCAACACCACCAAGGCGGTGACCAAGGGCTACGCCATCGGTTCGGCCGCGCTGGCCGCGCTGGTGCTGTTCGCCGACTACACCCACAACCTGCAGACCGCGCATCCGGGCAAGCTGTTCGCGTTCGACCTGTCCGACCACATGGTGATCATCGGCCTGTTGATCGGCGGCTTGATCCCGTACCTGTTCGGCGCGATGGCGATGGAAGCGGTCGGCCGCGCCGCCGGCGCGGTGGTCGAGGAAGTGCGCCGGCAGTTCCGCGACATCGCCGGAATCATGGAAGGCACCGGCAAGCCGCAGTACGACAAGGCGGTGGACATGCTGACCAAGTCGGCGATCAAGGAAATGATCGTGCCCTCGCTGCTGCCGGTCGCGGTGCCGGTGGTGGTCGGCCTGCTGCTCGGGCCCAAGGCGCTCGGCGGCCTGCTGATCGGCACCATCGTCACCGGCATCTTCGTCGCCATCTCGATGACCACCGGCGGCGGCGCCTGGGACAACGCCAAGAAGTACATCGAGGACGGCCACCACGGCGGCAAGGGCTCGGAGGCGCACAAGGCCGCGGTCACCGGCGACACCGTCGGCGATCCGTACAAGGACACCGCCGGCCCGGCGATCAATCCGCTGATCAAGATCATCAACATCGTCGCGCTGCTGCTGGTGCCGTTGCTGCCGGTGGGCGATGTGCGCGGGCAGGACGAAGCCGCCGCCGCGGCGGTGGCCGCCGCCAGCCACAGCGACCCGGCGCAGGCCCCGCCGGCCGCCTCCTCCGATGCCGCGGTTGCCGCCGGCGTGGGCAGCGACGTGGGCGCGGACAGCGCCGGCGCCGCGGTGGCGGTCGCCGACCACGCCAAGCTCTACTTCGACCTGGGCTCTTCGCAACTGCCCGCCACCGCCGCCGGCGACCTCGCCGGCGTGCTGGCCGCGCTCAACGCCAGGCCCGACGCCAAGGCGCGCATCTCCGGTTTCCACGACGAAACCGGCAGCGCCGCGACCAATGCCGAAGTGTCCAAGCAGCGCGCGCAGGCGGTGCAGCATTGGCTGCAGGCGCAAGGCATCGCCGCCGAACGCATCGCGCTGGACAAGCCGGCGGTGACCGAGGGCGGCGACGACGCCAGGGAAGCGCGGCGGGTCGAAGTCAGCGTCGAGTAAATCCATCCTGGCGCAGCGAAAACGGCGGCCCCGGGGCCGCCGTTTTCGTTGGCGCGGCGCGCGCGCGTCGCCGGTTTGCCGCACACTGGCGCCCCGCCCTTGCAAGGATCGCTGCCGATGCGCCTGCCGCTGTTGCCGTTGCTCCTGTCCGCCGCGCTCGCCGCCTGCTCCCAGTCTCCGAGCGCCAACGCCGGCGACGGCGCCGACCTCGCCGCCGCGCGCGCCGCCGCACCGGCCGAAGCCGCGCGCGGCACCCAG
>NZ_LXSD01000591.1:0-13089 GCF_017168095.1 Lysobacter enzymogenes | reverse complement strand
GCGCCGCGGCCGCGCCGCTCGCGCAAGCCGGCGCCGCCGACGGCGGCGGCGCCAACCTGCACGCGATGCTGGCCACGCCGCAGGGGCGGCAGTTCCAGCAGCGCCGGCAGTTCCAGGACGAGGCCAAGCGGTTCTTCCGCGACGCCAAGACCCTCGGGCCGGCCGAACGCGAACGCCGCGCGCAGGCGCTGCAGGCGCAGATCGAACGCTACGAGCAGGCCGACGAATTGTCGGCCGGCGAAACCATGCTGCTGCGCGTCGGCCTGATCCAGGCCACCGTGCCCGACGAGGCGCAGCAGGCGCTGATGGTGCAGCGCCTGGCGCAGAGCTACAAAGCCCAGGCGCAGCAACGCGAGCAGGCCTGGGCGCAGCAGCAGGCGCACGATCCCAAGTTTCAGGCCTACAAGCGCAGCGAAGCGCAGATCGTCGCCGAAACGATGAAGATGCAGCGTTTTCCCGCCGGGCTGAGCCGCGACGAATACCTGCGGCAACGCCTGCAGGCCGAGCGCGAGCGGATCTATCGCTGAGGCTGTTGTGGGAGGGCCTTCAGGCCCGAGGCTTTTGGGTCAGTTCGCCGCGGGCTGATCGAAGAGCTTCGGGCCTGAAGGCCCTCCCACAAGGGAAAGCGCAGCAGCGCTCGGCCTTGCTCCATCAGCACGATCCGATTGCGCCTGTGCGGGCCCGCCGGCTGCAATGCGCCCGAAGCTGCTGTGGGAGGGCCTTCAGGCCCGATGCCTTTGGATCAGTTCGCCGCGGGCTGATCGCGGGGCTTCGGGCCTGAAGCCCTGCTACAGGCAAAGCGCGGCGGCGCTCACAGCTCGTCCGCCAGCACCACCCGGTTGCGCCCGCCGCGCTTGGCCGCGTACAGGGCCTGATCGGCGCGCGCGAACGTCGCCGCGCTGTCTTCGCCGGCGCGGCGGCCGGCCAGGCCGATGCTCACCGTCAGCGGCAATCCCAGCGGCAGGTTGGCGATGGCTTCGCGCACGAATTCGCATTGCACCAGCGCTTGCTGCAACGGCCCTTCGAACAGCATCAGGAATTCCTCGCCGCCGTAGCGCGCCACCCCGCCCGGCCCGGCCGAATACAGCCGCAGCGCGTCGGCGACCGCTTGCAGCACGCGGTCGCCCTCGGCGTGGCCGTGCACGTCGTTGATGGTCTTGAAGTGATCGATATCGAGCACCGCCACCTGCAGCGGCGCGGCGCTGTGGCTGCGCGCCACCGCCTGCTCCAGCGCCAGCGCGAACGCGCGCCGGTTCGGCAGGCCGGTCAACACATCGGTGCGGGTCAGTTCGGTCAGGTCGGCGTTGCTGGCTTCCAGCGCGGCGTGGCTGGCTTCAAGCTCGCCCTGATACTGCAGCAGGCGGCGTTCGTACCAGTCGCTTTCCTGCAGCTGCCGCGCCAGCGCGCCGCTGACCCGGCGCAGTTCCATCGCCCGCGAGGCCTGGCGCGACAGCGCGGTCAGCGCCTGTTGCTGGCGCGCCGGCAGCTCGCGCGGCTTGGTGTCGATCACGCACAAGGTGCCCAACGCTTCGCCGTCGGGCGTCACCAGCGGCGCGCCGGCGTAGAAGCGGATGTTGGGATCGTCGACGACCAGCGGATTGTCGGCGAAGCGCGCGTCGTCGCGCGCGTCGGGCACCACCAGGGTGCGGTCGGGGCTCAGGATCGCGTGCGCGCAGAACGCCAGTTCGCGCGGCGTCTGCTGCGCGGCCAGGCCGACGCGCGCCTTGAACCACTGGCGCTGTTCGTCGATCAGGCTGACCAGTGCGATCGGCACGTCGCACACGGCCGCGGCGATCGCGACCAGGTCGTCGAAGTCGCGCTCCGGCGGCGTGTCGAGAATGTCGTAGCGGCGCAGCGCGTCCAGGCGTTGGGCTTCGTTGGCGGGCGTGTCGGGTTTTTGCACGGCGGTGTCGGGACGGTGACGGTCGCGGTGGAGAGGACGGTCGGCTTCCAAACGGTACGGCTACGGACGACTCGGCTTGCGCGCGGCTCGGTGCGCGGCCTGCGCCGGCAGTCTAGCAAGCGCGGGCGCCGCGTCCGCAAGCGCTCGCTTCGGGCCGGCGGCGTCAAGCCTCGGCGCGGGCGGATCGGCCAAGCGGCGATGGCGGTCACAGGCGCAGCGCGACGCGCGCCCGGCCGGGTTTCCTTCGCCTGCAATCTCGCGCCGATAGACTCCGGGCTGCGCGCCGCGCTGCGGCGCGCAGCGACCACGGCGAGGGAGGCAACGGGTGCAGGTGGAGACTAACGATTACGTCGAGCTCAAGCACGAGATTCTCGACGGCATGCGCAGCTACAGGGAAGACCTGGCCCAGGACGGCGCCGACGCCGGTTACGGCGAGGCCGAGATCGACGAGTGCGAGCGCATCCTCGAACGCTTCCTGGCCAGCCTGCGCAACGCCGTCGCCGACGGCGAGCGCGTGCCCTCGCGCGCCGCGCTGGACCGCAGCGCGCGCGCGGCGGTGGAGCAGGCCGTGCGCGCGCTCAACGCGCTCAACGCGCGCTGCCGCTACAACCTCATCGAGACCGACCAGCGCGAAGGCCTGTGCGAACTGATCCGCGGCGCCCTGGCCGAGATCGGCGCGCTGCGCGGCGAGGACGATCCGACGGAGGATTGGCGGGAGTGGTGAGCCGGGACTTCGCAGTCTTGTCGCGGTGAAGCCCTGGATGCCCGCCTTCGCGGGCATGACGATAGGCAGGTTTCGCGGTGAGTGGGTTTTGCCGCGAGCCGGTTACGCTGCGAGCGGGTTTCGCTGCGAGTGGGTTTCCGCACGCAACTCCAAGCCGTCATCCCCGCGAAGGCGGGGATCCAGAGACTTCAGAGCCATGCCTCGGTGAAGCCCTGGATGCCCGCCTTCGCGGGCATGACGATAGGCGGGTTTCACCACGAGTAGGTTTCGTGCGAGCAGGTTTCGTCGCAAGTGGGTTTCCCCGCACTACTCCAAGCCGTCATCCCCGCGCAGGCGGGCATCCAGAGACTTCAGAGTCACGTCTCGATAAAGCCCTGGATGCCCGCCTTCGCGGGCATGACGATAGGTGGGTTTCGCCGCGAGTAGGTTTCGCGCGAGCAGGTTTCGTCGCGAGTGGGTTTCCCCGCACCACTCCAAGCCGTCATCCCCGCGAAGGCGGGGATCCAGAGACTTCAGAGCCATGCTTCGATGGAGCCCTGGATTCCCGCCTTCGCGGGAATGACGACTGGCAGGTTTCGCGGGCACTCGATAAAAAACCGGGCCCGCGAACGGACCCGGTCTTGCAGCCGCGACTACGCGACCGCTTCCCTACTCAGCGCCCACGGCCGGCCCGCGCACGGGCCGGCCGCAGCACCGCTCAGCGCGCGCTGTGTCCCTCGCCCACCGGCACCGCGCTGCCGGTGACCACCGCGACCGGCCTGGGCGCGTCCGGCGCGGGCGCCGGCACCGAGATCGCGATCGGCAGGTGCAGGGTCGGCGACTTGCGGCTCAGCAACGGCTTGAGCTGCAACTGGCCGAAGTGCCAGCTGCCGTCGGCGGCGTACTTGCGGCTCAGCACGATCACGTTGACCGGCGTGTCGCTGCCGCGCACCGAAGCGAACACCGGCGGGAAGGCGATGCCGTCCACGCCCTGCACCTGCGCCAGCCACAGCTCGGCCGGACGCTGGGCGTGGCGGAAGCTGCGCTTGAAGGTGCAGGCGTTGGTGCAGGCGCTCTGCTCCATGCTGGCCAGGTTGAGCGTGGCCGGGTCGCCGCCGGCGGCCGGATCGGCCGCCTGGTAGCGCGCGGTGGTCTCGTTGAGCACCAGCCCCGCGTTGACCGCCTGATCGACCTGGATCCGGCCCGAGCCGGTGTCGAACGGATCGGCCTGGGTCACGCCGTCCTCGCGGAACACCTCCTGCTTGGCGGTCATCATCAGCGCCGACTTGATCTCCGCCGCGGTCCAGTCCGGACGCGCCTGGCGCAGCAGCGCCGCCGCGCCGGCCTGGTGCGGCGAGGCCATCGAGGTGCCGCTGAGCAGGCCGACCAGGTTCTCGCTGCCGCCGATGGTGGTGCCGGCCAGCACCGCCAGCACGCTGACGCCCGGCGCGGCCACGTCGGGCTTGATCAGGTTCAGGCCGGGGGCCGGGCCGCGCGAGCTGAACGCCGCGAGCACGTCGGGCGTGTTCGGAATCGGCGTCGGCGGATAGCCGATGCCGCCGGTGGAGACGTTGCCGTTGCCGGCGGCGAAGTCGCGCAGCGCGTTGCTGTCGTCCTGCGCGGCCAGGAACACCGGCACCGTGGTGCCCGGCACGCTCGGCGTCGCCGCGGTGACCTGATTGTTGGCGATGACCACCGCGACCGCGCCGGCGGCGGTGGCGTTGTTGGCCTTGACCGAGAAGTTGCAGGTGCCGCGGCGGACCACCGCGATGGCCCCGGCGAACGCGCCCGGGGCGAAGCCGGCGCAGCCGTCGTCGGCGCTGTCGATGCCTGCGCTGATGCGCACCGGCGTGGTCGGCGGGATCGAAGCCGACAGCGCCACGCCGCCGCTGCCTTCGATCAATTGGATCGCCTGCAAATCCGACGGCACCGAGCCGGGCCCGGTGATCTGCAGCAGCGAGGCGAAATCGCCGCGGCCGTGGGTGGTCGCGGCGGTGGTCGAGGTCCACGGCTGGCGATGGCCGGTGGTGCTCGGGCCCGGGCCGCTGTTGCCGGCCGAAGTGGCGATGAAGATGCCGGCGTCGGCGGCGTTGAGGAAGGCCAGCGACACCGCCTCGCCCCACGGATTGGCGCCGCCGCCGATGGAGTAGTTGATCACGTCCACGCCGTCGGCGATGGCCTGGTCGATCGCCGCGACCGCCGACACGTTCGGGCACAGGCCCTGGCCGGTGGCGATGTTGGTGTAGCAGATGTCGTAGGCGACGATGTTGGCGTGCGGGGCGACGCCGGAGATGCGGATGTTGCGGCCCTTGAAGTTCGCGGTCCAGGCGTTGCCGGCGGCGGTCGAGGCGGTGTGGCTGCCGTGGCCGTTGGTGTCGCCGAAGCCGGGTTCCTCGCGGATGCCGGGCACGCCGCAGGCGCCGGCCGGTTCGCCGCAGACGAAGTCCCAGCCGCCGATCAGCTTGTCGTTGCAGCGGCCTTCGTCGACGCCGCCGGGCGCGCAGGTGCCGAGATAATTACCGGCGCCGTTGGGATTGCGATGACGGTAGCCGGTATCGTCGACCGCGGCGAAGGCCGGGCTGCCGAAGTTGATGCCGGTGTCGAGGATGCCGACCACCACGCCCTCGCCGCGCCAGCGGCCGGGCTTGGCGTTCCACAGTTCCGGCGCGCCGATCAGGGCCGGGCCGACGTCGGTGGCGACCGGATACTCGTGATAGGCCTCCACCAGCGCCACGCCGGGCAGCTTGGCCACGCGCGCGGCTTCGCTCGCGCTCATCTGCGTGACCACGCCGTTGACCGCGTGGCGCAGGCGCCGTTCGACCTTCAGGGTGCGGCCGAGCGCGGCGTTGATGCCGCGCTCGTGGGTGCGCTGGGCGCCGTCGAGATAGCTCAGGTATTTGCTCGCCTGGACGCTGCGCAGGTCGATGCGCGCGGTACCGCCGCCGGCGATGCGCGCGGCGTCGCTGTTGGCGTTCTGCGCGCCGGCCAGGCGCTGCGGCGCGGCCAGGCCCGCCACTTCGCCGTTGTAGACGCTCAGCGGCGCTTCGTCGTACAGCACCAGATAGCGGTCGGCGCGGGTATCGGCGGCCGCGCGTTGCGGCGCCGGCGCGCCGCCGACGGCGGCGCTGTCGCTCGCCGGGGCGTTGCTCAAGCCGCTCACCGCCGCGGCAGCGGCGAGCGCCGTCAGTCCGGTCAGGCCGAGCGCGATGGCGAGGGTCAGTCGGTTCTTTGCGTTAGGCATCGGGAGGTCCTCCACGTATCGTTCGCGAAGAAGCCGCCCCACGCCTGTTCCCTGTCAACAGGCGCAGGTCGCGGTTCGAGGGTTGGGCCAGGGAGGGATCGCCGTGATCGAGCGTCGTCCGTGAGCCGACGCGCGCACAGCGCATCGGCCGATCGCTCCTGCCACCGTGCCCGTACGCGGTCGCGCCGGGCCGAGCCTTCCCACCCACGCCGAACACTGCAAGAGGCGGGAAGATTTCGGCGTGATCGTGCGCACAAATCGCATTCGGTTACATATGCGGACGCGGCATGTTGCGGCGTTGAAACTTCACTTGCCTAAACGGCGGCGCCCGCAGCTGTTACAGTGCGGCTACGAATGGTGAATCCGCGGCGTTCGGCTGCGCACGCACGCAGCGCAGTCATCGGACTCGCCTGCGGACATGCGCGGCGAAAGCGCGCAGCCGATTGCGCAGATGCGCGAACGACGACGAAGCGTTCGCGTATCGATGCAAACGCTCGACCTGAGCCGCGTCTTTCACGGTGCGCTTGCCCGGCTGCGGCGCGAGACGATATCGCGGGCATCCAATCGCGCCCGCGTTGATTGCGGTTGCGCGGATTCAGATCCGGCTCGGCATTCCGGCTCAGCCGCTTGAACGCGAACCCGTCCTGGGAATAGGCTGCCTTGCGCAGCGTCAACGTCCACCCGAGCCGCACCGAATTCGCGCGGACCGAGCCGCCGGCGCCAGACCCTCGATCGATCCGCGAACGAGCTTGCGAATGATTCCCGAACCCCGTTACGCGCTGATCGAAACCACCCTCGGAAACGACCCTGCGGTGGTCGTCGTCAATTCGTCGCTGCGCTGCTTCCAGCAGCGCGCGGCCTTTGCCTGGCATTTGCGGATCGTCGTCGACTGCGAGTCTACCAGCGCCTATGGCATGCCGACGGTCGAGGAAGCGGGCGTCTTGCGCCGATTCGAAGAAGATCTCGCGCCGCGATTGCAAGCCGCCGACAACGCGATATTCCTCGCGCGCATCACCGCGCGCGGCGAACGCGTGATTTTGTTTCGCATCAAAGATGCCGACGCCGCGAACCTCGCGCTGCAAGCGCCGGCCTCGCAGGACGCCCGCGTCCGCGAATGGGACTTCCACATGCAGCACGATCCGGAATGGGCGCTGGCTCAACCGGAGTTGAAGCTGCTGGAGCGCGCCCTGAGCCTGAACTGACGCGGCATCGCCGTTGCGACCGCCGAAGGGCTCGATGCGAGCGCTCCGGCCGGCCTCACGCCCTGGGTCGCAAGACGACCGCCATCGATCTTGTCGCCGGACAGTCCGCCTCGCGATGGCGCGTCGCCGCTCGGTCTGCGCGGCGCAATGCATTCGCCGGCGGCGGCGCGCCTGGGCGATGCCTGCGACGACGGCGGCGCAAACGAAAACGGCGCCCCGCGGGGCGCCGTCGCGTATCGATGCGGCGCCGTCGCGGCGCCGCATCGGGATCGATCACCAACCGAAGCCCAGGCCCACGCCGGCCGAACTCTCGCTGTCGCTGAACGCGCCGCCGACGGTGAAGGTCGCGCGGTCGCTGATCGCGCGCTGGTAGCCGATCGACAGCGCCTGTTCGCCGCCCTGGAAACCGGCGCCGACCGCGACCCGGTTCTGCGTGCGCAGGCCCGAGGCGCTGGCCGACATCTGCACCATCGCCGCGGTCATCGCGCCCATCCGGTCGATGCGCTGGTCCTGCTTGCGCAGCTTCCATTCCATGTCGTCGCGCAGGCGATTGATCGCCTCGGTCGGCGCGGCCAGCATCTGGCTCACGCGCGAATCGGTGTAGGCGTTGGCGCTGCGCAGGGTCGACGCGTCGCCGGCCTGGACCTGGCCGACGTTGGCCGCGTCGGTCGGCGCGGTGCCGGCGGCGACGTTGCTGACGCGGGTGCCGTTGCCGCCCTGCAGGGTGACCGCATCGCGGGTCGGGCTGTCGTAGACCACCGAGTTGGAGGCGTTGGTGCCGACCAGGCCGTACAGATCGGTCAGGCGCCCGTCGACCGCGGCGAAGGCGGCGCCGACGTCGCGATAGCTGCCGCCCTGGATCGAATAGGTCGGCGCGGTGAACGTACCGCCGGCGAAGCTGGCGCCGCCGCCGAGCGCGCCGGCCAGGGTATTGAGCTGCAGCACGTTGACCGCGTCGGTGTCGGCGGCGCCGGCGGCGACGTTGATCAGCTGGCGCTCGGCGCCGGCGCTGCCGAAGGACACGGTGTTGGCGCGGTCGGCGATCGAACCGGCGCCGAGCGCGACCGAATTGGCCGCGCTGGCCGAACTGTTGGCGCCGATCGCGGTGGCGTTGTCGGCACTGGCCGAGCTGCCGGCGCCGTTGGCGGTGGCGAACTGGCCGTCGGCGATGCTCGACGACCCGGTGGCGGTGGAGAACTCGCCCGAGGCGCTGGCGCTGTCGCCGATCGCGCTGCTGTTGGCGGCCGAGGCGGTCGCGCCGGTGCCGAGCGCGGTGCTCTGGTCGCCCGAGGCGGTGCTCGCCGCGCCGACCGCGGTCGCGCCGGTGGCGCTGGCGGTAGCGCCGGCGCCCTGGGCGACGGCGAAATCGCCGTCGGCGGTGGCGCCCTGGCCGCAGGCGATGGCGCTGCCGCCGTTGGCGGTGGCGCCGCCGGTGGTGGTGCCGCCGAAGCCGTCGTCGAGCACGCAAGGTTCGCCCGCCCAGGCCTGGGCGCAGGCCAGCGACAACGCGGCGGCGAGAATGGTCTTGTGCGAAATGTTCAAGCTGTCCCCCAGAAGAGTGTGATGCGCGCCGCGCGGCCGTGAACCCGCGCGGCGGCGAAAGTAGCGTCGGCGCGGGCCGCGTGCGGCCCGGCCGGAGTCGGCCGGAGTCGGCCGGATTCGGCGGGACCCTGCGCGCCGGGCCCGCGCAGGGCCCGGCGCGCAGCGCCGTCAAGGCGCGGCCTGCACCGTCAGCGCGACGCGCAGCGCCGCCTTCGGACGCAGCGGATCGTTGCTGGCCACGCAGACATAGCCCGAGTAGCTGCCCGGGGCGAGGCCGGCGGCGCTGATCTGCACCGTGGTGTCGACGTTGGCGCCGACCGCGATGCGGCCGAACGCGCGCGACGGCGCGCCGATCCAGGTGGCGCCGCAGCTGTTGCTGCCGCTCAGCTGGTAGGCCAGGCCGGGCGCGCCGGCGGTCGCCGACCACGCGCCGCTGCCGTCGGGGTTGATGATCGCGCCGCGGTAGACGTTGTCGCCGCTGGTGGCGTTGAACCAGAACCAACTGGTCGCCAGCGGAGCGCGCACCGACACCACCAGCCAGTAGCGGCCCGGCGCCAGGTTCACGTTCTGGCCGGCGGCGGCCAGGTTGAGGTTGATGGTGGCGAAGCCCGAGGTCGACACGCCGGTGCCGTTGTAGGTGGAGGTGTAGCTCCACAGCGCCAGTTGCGGCGTCGATTCCGGATTGCCTTCGGGATTGCCGCCGACGTCGCGGAAGATCGACCAGTTGATGTTGGTCGAGCTGGTCAGGTTGCCGCCGTTGACGAAGCCGTCGGCGACGATGCGGCTGATCGCGGTGGCGTCGGTCAGGGTGAAGTCGTCCGCCGACAGCTGCGCGCGCGCGCCGACCGAGGCCGCGTCGGTGAAGCGGGTCGAACGGCGGCCGTTGGCGTTGTTCGGCAACTGCGCCACCAGCGTGCGACCGCCGCTGCCGGTGTTGTCGATCTGCCAATCCAGGTTGGAACCGCCGATGTTGCCCAGGCGCAGGTTCACGCTGCCGCTGCCGCCTTGCGGCAGGGTCAGCGCGCTCGACTCGGTGGCGGTCAGGCGCGGCGGCTGCACCGCCACGGCGATCGGCAGGCGCAACAGCGGCTGCGAGGTGTCGCCGCCGGACGGCGTCAGCACCAGCTTGCCGAAGCTGAAGTTGCCGTTGGACGCCTGCGAGTTCGTGCTGACCGTGATCTTGACCGTCTTGGTCTCGCCCGGGTTCAGCGTGAACAGCGACGGCGACACCAGCGCGCTCAGGCCCTGCACCTTGCCGGTCCAGGTCTGGCGGGTCGGCAGCACATTGCGGAAGGTGCGGGTGAACGAGCACGAGGTGGCGCAGTTGTACTTGGCCATGCTGGCCAGGTTCAACGCCGACACGTCGCCGCCGCTGGCCGGATTGGCCGCGCGGTAGTTGGCGGTGGTCTCGTTGAGCACCAGGCCGGCGCGGATCGCCTGGTCGACCTGGATGCGGCCCGAACCCATCGCGTGCGCGTCGGCCTGGGTGACGCCGTCTTCCTTCAGCACTTCCTGCTTGGCGGTCATCATCAGCGCCGACTTGACCTCGGCCACGCTCCAGCCCGGACGCGCCTGGCGCACCAGCGCGGCCGCGCCGGCATGGTGCGGCGAAGCCATCGAAGTGCCGCTGAGCAAGCCGACCTGCTGCTCGAACCCGGAAATGGTGGTGCCGGCGGTGACGGCGAGGATGTCCACGCCCGGCGCGGTGATTTCCGGCTTGATGATGTCGAAGGTGTCGGCCGGGCCGCGCGAGCTGAAGTCGGCGAGCTGGTCGACGGTGTTGCTGGTGACCACCGACGGATACAGGATGCCGCCGGTGCTGGTGTTGCCGTTGGCGTTGGCGAAGTTGCGCAGCGCGTTGCTGTCGGCCTGGCTGGCGACGAAGGCCGGAATCGTCGCGCCGGGCACCGACGGCGACAGGCCGGTGACCTGGTTGTTGGCGATGACCACCGCGACCGCACCGGCGGCCGCGGCGTTGGCGACCTTGTCGGTGAAGTTGCAGGTGCCGCGGCGGACCACGGCGACCGCGCCCTGGAAGGTGTTGGCCGGGAACGCGGCGCAACCGTCGTTGGCGGTGTCGATGCCGGCGCTGATCTTGACCGGGGTGTTGTTCGGAACCGCGGTGGTGAACGGCGTGCCGCCGCTGCCTTCGGTCAGCTCGATGGCCTGCAGGTCGCCGGGCACGGCGCCCGGGCCGGATATCGACAGCACCCAGGCGAAGGTGCCGCGGCCGTGCTGCGAGGCGGCGGTGGTGGCGACCCACGGCTCGAGGTGGTCGGTGGTGTACGACGCCGGGCCGTCGTTGCCCGCGGCCGCGGCGACGTAGATGCCGGCGTCGGTGGCGTTGAGGAACGACAGCGAGGTCGCTTCCGTCCACGGGTTGGAGCCGCCGCCGATGGAGTAGTTGATGACGTCGACCACGCCGTCGGCGATGGCCTGGTCGATCGAGCGCACCGTCGACACGTTCGGGCACAGGCCGCGGCCGGTGGAAATCTCGGTGTAGCAGGCGTCGTAGGCGATGATGTTGGCGCGCGGGGCGACGCCGGAAATGCGCAGGCTGTGGCCGCGGTAGGTCGCGGTCCAGGCGTTGCCGGCGGTGGTCGAGGCGACGTGGCTGCCGTGGCTGTTGGTGTCGCCGAAGCCGGGCTCCTCGCGGATGTCGGCCACGCCGCACTGGTTGCCCGGCGCGTTGCAGACGAAATCGTAGCCGCCGATCAGCTTGTCGTTGCAGCGGCCTTCGTCGACGCCGCCGGGCGCGCAGGTGCCCAGGTAGGTGCCGGCGCCGAGCGGGTTGACGTGGTGGTAGCCGGTGTCATCGACCGCGGCGAACGCCGGGCTGCCGAAATTGATGCCCGAATCGATGATGCCGACCACCATGCCCTCGCCGCGGAACCCGGTCGGGGCGGCGTTCCACAACGCCGGCGCGCCGATCAGGGTCGGGCCGATGTCGGTGGCCTGCTTGTATTCCATGTACGGCTCGACGAAACGCACTTCGGCGAGCTGGGCGATGCGGTCGGCTTCGCTCTGGCTCAGTTCGGCGACCATGCCGTTGAGCGCGTGGCGCATGCGGAAATCCACGCGCGGGCTGCGGCCGATCAGGCCGCGGATGCTTTGTTCGTGATCGGCCTGGACTTCGCCCAGATGCTGCACGTAGCCGCGCGCGGCGGCGCTGTGCACGTCGAGCCGGCCGGCGCCGGTCAGGCCGGCGGCCAGGCGCTTGGGCGCCGGCAGGCCGCGCAGCTCGCCCTTGTAGGCGCTCAGCGGCGCTTCGTTGTAGACCACGATGTAGCGCTGGCGCTTGTCCAGCGAGGCCTCGCTCGCCAGCGACGGCGGCGGCGCTGCGCCGGTGGCCACGGACGGGCTCGCGCCGCCGCCGGACATCGTCATCGCCCCCGCGACGGCAGCGACCGCGGCGATTGCCGCGGCGATGGACGTTTTCCTCATTACCTTGCGCATTCCCCTTTCCCCACTTGTCGACGAAACGCCAAGCGCAAAGCGCGCCGCCGCAGCGGCCGACCGTGCGCATCCGTGAAGGGGAAGAGGACGAAATAGTAAGTTATGCGCCGGACCGCACCCCGCCGGCATTTCGATTGCGCCTGCACTTCCCCCCTAGAAGTCACAACGCACCCCGATAGTAACCACCCTACCCGGACTTTGCGATATGTGCCGGATGTCGTGATGTGTCGCGGCCGAAACGCGCAACACCCTGCCCGATGGGCCTTGACAAATTCTTGTGCAGGGAAAAACGAACGCGCGTGCTAGCCGATTTTCTGCCACGGCTTGCGCACGCCGCCGCGATACGCCAGCAGGTACACCGCCACCACCCAGGCGGTCGCCACCGCCCAGCCGGCGAGGATGTCGGAGGGGTAATGCACGCCCAGGTACAGGCGCGAGAAGCCGACCATAAGCGTGAACGGCACCATCGAGACGATCGCCGCCCAGCGCCAGCGCGTCGGCCAGCACAGCAGGATCAGCACCGCGGCCAAGGTCATCGACCCCATCGCATGGCCGCTGGGAAAACTGTAGTTGTGCTCCGGCGCGATCGATTCCCACAGCGACGGCCGCTCGCGCGCGAAGAACTGCTTGGCGGCGATGTTGAGCAGGCCCGAACCGCCGAGCGCGAGCGCGGCGAAGCTGGCCTCGCGGAAACGCCGCAGCACGGTCAGCGCGAGCACCAGGGCGATGTCGAACGGCACCACGCCCCATTGATAGCCGAGCTTGGAGATCAGGCCGAACAGGAAATCCAGGCTCGCGCGCGACAGCCCATGCGCGTACTGCAGCACCGGCACGTCGAACACCAGCGCTTCCTGGCGGTGGATGTCCTCGGCCAGTTCGGCGAAGGCCCACAGCGGCAGCAGCAGGCCGGCGAAGGCCAGCAGCAGGCTCCAGCCGTGGCGGCGCAACAGCGCCAGGCCGAACCGCGCCTGCTGTTCGAACGCGCTGTCGCCGGCGCCGCGGCGGCGCGCGGCGCGGTCTTCGTCGGCGGGCGCGCGCTCGT
>NZ_LXSD01000590.1:0-6587 GCF_017168095.1 Lysobacter enzymogenes | reverse complement strand
CGGCCGGGCCCGTCCGGGGCGCGCTGCGGCCCCAGCCGGGCCTCGTTCCGGCCCGCTCCCCGCCGTCCGCTGCCGCGGCCGGCCTCGCTTCCCGAGATCCCGCTCCCGATGCAAACCCCCGGCACCTTGCACATCGTCGCCACCCCGATCGGCAACCTCGGCGACCTCACGCCGCGCGCGCTGGAGACCCTGCGCACGGTCGCGGCGATCTGCGCCGAAGACACCCGCCACACCCGCCAGCTGCTGTCCCACTTCGGCCTGGAGCGGCCGCTGCTGGCGCTGCACCAGCACAACGAGGAGCAGCAGGCGGCGCAGTTGGTGGCGCGCTTGCAGGCCGGCGATTCGCTGGCCTTGGTGTCGGATGCGGGCACGCCGTTGGTCAGCGATCCGGGCTATCGCCTGGTCCGCGCCGCGCGCGCGGCCGGGATCAAGGTCTCGCCGGTGCCCGGCGCGTGTGCGGCGATCGCCGCGCTCAGCGTGGCCGGCGTGGCGTCCGACCGCTTCGCCTTCGAAGGCTTCCTGCCGGCCAAGGCCAGCGCCCGCCGCGAGCGCCTGGCGCGGCTCGCGGCCGAGCCGCGCACATTGCTGTTCTACGAATCGGCGCACCGGATCGAGGAAACCCTCGACGACATGGCCGCCGCGTTCGGCGGCGCGCGCGGCGCGGTGCTGGCGCGCGAGCTGACCAAGTTGTTCGAGACCGTGCTCGACGGCCCGCTCGACGCGCTGGCCGCGCAGGTCAAGGCCGATCCCAACCAGCGCAAGGGCGAATTCGTGCTGATCGTGGAGGGCGCCGGCGACGACGCCGACGCCAAGGTGATCGAGGGCAAGCGCCTGTACGCCAAGCTCAGCGAACACCTGCCGCCGTCGACCGCGGCCAAGCTCGCCGCCGAACTCAGCGGGGCGCCGCGCAAGGCCTTGTACGGCGGCGGCGAGTAAGCCGCTCAGGGTTTGCTCAGCGCGCGCATCGCGTCGGCCAGCGGCCGCAGCAGTTCCGGCGGGCCCAGCACCTGGAAGTTCCAGATGTCTTCGCTGTGCAGCAGCGGCAGGCCATGCACGCGCAGTACGGTTTCGCCGCCGTCCAGGCCCAGGTTCTGCTCCAGCACGAACTCGCCCGAGCCGCCGATGGCCTCGAGCCCGGGCCAGAAGCCGGCGCGCAGCTCGTTCTCGCTCCAGCCGGGCAGGTAATCGGCGAGGTCGTGCGCGTCGAGCAGACCGTGCCGGCGCTGCATGCCGCGCGGATACAGCGGGTACTGGTCCTCGGGATCGATGGGGTCGTTCATCGCGGTCTCGCGCCACGGCGGAGCGTTCACTTTAGCGCTGCGGCGCCGGCGCGCCCGTGCGACAATGCGCGCCGCGAAGTGGGCCAGGCAGTCGCGTCGTCGGATCGCAAGATCCGGCGCCGAGGAAAGTCCGGGCTCCACAGGGCACGGTGCCAGGTAACGCCTGGGCGGCGCGAGCCGACGGAAAGTGCAACAGAGAGCAGACCGCCGAACGGTTCCTTCGGGAATGCGTGGCAAGGGTGAAACGGTGCGGTAAGAGCGCACCGCGAGTCCGGCAACGGACCGGCACGGCAAACCCCACCGGGAGCAAAACCAAATAGGGAGGTCATGACGCGGCCCGCGTCGCCTCCGGGTAGGTTGCTTGAGCGTAGCGGCGACGCTGCGCCTAGAGGAATGACTGTCCACGACAGAACCCGGCTTATCGGCCCACTTCGCGGCTTTTTTGGCGATTCGCCAAAAAAGCCCCCAAAGTTTGCGGAGCAAACTTTGGGCCCCGGCTCATTTATCTCCAAAACCCCGCCCCTGTCGGGGCGCCCCCTTTGCTAAAGGGGGCTGCTCGCTAGATGGGGGTGTTTGGATGAAGCCCGATTTTGCTTTGAAGCCCCTCTCCCGCTTGCGGGAGAGGGGTTGGGGTGAGGGCGCGCGTTACTTCGCCGCGCCGATCTGCTTCATGAAGGCTTGGTTGTCCCAGAACAGCCACTCCTCGACCATCACCCCGTTTTCCCAGCGGCCGAAGGTGGCCATGTCGAGCTTGAACGGTTGGTTGGTCGGCGCCAGCGTCGTGCCGTCGGGCAGCGGCATCGGCTGGGTGAAGGTGCCTTCCATGATTCCGGTCACCGCGGTGAGGTTGCCTTGCGCGACTTTCACCGGATGCACCTTGATCCGGGTGTCGGGGGCGAACGCGAACTGCGGCTTGAGCCGCTCCAGGTGCGCTTCCAGGCCGGTCGTGGTGCTGCCGTCGGGGTAGTGGACCAGGATGTTCGGGGCGTGGCTGCGATGGAAATGGTCCCACTGCTGGCCGCTGTAGTGGACGAAGTCGAGCTCGTCGAAGGTCTGCAGGTTGCGGTCTTGCTGGGTCTGCTCGGCCTGCAGGCGCTTGAGCACGGCAGCGTCGGCGCGCGCCGCGGTCAGCGGCGGCGGGGCGGCGTCCTGGCGCGCGCACCCGGCGGCGGCCGCCGCGAGCAGCAGGGCCAGGGGCAGGGCGGTGCGGAACGGGGGCGGGACACGCATTGTGGATAACTCCGGGACAAGTCGCCGCCACGCTAGGGCCCGGCACGTCAAATGAATGTCGAGCGCACCCTACGCCGCCGAATTGGACGCAGCGCGTCCAGGCCGATAGCCAGCGGCAATCATCCTTTGCATTCCGATGCTTAGCGCCGATTCGCGCAAATCCACCGAAACTCAGCTTGGTGAAGAAAATGTGACGCCGCTCGCGCAAGGGTCACTTTGTGACGCTATGAGTCTCAAAACCTGAGACGAAACAACGCTTAGTGGATAAGTCTTGAATAAGACTCTCAAGTTCGTCGCAAGCCATTGATGTGCCTAGCGAAATTGAGTCTGGAAAGTTGTTGACAACCCGTTGCGCCCTGCTAATGTGGGCATCCGAGGGAAAACCAGGGTTTTTGTGGTTTTCGGAGGCCAGTCGTCCCGGCAGGGGGCGAATGAACGAGGCGACCCGTCCGGTAGAGACGGGAGCCCACAAGGTGCGCAATGTTCCAGGGCGAAACCGCCATCACGATCGACGACAAGGGCCGGCTGGCGGTGCCCACCGCCTACCGCGAGCTCGTCGCGCGCGAATGCGACAACCGCCTGGTCATCACCTACAACCCGTTCGAGTCCGGCTCCCTCTATCTCTATCCGCTGTCGATCTGGGAGCGCGTGCGCGAGCAGGTCAACAAGCTGCCCAAGGCCAAGGCGGTCAACCGCACGATGCAGCTCAAGCTGGTCGGCGCCGCCGCGTTCGTCGAACTCGACGGCAACGGCCGCATCACCGTGCCCCCCAGCCACCGCGCCGCGGTCGGCATCGAGAAGAAGGCGGTGCTGCTGGGCATGGGCGACAAGTTCGAACTTTGGAGCGAGCAGGCGCATCACGCGCAGATCCGTCAGACCATCAGCGACGACGATCTGAGCGACGAGCTGCTCGACCTGCAGCTATGACGGACGGTGGCATGGAACGCATTCACGCGCGGTCCGGCCACCTTCCCGTGATGTACCGACAGGTGCTCGACGGCCTGCGGGTGCACGGGAACGGAGCCTATCTGGACGGTACGTTCGGCCGCGGCGGGCATGCCCGCGGCGTGCTTTCGCAATTGCAGGCCGGAGGACGCTTGCTGGTGATGGACAAGGACCCCGAGGCGATCGCCGTGGCCGAACGCGAGTTCGGCGCCGATCCGCGCGTGTCCATCTATCGCGGCAGCTTCGCCGAACTCGCCCAGTGGGACGCCACCGCCGCCGGCCTCGACGGCGTGCTGTTCGACCTGGGCGTGTCCTCGCCGCAGCTGGACGTGGCCGAGCGCGGTTTCAGCTTCGGCAAGGACGGCCCGCTGGACATGCGCATGGACCCCGACAGCGGCGTCAGCGCGGCGCAGTGGCTCAACACCGCCGCCGAGAAGGACATCGCCGACGTGCTGTGGACCTACGGCGAAGAGCGCCAGAGCCGGCGCATCGCCCGCGCGATCCTGGCCCGTCGCGCCGCGCAGCCGCTGGCGCGCACCGCCGAGCTGGCCGAGCTGATCGCCCAGGCGGTGCCGCGCGGCGACCAGAAGATCCACCCGGCCACGCGCAGCTTCCAGGCCATCCGCATCTTCATCAACCGCGAACTGGCCGACCTGGAAACCGGGCTCGACGCCGCGCTGGCGCGGCTCAAGCCGGGCGGCCGGCTGGCGGTGATCAGCTTCCATTCGCTGGAAGACCGCATCGTCAAGCAGTTCATCGTCCGCCATTCCAAGGCGCCGCCGAGCAACCGCCGGCTGCCGGTCGAGGTCGCGTTCACTGCGACCCTGCTCGCCATCGACGGCGCGCAGAAGGCCGACGAGGACGAGCTCGCCGGCAACCCGCGCGCGCGCAGCGCGGTGCTGCGCGTGGCGCAGAAGCTGGAGGCGTCGGCATGATGCGCCTGCTGCTGGTGCTGCTGATCGTGGCCAACGTCGTTTCGGCGCTGCTGGTGGTGTTCGCCCGCCACGAGCACCGCCAGCTGTTCGTGCAGCTCAACAAGCTGCAGCGCCAGCGCGACGAGCTCAACATCGAATTCGGCCGGCTGCAGCTGGAGCAGGCGACCTGGGCGGAGAGCAACCGCATCGATCAGGTGGCGCGCGAGCGCATCGGGATGAAGTTCCCCGAGGGCGGCGAAACCGTGGTGATCAGGCCATGAACGTGCGCAAGAACCGCAACGGCAACCACGGCCGCAGCGGCCCGCTGGAGCGCGTGCTCGGCGAGCGCGGCGGCCGCGGCGGTCTGGACCGGCTGGTCGAGAACCTCGGCGACGGCTTCGCCCGCCTGCGCGAGGAGCGCAGCCGCAACAACAAGCCGCGCGGCCGCAACCTGCAGTTCAACCTGCGCAACCGGTTGATGCTGGTCGGCGGCGCGCTCGGCCTGTGCGCGGTGGCGCTGGTCGGCCGCGCGCTGGACCTGCAGGTCATCAGCAACGATTTCTATCGCCAGCAGGGCGATGCGCGCTCGCTGCGCGAAATCCCGATCCCGACCTCGCGCGGCATGATCACCGACCGCAACGGCGAGCCGCTGGCGGTGTCCACGCCGGTCGAGTCGGTGTGGGCGAACCCGAAGGAACTGGCCAAGAACACCGAGCGCCTGCCCGAGCTGGCCAAGGCGCTGGGCGTGGCCCAGGACGAGCTGGCGCGCAAGCTGGCGCAGCGCGCGGGCAAGGAGTTCATGTACCTCAAGCGCCGGATCAATCCCGACGAGGCGCGCCGGATCCTGGCGCTGAAGGTGCCGGGCGTGTTCTCGCAGCGCGAGTTCCGCCGTTTCTACCCGCAGGGCGAAGCGATGGCGCACGTGCTGGGCTACACCAACATCGACGACCGCGGCCAGGAAGGCCTGGAGCTCGCGTTCGACCACGAACTGCGCGGCAAGCCGGGGACCAAGCGGGTGATCCGCGACGGCGCCGGCAACATCGTGGAGAACGTCGATCTGGTGCGCAGCGCCGAGCCGGGCAAGGACATCACCCTGACCCTGGACCGCCGCATCCAGTACCTGACCTATCGCGAGCTGCGCCGCGCGCTCAACGACACCGGCGCGTCCAGCGCCTCGGCGGTGGTGCTGGACATCGAAACCGGCGAAGTGCTGGCGATGGCCAACCTGCCGACCTACAACCCGAACCTGCCGGGCGGCACCAACCGCGACACCCACCGCAACCGCGCCGTCACCGACGTGGTGGAACCGGGTTCGACGATGAAGCCGGTCACCGTCGCCGCCGCGCTGAGCAAGGGCACGGTGACGCCGCAGACCCTGGTCAACACCACCCCGGGCTGGATGCCCAACGGCCGTTACCGCATCACCGACACGCACAACAACGGCGTGCTGACCGTCACCGGCGTCATCACCAAGAGCTCGAACGTGGGCGCGGCCAAGCTCGCCCTGCCGCTGCCCAACGATTACTACTACGGCTTCGTCCACAACTTCGGCTACGGCAGCAAGCCCGGCAGCGGTTTTCCGGGCGAGTCGTCGGGCCTGCTGGCGCCGCCGCAGCGCTGGAGCGGCACGACCAAGGCGACCATGTCCTACGGCTACGGCCTGTCGGCCACGCCGTTGCAGATCGCGATGGTGTACGCGGCGATGGCCAACGGCGGCAAGCTGATCGCGCCGACCTTCGTCAAGGGCCAGCGCAACGAGGGCAAGCAGGTGCTCGAGCCGGTCGTGGCCGGCGAGATCATGCGCATGATGCAGACCGTGACCGAGCCGGGCGGCACCGCCAAGCAGGCGGCGATCCTGGGCTATCACGTCGCCGGCAAGACCGGCACCACGCGCAAGTTCAGCGCTACCGGCGGCTACTCCAAGAAGTACGTGTCGCTGTTCGCCGGCGTGGTGCCGGTGGAGAAGCCACGCTTTTCGATGGTGGTGGTGGTCAGCGAGCCCGATCCGACCAAGAAGGGTTACTACGGCGGGTCGGTGTCCGGCCCGGTGTTCCGCAACGTCATGGACGGCGCGCTGCGCCTGATGGACGTGGCGCCGGACGACATCGAAACCTGGCTGGCGGTGCAGGCCGCGGCCGAGGCCAAGCGGCAGAAGCAGAGCGGCGGCAAGCCCGCCGGCCCGGTCGTGCCCGCGGCGACGCGCGCGGCCGCGGCCGCG
>NZ_LXSD01000589.1:0-1069 GCF_017168095.1 Lysobacter enzymogenes | reverse complement strand
GCGCCGCGCTCGGCGAACCGGTGCGCCGCCGCGCCGGCGGCGCGTCGCGCGATGCGGTCGCGGCAAGCGCAACCGTCGCCTGCGGCATCGCGGCCTGTCCGCGCCGGCTCGCGATCTTCTTCGTCGGATAATGTTTCCGACCGTCGCGAATCTTGCGCGCGGCGCGACGCTCGGCGTGCGCTCGCGCGCGCGGCGCCTCAGGCGACCACGCGCTCGAAGCGCACGGCCTGCGCGACCCGCGCGACCGCCGCGTTGACCTTCTCCAGCACCAGCGCGCGGTTGTGCTCGACGAAGAAATGACCGCCGGGAATCCAGTGGATGTCGCAGCCGTGGTCGCTCAATTCGCGCCAGCCTTCCACCGCCTCGCGGGTGACCTCCCAATCCTCGGTGCCGGCCAGCACCACCAGCGGGCAGGGCAGCGGCGCGGGCGTCGCGCGGTAGACGTCGGCGATCTTGAAGTCGGCGCGCAGCAACGGAATCAGGAACTGGATCAGCTCGCGATTGTTCAACACCTCTTCCGGGGTGCCGTTGAGCTCGCGCAGCTTGTCGATGAAGGCCGCTTCCGCCAGGTCGTGGACCGACGCGCGCACGGACGGGAAATGCGGCGCGCGGCTGCCCGAGCCGATCAACAGCCGCGGCTGCGGCAGGCCGAAGCCCGGGCACTGGCGGGTGAACTCGAACGCCACCCGGCTGCCGAGGCTGTGGCCGAACAGGACGTAGGGCTTGTCGGACACTTCATGGAAGGCCGCGGCGAGATCGGCGACCAGCGCGTTCATCTCCGCATGCGGCCGCTCGCCGATGCGCGAGGCGCGTCCCGGCGGCTGCACCGCGACCAGTTCGACGTCGGCCGGCAACTGCGCGGCCCAGGGCACGTAGGTCGCGGCGGAACCGCCGGCATACGGCAGGCAGATCAGGCGCAACGCCGCGGACGGTCGCGGCTGCGGACGGACGAACCATTTGCTTGCGCTCAAGAGGCCTCCCAACGGTCGGTGACGGCGCGCTGCGACCGCAGCGGCGGCGGGCCGCGCCGGCGGGCGGACGCGGGGGCGCGACGGCGCGCGCAGCGTTC
>NZ_LXSD01000588.1:0-2876 GCF_017168095.1 Lysobacter enzymogenes | reverse complement strand
GCTCGTCGGCGCGCGGCCGCTCGCTCACGCCGCCGCGCCGGAGCGCGCGCCGTAGCGGCGCTCGACGTAGCCGTCGATCAGTTCGACGAACTCGCGCGCGATGTTCTCGCCGCGCAGGGTCACGGTCTTCTCGCCGTCCTCGAACACCGGCGCTGACGGCGCTTCGCCGGTGCCCGGCAGCGAGATGCCGATGTTGGCGTGGCGCGATTCGCCGGGGCCGTTGACCACGCAGCCCATCACCGCCAGGGTCAGGTTCTCGGCGCCGGGATGGGTGATCTTCCACTCCGGCATCTTGGCGCGCACGTGCTCCTGCACGGTCTGCGCCAGTTCCTGGAAGAAGGTGCTGGTGGTGCGGCCGCAGCCCGGGCAGGCGGTGACCATCGGGGTGAACGCGCGCAGGCCCATGGTCTGCAGCAGTTCCTGGGCGACCACGACCTCGTTGCTGCGCGCCTGCCCCGGTTCGGGCGTCAGCGAGATGCGGATGGTGTCGCCGATGCCTTCCTGCAGCAGCACGCCGAGCGCGGCGCTGGAAGCGACGATGCCCTTGCTGCCGATGCCGGCCTCGGTGAGGCCCAGGTGCAGCGCGTAATCGCCGCGCGTGGCCAGTTCGCGATAGACCGCGATCAGCTCCTGCACGCCGCTGACCTTGGCGCTGAGCACGATGCGCTCGGCCGGCAGACCCAGCTCGACCGCGCGCGCGGCCGAATCCAGGGCCGAGCGGATCAGCGCTTCGCGCAGCACCTTGCCGGCGTCCCACGGCTCGGCGCGGTTGGCGTTCTCGTCCATCAGCTGCGCGGCCAGGGCCTGGTCGAGCGAGCCCCAGTTGGCGCCGATGCGCACCGGCTTGCCGTACTTGATCGCGAACTCGATCAAGGTCGCGAACTGGCTGTCCTTCTTCTTGCCGAAACCGACGTTGCCCGGGTTGATCCGGTACTTGCCCAGGGCTTCGGCGCAGGCCGGCTCGGCGGCGAGCAGCTGATGGCCGTTGTAGTGGAAGTCGCCGATGATCGGCACCTCGATGCCCATCATCGCCAGCTTGTCGACGATGCGCGGCACCGCCGCGGCGGCCTCGACGGTGTTGACGGTGACGCGCACCAGTTCCGAACCGGCGCGCCACAGCTCGGCGACCTGCTTGGTGGTGGAGGCGACATCGGCGGTGTCGGTGTTGGTCATCGACTGCACCACCACCGGCGCGCCGCCGCCGACCTGGACGCCGCCGACGACGACGGAGCGGGTCGGGCGGCGCGGCAACGGGCCGAAATCAGGGAGCGAGCAAGGCAGGACGGCATCGGAATTCATGGGCCGCATTGTACCGCCGCCGCGGCGCGCGGTCGTGCGGCGGGGGTGAAGCGCGGCTGACGCGGAGGCTTGGGCACAAAGGCTTGCCGGGCTTGGGTTTCGGCGTGGCTGGGGCGGGAAATCGCCAGCCCGGGCGGTCTCGCGCCGGGTTGCGCATTCCCGCCGGCCCGCTCGCTCCAGCGCGCCCCCGCCCCCTGCGCTCCTCCCCGCTCGTCGCCGCCAACGCCCTCCCTCCAGACCGTCATCCCCGCGAAGGCGGGGATCCAGAGACGTCAGAGTCATGTCGCGGTGAAGCCCTGGATCCCCGCCTTCGCGGGGATGACGGTCTGGAAAGAGCGTCCCAACCTCCCGGTGGGAGGGCCTTTGTGGGAGGGCCTTCAGGCCCGATGTCTTCCGATCCGACTCGGCAAACCCTTCCCCGGAAGCGCCGCGGCGGACGGGTTACTATCGCTGCAACTGTTTCGCTTCGGGCGACTTACCTCGTTTGCGTTTTCTTATGCCCCCCAGTTCCCCCGACGAAGTCCTCACCCCGAGCCAGCTCAACACCCTGGCGCGCAACCTGCTCGAGGACACCTTCCCGCTGATCTGGGTCGAAGGCGAGCTGGGCAATCTGTCGCGGCCGTCGTCCGGCCATCTGTACATGACCCTCAAGGACGCGCGCGCCCAGATCCGTTGCGCGATGTTCAAGCCCAAGAGCACCTGGCTGAAGTTCGTCCCGCGCGAAGGCCTGCGCGTGCTCGCGCGCGGCCGGCTGACCTTGTACGAAGCGCGCGGCGACTATCAGCTGGTCCTCGACCACATGGAAGAGGCCGGCGAAGGCGCGCTGCGGCGCGCGTTCGAAGAGCTCAAGGCGCGGCTCGCCGCCGAGGGCCTGTTCGACCGCGAGCGCAAACGCGAGCTGCCGCGCTTTCCCGCACGCATCGCGGTGATCACCTCGCCCAGCGGCGCGGCGGTGCGCGACGTGCTCAGCGTGCTCGGCCGGCGGTTCCCGCTGGCCGACGCCGAGGTGCTGCCGGTGCCGGTGCAGGGCGACGGCGCGGCCGAGAAGATCGTGGCGATGCTGCAGCGCGCGCAGGCCGCGCAGCGCTATGACGTGATCGTGCTGGCGCGCGGCGGCGGCTCGCTGGAAGACCTGTGGGCGTTCAACGACGAACGCCTGGCGCGCGCGATCGCCGCGTCCGCGGTGCCGGTGGTCTCGGCCATCGGCCACGAGACCGACTTCACCCTCGCCGACTTCGCCGCCGACGTGCGCGCGCCGACGCCCTCGGTCGCCGCCGAACTGCTGGTGCCGCAGCGCGAAGACCTGCTGCACCGCCTGCACGTGCTCGAAGCGCGCCTGCGCAACCTGCACGGGCAGCGCCTGAATCAAGCCATGCAACGCACCGACCGCGCCGGCCTGCGCCTGAACGCGCTGCGCCCGCAGGCGCGGCTGGCGACCCTGCGCGGCCGCCAGCAGGACGCGCTGCGCCGGCTCGAACAGGCCTGGCGCCTGCGCATCGAACGCGAAACCGCGCGCCTGCGCCACGGCGACGCGGTGCTGCGCGCGCACCATCCGCGCCGGCGCATCGCGGCCTTGC
>NZ_LXSD01000587.1:0-1849 GCF_017168095.1 Lysobacter enzymogenes | reverse complement strand
CAGCGTGCGCGCCGCGCGCGACGCCGGCGCGCAGTTGTTCGTCGGCGGCGAGATGGGCATCGCCAACACCACCGCCGCCGCGGCGCTGGCCTGCGCCTTGCTGCAACGCGCGCCGGCCGAACTGGCCGGCGCCGGCACCGGCCTGGACGCGGCCGGCGTGGCCCGAAAAATCGCCGTGATCGAACGCGCGCTGGCCTTGCACGCCGTCGCCGGCAGCGATCACGAGCGTCTGCGCCGGCTCGGCGGCTTCGAAATCGCGGCCTTGACCGGCGCGTATGTCGCCTGCGCCCAGAGCGGCATCCCGGTGCTGGTGGACGGCTTCATCTGCACCGTCGCGGCGCTGGCCGCGCAGCGGCTCAATCCCGGTTGCGGCGAATGGCTGCTGTACGCGCACCGCTCGCACGAGCGCGGCCACGCGGCCGTGCTCGACGCGCTGCACGCGCAGCCGCTGCTCGACCTCGGCCTGCGCCTGGGCGAGGCCAGCGGCGCCGCGGTCGCGGTGCCGCTGCTGCGGCTGGCCTGCGATCTGCACAACGGCATGGCCACCTTCGCCCAGGCCGGCGTGTCCGGCGCGACCGCGTGAACGCGCGCACGCCCGCAGCGATGGCGGCTGGCTTTCGGGCTATTCCCTTGGCGGCGTCCGCGCGGGCATCATCGGGCCTGCTCGCCACCGACCGCGTACAAGGAACGACGCCGCGATGAGTTTCGATCCCGTCCATCTCGATCTGCTGCGCCACGGCGACACCGGCCACCGCAGCTATCGCGGCCAACTCGACGACAGCCTGCTGGAACTGGGCTGGCGGCAGATGCGCGATGCGGTGCTGGGGCGCGAGTGGGACGCCATCGTCAGCTCGCCGCTGCAGCGTTGCGCCGCGTTCGCGCAGGAACTGGCGCAGGCGCGCGGCCTGCCGTTGGCGCTGGAGCCGCGCTTGCGCGAATACCACTTCGGCGACTGGCAAGGCCGTCCGGTCGACGCCATCGCCGCGCAGGAAGGCGAGGCGCTGGCGCGGTTCTGGGCCGATCCGGTCGCGCATCCGCCGCCGGGCGCGGAGCGTTTCGACGACTTCGCCGCGCGCCTGACCGCGGCGATGAACGACATCGCCGAGCGCCACCCCGGCCGCCGCGTGCTGGTGGTCACCCACGGCGGCGCGATCCGCCTGCTGCGCTGCATCGGCGCGGGCCGGCGCTACACCGACCTGCTCAACATCGACGTCGCCCACGCCTCGCTGCACGGCCTGAGCTGGCCGCCGAAGGCCGCGCGCGAAGGCTCGCAGGCGCGCGCGCAGGCCGATCCGGTCGACGGCTGATGCGCGCCGCGCTGGCCGCGATCGGTTTCCTGACCCGGATTCCGGTGCCGGCGCGGGTGTTCGCCGACCCCGTCGCGCAACGCCGCGCATTGGCCTGGTATCCGCTGGCCGGCGCGTTGATCGGCGCGCTGCTGTGCGCGCTGGCCTGGGCCTTGCAGAGCCGGCCGCCGCTGCTGTCGGCGGCGTTGCTGCTGATCGCCTGGACCGCGCTGACCGGCGCGCTGCACCTGGACGGGCTGGCCGACATGGCCGACGCCTGGGTCGGCGGGATGCGCGCGGATGCGCGGCACAGCCGCGAGCGCACGCTGGAGATCATGAAAGATCCGCGCAGCGGCCCGTTGGCCGTGGTCGCGGTGATGCTGGTGTTGCTGCTGAAGTTCGCCGCGCTGGCGAGCCTGCCGGCGCCGGCGTGGGCGGCGTTGCTGCTGGCGCCGCTGCTGGCGCGCGCGGCGTTGACGGCGGCGTTCCTGACCACGCCCTACGTGCGCAGCGGCGGTCTCGGCCAGGCCCTGGTTGCGGCGCCGCGCGCGGGGTGCTGGGGG
>NZ_LXSD01000586.1:0-15075 GCF_017168095.1 Lysobacter enzymogenes | reverse complement strand
GGCTTTCGCCGGAATGACGGTCTGGGGGTTGCGGGGCTTCGGGACGTGGCGGCGGGGCTGCGTCGCTGCGGTTGGTCGCGACTTGCGTCGCTCCTACAGGGAGATACGAAACCTGGCGGAGGCCCTGCAGGAGCGGCGCAAGCCGCGGCAACAGGATCCCAGCGAGAGTTTCACAGCCCCCACGCGCCCCCAACGCACGCAACCCGAAAACACCGCGCGACGCCCCCCAGGCGCCGCGCGGTGCGCGAGATCAGCGGAAAGCCGCCACCGTCGCCGCGCGCTCGTTGAGCACGCGCGCATTGTTGCTCTTCGCCGCCGTACCCATCGGCGCCCCGTTGTAGGTGATGTTCGGGTTCGACCAATAGTTCAAGCGCGGACAGTTGCTGCCGCAGCTGTAGGCCATGATCGTGCGCCAGGCGTTGCCCGGGCCCCAGTAGCCGTGGCCATAGGGGTAGATGGTGTTGTTGCCGTTGCTGGGATCGTGGTGCGCGCCGAAGTTGTGGCCGATCTCGTGGGCGAAGCTGTAGTAACCGGTCATGCAGCTCGCGCCGACCACGCTGAAGGCGTTGGACGCGCTCGAGTTGAGATAGCCCAGGCCGCAGTACGCCGGGTCGGTGATGATCAGCACGTTGACGTCGGCGGCGATGCTGTTGCGGGTGGCGTGATAGCTGTCGAGATAGCCGTCGCTGGTGCCGGCGAAGCGGCTCAGGTCGGTATCGAAGCCGGCGCTGACGTAGCTGTTGGTGTACTGGCCGGCCAGTTCGAAGCGCACGTTGACCGCGCTGTTGGCGAAGCTCTGATTGCTCTCGGTGATGGCCAGGTTGGCCTTGGTCAGGGTGTTGCCGACCGCGTTGGCGGCGGCCTGGGTGTAGACCACCATCACCCGCACCACGCTCGGCGCTTTCTCGCCGGCCTTGGCCTCGTCGAACTTGGGATCGAGCTTGACCGGCGTGTACGGCAGCGCGGCGTAGGCGGCCGGATGGTCTTCGGGCATCTTCGATTCGTCGATCAGGCTGATCGCGTGGCCGCCGGTCTTGAGCGGATCGATGCGATAAAGCTTGCCGCCGCTGCGCACGGTGCCGGACATCTGATCGCCCTGGCGCACCAGGATCGCCGACTCTTCCGGATTGTCGATCAGCTCGGCGCCGGTGAACCGGTTGATGCGCTTGAGCTGGGCCTTCGGGTCGCCGACCATGCCCTGCCAGATCACGATGCCGTCGGCCTTGCGCTGCGCCTGCAGCTTGTGCGCCTTCAGGCTGACGCCGGGGGCGAGGTTGAGCAGCAACTGGTCCTGGGTCTCGGTGACCTGCGCGGTGTTGGCTCGGACCAGGTCGACGCGCACCGCGGCGCGCTCGGCCTTGACCGCCTTGAACGTGATGTCGGCGTCGGCGCTGCGCGCCAGCGTGCTGGCCGGCGCGGAGAACAGCGGCGCGGGTTCGGCCGCGACCGCGGCGCCGGCGGCGCCGAGCGAAAGGGCGATGGCGAAATTCAACGGCAAGAGCTTGTTGCGGACACTCATGTGCGCACTCTCCATTGGGGACCGCTGCGCGCCGCGGGGCCCGTGGCCGGGCCGGCGGTGGCGGTCGCGAGGGCATCGCTCGTCGTGGCGATGCATCCTGACGCCAGTGGGCGCGCACGCGGTCGCGCGGCTCAAGACCGAACTTGTCGCAAGGCAAGCGCAAGCTGAGAACTGCGCGTGCAGTTCGCCATTGCCGCGGTGCGGCGCGGCGCATTTTTGTGAGTTGCGTCGGGTCGCTTCAGCAGGGTGAACGCGGCCGATGGGTGGGAGGGGCTTCAGCCCCGATGCGCTTCGTTCGGATCGCGGCGATCTGGAACAAGAGCTTCGGGACTAAAGTCCCTCCTACAGGCTCAGGCGATGCGCGAGAGCACCGACAAGGTCGGCTTGGCGAGGTTGAGCGTGTAGAAGTGCAACCCCGGCGCGCCGCCTTCGATCAGCCGGCTGCACAGCCGGGCCACGACCTCGGCGCCGAACTCGCGGATGCTGTCGGCGTCGTCGCCGTAGGCCTGCATGCGCTGGGCGATCCAGCGCGGGATCTCCGCGCCGCACAGGTCGGAGAACCGGCGCAGCTGGCTGAAATTGGCGATCGGCATGATGCCCGGCACGATCGGGATGTCGATGCCGGCGGCGCGCACGTCGTCGACGAAACGGAAGTAGGCGTCGGGGTTGTAGAAATACTGGGTGATCGCGCCGTCGGCGCCGGCGCGGACCTTGCGCTTGAAGTTCTCCAGGTCCGACAGCGCGTCGCGCGCCTGCGGATGGGTCTCCGGATACGCCGCCACTTCGATGTGGAAATGGTCGCCGGTTTCGGCGCGGATGAATTCGACCAGTTCGTTGGCGTAGCGCAGGTCGCCGGCGCTGGCCATGCCCGAGGGCAGGTCGCCGCGCAGGGTGACCAGGCGGCGACAGCCGATTTCGCGGTACAGCGCCAGCAGCTCGCGGATCTCGCCGCGGGTGCCGCCGACGCAGGACAGGTGCGGGGCGGCGTCGAGCGCGTGCTTCTGGCGCAGGCGGCGGATGGTCTCGGGCGTGTAGCTCAGGGTCGAGCCGCCGGCGCCGAAGGTGCACGAGACATAGCTCGGCGCGAACGCGCGCAGCTTCGCCGCGGTCTTGTCGAGCTGGCTGCGCTGCTCGTCGGTCTTGGGCGGGTAGAACTCGAAGCTGATCGGCAGCATGGGCGGGGCCGTGGCGAGGGGTTGCGGGGATAATATCTCTTTATCGCGATGGAATGGAATATCGCTCGGGCGGGGCCAGGACCAAAGTCGCACGCCGCCGCGGCTTGACTCGGCGCGGCCGCGGCGCCATCCCTGCAGGCAGTCCCTTCAGGCGCCAGGCATGAGCGAAGACGTACTCGACAATCCGATCTGGGCCTCCCTGCGCAGCCGCCACCGCGCGTTGGCGCTGGGCGACGGCGCGGTGGCGCGCTATCCGGCGCAGGTGGCGCCGTTCCTGGGCATGGCCGCGGACGCGACGGTCGACGACGCCGCGTTGCGGGCGCTGGTGCCGGCGGGCGACACCGCGCTGGCGCTCGGCCGCGCGCCGGCGCTCGGCGCGGGCTGGGAGTTGCGCCCGGTCGCCGACCTGGCGCAGATGATCTGCCGCGCGCCGGTGCCCGCCGTGGCGGGCGCGGCGCCGATCGTCGAACTCGGCGCGGACCGGCGCGAGGACGTGCTGGCGCTGACCGCGCTGGTCTATCCGCATTACTTCCGGCCGCGCACGATGGAGTTGGGCCGCTACGTCGGGATCTACGAGGGCGGGCGCCTGGCGGCGATGGCCGGCGAGCGCATGGGCATGGACGGCTACACCGAGCTCAGCGCGATCTGCACCCATCCGGACTTCCTCGGCCGCGGCCACGCGCGCCGGCTGCTGGCGTTCCTGGCCAACGACAACCATGCGCGCGGCCGCATCCCGTTCCTGCACGTCAGCCACGAGAACCCGCGCGCGGTCGAGCTGTACCTGCGCAACGGCTTCGAACTGCGGCGCGATATACCTTTCTGGTCGCTGCGGCAGGCGGGCTGAGCGCGGCGGGCGCCGCTCGTCCGATCCCGCCGCCGCTCGCCCGGCCCAGCCGCCACTGCTCACGGATCTCACCATGCGTGTGCGACGGCCCGGCAAGGTGGCGCCATTCCGCCACCCCGAGGAATCCGTCATGCCGCCATTCCGCCGCGCCGATGCCCTGCGCCGTATCGTCTTCGCCGTAGCCGCGCTGTTCGCCGCCGGCGCCGCGCAGGCCGACACGCAGCGTTTCCAGGACCTGAGCATCGAAGTCGTCGGCCAGGGCCGGCCGGTGCTGATGATCCCCGGCCTCAATTCCGGCGCCGACACCTGGCGCGAGACCTGCGCCGCGCTGCAGGCCGACCGGGTGCAGTGCCACATCGTCCAGCTCCCCGGCCTGGCCGGCGCGCCGCCGATCGAGACCGCGGCCTACAACGACGCCATGCGCGACGAGCTGCTGGCGTACATCGAGCAGCGCAAGCTGGTGCGCCCGGTGGTGATCGGCCACAGCCTCGGCGGCTTCCTCGCGCTGAAGATGGGCATCGCCAGGCCGCAGGCGATCGACAGGCTGGTCATCGTCGACACCCTGGGCTTCCTAGGCTCGCTGTACGGCCCGACCCTGACCGCGGAAACGATCCGGCCGATGGCCGAGGGCATGCGCGCGATCGTGCTGAACCAGCCGCAGGCGCATTACTACCGCGGCATCGCCGTCACCGCGCAGGGCATGACCGCGAGCGACGACAAGGTCGCGCTGCTGCGCCGCTGGGGCGAGGCCAGCGACCGCGCCACCACCGCGCAGGCGCTGGTGGAGATGATGACCACCGACCTGCGCCCGCAGCTGGACAAGGTCAAGGCGCCGACCCTGGTGCTGGCCGGCTGGGTCGGCGGCGCCCGCTACGGCGCCACCCGCGAGTCGACCCTGGCGATGTACCGGCAGCACTACGCCAAGCTCGACGGCGTGCGCATCGAGATGAGCCAGGACGGTTACCATTTCCTGATGTGGGACGATCCGCAGTGGCTGCAGGACCAGGTGCGCGGTTTCCTGGCCGAGCCCAAGCCCGCCGGTTGAACGCCCGCGCGGCGAGCGGCGGATCGCACGAGGCGACCGCCGCGCCGCGGCCCGGCGGCGGCCTTTTCCTCCATCCGTTCCGACACCGATTCCGAAGCGATCCATGTTGCGAGACACGACCCGTTCGGCCTTGATCGACGCTGCGTTCTGGGCGGGCTACTGCGCCTTCAATCTGAGCATGTCGGCGGCGTTCGGCCGGGTCACGTCCGGCGCGGTGGCGATCGCGGTCGCGCTGGCGGCGGAGTTGTGGGTCGCCGGGCAACTGATGCGCCGCATCGCCCATCGCCGCCACTGGTTCGAACTGGGGCCGCTGCGGCTGGCCGCGCGCCTGTTCGCCTGCGTGCTGATCGGCGCGGCGCTGTCGCAGTTGCTGCTGGTGCCGCCGCTGTGGATCGCGGCCAAGGGCCGCTGGATCTACCTCGGGCCGGACAACCTCGCCGGCTTCGCCTGGCCGATGCTGCTGATGTACTGGGCGCAGACGGCGATGGCGCTGGCGCTGTGGACCGCGCTGTGGAGCTGGACGGTGGCGATGCGCCGCTACCGCGAGGGCGAGATCGCCCGGCTCAACGCAGAATCGTTGCGCAACGCCTCCGAACTGGACGCGCTGCGCGCGCGCCTGAACCCGCACTTCGTGTTCAACGCGCTCAACAACCTGCGCGCGCTGATCAACGAAGACACCGAGCGCGCGCGCGAGCTGGTCACGCGGCTGTCCTCGACCCTGCGCCACGCGCTCGACCACAGCCAGCGTGAACACGTCAGCGTGGCCGAGGAACTGTCCGTGGTCGACGATTACCTTGCGGTCGAATCGGTGCACTACGAAGACCGGTTGCGGGTGGCGCGCGAGATCGACCCGGCCGCGCTCGACTTGCGCTTGCCGCCGATGGCGCTGCAACTGCTGGTGGAAAACGCGATCAAGCACGGCATCGCCCGCACCCCGGGCGGCGGCGAACTGAGCCTGCGTGTGCGCGGCGACGGCGGGCGGCTGCGCATCGAGGTCGGCAACCCCGGCCGGATCGAGCCCGAGTCGGTGCGCCGCGGCGTCGGCCTGGCCTACCTGCGCACGCGCCTGGCCCACGCCTCGCCGCCGGGCGCGTTCGAACTGCGCCAGCACGGCGCGCGGGTGACGGCGCAACTGGAGATTTCGCAATGAACCTGCGCCCCTTGAGCGTGCTGATCGTCGACGACACCCGCCTGGCGCGGCAGGAACTGCGCACCTTGCTGGCGCAATCGCCGCAGGTCGACGTGCTCGGCGAGGCCGAGGACGTGCCGCAGGCGCAGGAGGCGATCGCGCGCTTGCACCCGGACTTGGTCCTGCTCGACATCCAGATGCCCTCGGGCAGCGGCTTCGACGTCATCGCCGGGCTCGACAGCGCGCCGCTGGTGGTGTTCACCACCGCCTACGACCAATACGCGGTGCAGGCCTTCGAAGCCAACGCACTGGACTATCTGGTCAAGCCGGTCGAACCCGCGCGGCTGGCCGCCGCTTTGCAGCGCGCGCGCCAACGCCTGCCCTTCGAGGCCGCGCCGAGCGAACCGCGCGGCCCGCTCGGCGCCGACGACCAGGTGTTCCTGCGCGACGGCGAGCGCTGCTGGTTCGTGGCCCTGCGCGAAGTCCACCGCATCGTCGTCGACGGCAACTACGCGCGAGTCTGGTTCCGCAACGAATGCGCGCTGCTGGCGCGCAGCCTCAGCGCGCTGGAAGCGCGCCTGGACCCATCGCTGTTCTTCCGCGCCAACCGCAACACTTTGGTCAACCTGCGCTGCGTGAAGTCGGTGGAGCTGGCGGTGGGCGACGGCTACGAACTCGAACTCAAGGACGGCAGCCGGGTCGAGGTGTCGCGGCGGCAGTCGCGGGAGTTGCGCGAGCGGTTGTCGTTGTAGGAGATGCGTCGCGTTGGCCGTCGGTGGACCGCATGAACGATGCGCCGATGTCGGATGGATAGAAAGCGGACGCTGCGAAGCGTCCGTTTTCCTTTGCGATCGCCGCGCGGAAATGCACGGGAAGTGAGCAAAAAAACATGGTTTTTTCGAACTTGAATCTCTGCGGCACCGATAACGAAAATGTCGGCGGGCGGTCAACGACGATAGCCCCGGCGCTCAGGCCACAACCGTCGGCGCCGCAGCCCTTAGCTCTCGGGTTCGAACATGCTCACAGGGACGCGTTTCGCGCAGCGCAAATTCGGCCGCTGCGCCAAGTCTTGGTTTTCGCTGATCGCCTTGGTCTGGCTCGCAGCGATTTTCGTTCCGGTCGCCGTCGCGCAGGAAAGCCAGATCGCGTGGAAGATCATCGTTCCCACCGGTCAAGCCCAATCTCATAACACCTATCAGCAGGCCGCCGACGCGATCAAGGCGCTGCCCTACAGTGGGCCAGGCCCCAACCCGTATACGTTCGTCACCGTCGTCAAAGACAACCTGCTGCGCGCCGACGGCAAGGGCACGATCACCTACTGGATGGGCCTGAAAGAGCCCTTGGATCCGGAGTGGGGCTACGACGCCACCGTCGGCTCCGGCGTGAAGCACCCCACGGAGGCGCTCGCGGTCGCCGAATTGGAAGCCTTCTACAACGAGCTTGCCCCCGCGTGCCCGGCCACCGCGAAGGCCACTGCGTCCACCGCCTGGACGCCGCCCGATCCGCAGTTCGCGGGAATGCTGGAGAACCGCACGTTCGACATCGTGTACTTCAGCGGCGACAACACCGACACCCATCCGTGCGTGAAGGACATGACGGATACGATGGAGCTGTCCCGCACGCGGCGGACGCAGTGCCCGGTGCCCCACATGAACTGGAGCAACCAGCGCGGCGCCTGCGTGAACGAGGACTTCGTCGCGACGATCAGCACCGACAAGATCAAGAGCTGCGAAACGGAAGGGATGCCCGCGTTCGCTGCCTTCCGCGGACTGGTCGGCAACCCGTGCAACGTCAAGACCGGCGAGAAGAGCGAGACCCAGACCGACTTCGATCTCGGCTGGATCGCCTTCACCCGCAGCTACCATTCCGGCATCGCCATGCGTTCGGGCGGTTTCGGTCCGGGCTGGACCCATTCGCTGGACCTGCGGCTGAGCCTCTCGGCCGACACGCTCGGGTTGAGCGGCGGCAATGGCTATCAGGTGCGCTTCGCCAAGGTCGGCAGCGCCTTCATTGCCGCCGACAGCAGCGGCGACCGGATCGTCGCCTCGGGTTCGCAGTGGCTGCTGCATCGCCCAGGCGAGGTCCTGGTGTTCGACAGCCAAGGCCGCCTGGTGGAGCGGCAGGCCGAGGACGGGACCAAGCTGACCTATGCCTATGGCGCATACGACCGCCTGGACTCGGTGACGCATTCGACCGGCCGGTCGGTGAAGTTCAACTATGCCGGCAATTCCGGTGATGCGCTTATCTCGTCGATCACGTCGGGGGGAGCGACCCTGGCCAGCTATACGTATACATCAGGGCGCCAAGTCGAAACCGTAACGTTTCCCGGTGGCGGCCAGCACAAGTACCACTATGAAGACAGCCGCTTCCCACGTCATCTGACTGGGGTAACGCATGAGGACAACAAGCGCTACAGCACCTTCGCCTACGACGCCAATGGCCGGGTGATCTCCAGCCAGCACGACGGCGGCGCCGACGGCGTCGCCCTGAGCTACCGCTCGCAAGGGGGCGCTGTCGTGACTGACGCGCTTGGACAACAGACGACCTACGGACTCACTACCGGCAGCGGCGCGTTGCCGCGACGAGTCAGCGATGTGGTGGATGGTCGTGGTGCGGTAAGCCAAACCTACAATACCGAATCGACGGATTTCCGCGGTCGCGCCAGTTTGGGTACCGATCGCCGAGGCATCCAGACCGGATATGCCTACGCCGAAGCCAACGACGCCGTCACCGGCGCGCTCGCGCGCACCGTCACGACCACCGAGGCCGTCGGCAAGCCCGAACAGCGGGTCAGCACCGCGACGACCGATGTCGCCAGCAACCGCCTGATCCGCTCGACCATCGGCAACCAGGAGACCCGGATCACCCGCAACACCCGGCTCCAGCCGGTCACCGTAGCCGTGCGCGACACTGCCGCCAATGTGACTCGCACCACCACCTACGCCTACTGCGAAGCCGCCGATGTCGCCGCCGCCAACAGCACCTGCCCGATCCTGGGCCTGCTGAAGTCGGTGGATGGCCCGCGCATGGACGTGAACGACATCACTCGCTTCGAGTACTACGGCAGCGACGACAGCACCTGTGCGACCACGCCGACGCTGTGCACCTTCCGCAAGGGCGACCTGCGCAAGACTATCGATGCGGCGGGCCTGGTCACCGAAATCTCCGGCTACGACCCTCAGGGCCGGGTGTTGTCGGTGGTCGATCCCAACGGCGTGGTCACCGACTCCGAGTACAACCCCCGCAGCTGGCTGACGGCCACCAAGGTGCGCGGTACCGACAACGCGGTCGAGACGGACGACTTGGTCACCAAGATCGAGTATTTCCCCACCGGCCTGACCAAGCAGGTCACGCTTCCGGACGGGAACTTCACCACCTTCGCCTACGACAACGCGCAGCGCCTGACCGGCGTGACCGACCGCTCCGGCGCGACGGTCCAGTACACGTTGGATCTCGCCGGTAACCGCAAGGTCGAAGACACCAAGAACAGCGCCGGCACCGTGCAGGCGACGCTGTCGCGCGTCTTCAACGTCCTGGGCCAGGTACAGACCTACAAGGACGGCCTGAACCACGCGACCGGCTACACCTACGATGCCGAGGGCCATCCGGACACGACCACCGACGCGCTCGGCCGCGTGACCGACCAGGACTACGACCCGCTCGGACGATTGGTCAAAACCTTGCAGGACGTCGGCACCGGCCGGATCAACGCGGAAACCAGGATCGAGTACGACGCGCTCGATCAAGTGACCAAGGTGATCGATCCGAAGGGGCTGTCCACGGTCTACGCGCGCAACGGGTTCGGCGAGGTGACTCAGCTGACCAGTCCCGACACCGGTGTGACCGGCTATACCTACGATGCAGCAGGCCAGACCAAGACGCGGACCGATGCGCGCGGCATCGCCACCACGTACAGCTACGACGCATTGGGCCGCCTCACCCAGCGGGCTTACCCCACCGCCGTGCTGGGCACGACCTACACCTACGACACGGTCGCGTCCGGCTGCCCGACCGGGGAAACCTTCTCCAAGGGACGGCTGAGCCAGTCCGTCGGCACCGGTGGCGCCTTGCGCTATTGCTACGACCGCTTCGGCCGCATGGTCCGCAAGATCGTGGTCACCACCGGCCCGGTGCTGACGCTGCGCTACGACTACACGGCGGCGGGCGCGCTGAAGTCGGTGACCTATCCCGATGGCAGCGTGGCGGACTACGTGCGCGGCAACCACGGCCGGATTACCCAGATCGGCGTGACCCGCCCCGGCTCGACCCGCGAGATCCTGTTGACCGCCGTCGGCTATGCGGCCTACGGCCCGCCAGCGGGCTGGGCGTACGGCAACAACCAACCGATGACGCGTAACGTCGACCGTAACTACGACGTCTCCCGTCTGGTGGGCTCAGCGCCCGACGGCCTGTCGCTGCATCTGACCCGCGACGAGGTCGGCAACGTCAGCCGCTTCAGCACGGAGAACCAGTCGACCATCCTGGCGCGCTACCAGCACGACCGGCTGAACCGTCTGACCCAGACCCAGGACGGTCCCAGCGCGACGCCGCTGGAAACCTACGGTTACGACGCTACCGGCAACCGCACCAGCTTCCAGAGCGGTGCCAGCGCGGCGCAGAGCTATACGTTCCCGAGCACCAGCCATCGCCTGCAAAGCGTCGCCGGCATCGCCCGCACCTACGACGCGGCCGGCAACACCACCAGCGTCGGCGGCACCGCCAAGCAATACGTCTACAACGACCTGGGTCGCCTGGCCCAATTCAAGGTCGACGGCGCGGTGAAGATGAGCTACGCCTACAACGGCTTGGGACAGCAGGCGCGGCGTTACAACGACACCAGCATCCGGCATGCGCTGTATGCCGAGGATGGCAGCTGGTTGGGCGAGTACGACAACTCGGGCACCGCGCTGCAGCAAGTCGTGTGGATGGACGACCTGCCGGTCGGCGTGATCCAAGGTTCAGGCACGACGCAGAAGCTGTATTACATCGAGCCCGACCACCTGGGCACGCCGCGAATCGTGGTCGACCCGAACCGCAACAAGGCGGTGTGGACCTGGAGCATCAAGAGCGAGGTGTTCGGCAACACGCCGCCGAATGAAGACCCGGATCTCGATGGTACGAAGTTCGTGTTCGACATGCGGTTTCCGGGGCAGCGGTTCGACAACGTCAGTGGGCTGATCTACAACTATTTTCGGGACTATGACTCCAGCACAGGGCGCTACATTGAGAGTGATCCAATCGGTTTGCGAGGAGGGCTTAGTACCTATGCTTATGTCGGGGGGAATCCGGTTAGCTCCGTTGATCCTTCGGGTCTGCGCCCATTGACGCAATGCGAATTTAATTTTTTGGCTAACTACTTCCCCACAGATGCGTTGAGTCGAATCGATATCGATGACGGTTTTTCTTTCTCAAAATTCAATGTCGGGGGCGCCATTTGGAATGGGACAGTTATCGCTGACTGGTTTGATCGCGGCTCAACTACCTATGGTCAAACCTACCGCTACGATATTCATGTGCGTGAGGATGTGCCCAACGGGGCCGATCCAACGGGAGCAACGGGCATCGTTCTTCTCGGTCACGAGATTGCGCACACCATGCAATTCAGGTCTGCAGGAGTGGGTTCTTTCTATTCCGGCTATCTCAATCAATTGATCAAGAATGGCTATCGCGGCAATGCCTTTGAGAGGGCGGCAAGGGCCACTGAAGATAAAATTAGGCAGGACCTAAAAAAGGATGGGCTCGGATGCGATTGCAAATAAAAGCTGGATTATTGGTAGCTTGTGTACTCATCTCCGCTTGTTGTCCGGAATGGGAGTGCAAAAAACACAATCGTCTTGCCTCGCTGCCCGAACATGAAGCTGAGAATGAATTCTTGGCTATGCCTATTCGAGATCAAATCAGTGTGTACCTCTGGGAAATGCGGCACAGTCATCCGTCAGTGTCGCCATATGGTCGTCTGCTTTTCCGAAATGGGCCGCCCGTGGCGAAGGAGCTACTGGCTCGAGCAATGACAGCGAAGCAAGAGGGGGCTCCGACAGACCTTTTGGTTGCTTTGCGCGATCTTCCTCCTGAGCTGAGAGGAGACCTGCAGGCAGGCGAAATAGAGAAAGCCATTGATAATTGCAAAAAAGTCGATGGTAGCGATGAGCTATCGCTATGTCCCCGGTTAGAGCGAGATCTATCTACGACTCCGCATAGCCCATAGGGCGAATTAGAAAAGCGTAAGGTGCCTCGCGAAATAGGCAGAAAGGCGAATGCAGAAATCAGTAGCCAGATTGCGATTGAAAATTATAAGCACGGCTCTATTTTTATTATCCATCGTCGTTCTTCTTTCCGGGTGTGCGGAAGGGAAGCCGGAAGAGCTTCGCCGACTGGAAAGTATGGAGTTGGAGCAAGCTCGATCGGATTTTCAGAAGCTTCGCCGCATACGCAAGTCAGCATAGTGGTCTGGGAGCTGGAACACCGCAGGCCATCTTCTTCGCGGTTCGACTATTTGCTGGATCGCAATGGGTTGAAAGTCGGGCCTGTTCTTTTGGCCGAAGCAGTCCGAACAAAGAGCTTCGACGTCAATGTCACTTTGCTGCTGGAGTTCGCGGAGCTGGGTGGATTGCAGGTTGCCGATGATGATGGCCAACTCGCCGCAGCTATTGCCCGCTGTTATGAGTTGGGGGGACAAGGCAACCGTGAATGCGGGGAAATTCGTTTGAAACTGGCACCTCGGGTGCTCCGGAAAAAGCGATGATCGAGCGTGGCGAGGTGCATGTAATCGAATGATCCTGGCCTGCTGTGTCGACTGCTCGGCCGATCTATTGCCTTGTTTCTTGGTAACGGCTCGATGGCTAAGGCCCTAGGAATCCTTGTGGTGCTTTGTTTATCGGCATGCTGTAACGACCGCGCTTGCCGACAGAGTAGGCAACTCAACACGCTTCCGGATCGGGAGGCTTTCTCCCGGTTCAAGGCGCTCGACGCCAAGGATCAGGTCGACGTTTACGTGTGGGAACTGACCCACAGCAAACCCGTGGCGTCGCGTTTCGAGTTCCTGCTGCGCGAGAGCGCTGATGCTGTCGCCGAGCCGCTTCTTGATGCGGCCAATCGAAGCGATGGGTACATCGTGCAGGCTTCGATTGTGAGGTCGCTGGCCAAGCTGCCAGCGGGTTCGAGGGCTAAGTTGGCGCGCTCGCAGTTGGTGGCGGCAGTCGAGAGATGTAAGCGTCTGGCCGGTGATGAGCATGACGAGGTTTGTTCGAGTTATGGGGATGCGTTGGTCATATAGAGTGAGTTCGTACCGGCGCCAGTGCGAGCAGGAGCATCGTTCTCAGCGGTCGCGATCCTATTGAGCTGCGCCTTGGCGTTGAAGATTTTTCTCGAATCAACGCTGATATTCTCTTCGTGTTCGCCATGGATGCGTTGATGTGCTGTTGGTTGCCGACGGGATTGGAGTCGCGTATGTCTGCGGCAGCGGTGGTTGCGCTGGTGCTTGCTTCCAAGATTTTCTCTATCGCCTTTGCTGGAATTGTGTGGCGCGTGTAAGAAACAAAAACGGGCGCCCGAAGGCGCCCGTTCTCGTTTACGACCCATCGCCCGAAGGCGAACCGCGATCAATAGCGGTAATGATCCGGCTTGTACGGACCTTCCACCGCCACGCCCAGGTACGCGGCCTGGTCGGCGGTCAGCGTGGTCAGCTTCACGCCGATCTTTTCCAGGTGCAGGCGCGCGACCTCTTCGTCGAGCTTCTTCGGCAGGATGTAGACCTTCGGCTCGTACTTGTCCTTGTTCGCCCACAGGTCGATCTGGGCCAGGGTCTGGTTGGAGAACGAGTTCGACATGACGAAGCTCGGGTGGCCGGTGGCGCAGCCGAGGTTGACCAGGCGGCCTTCGGCCAGCAGGAAGATCGAGTTGCCGTTGGCGAAGGTGTACTTGTCGACCTGCGGCTTGATGTTCAGGCGCTTGGCGCCCGAGGCGTTGAGCGCGTCGACCTGGATCTCGTTGTCGAAGTGGCCGATGTTGCAGACGATGGCCTGGTCCTTCATCTTCGACATGTGCTCCAGCGTCAGCACGTCCTTGTTGCCGGTCGTGGTGACGTAGATGTCGCCGCGGCCCAGGGTGCTTTCGACGGTGTTGACCTCGAAGCCTTCCATCGCCGCCTGCAGGGCGTTGATCGGGTCGACCTCGGTGACCACGACGCGGGCGCCGTAGGCGCGCAGCGAGTGGGCCGAGCCCTTGCCGACGTCGCCGTAGCCGCACACCACCGCGACCTTGCCGGCCAGCATCACGTCCATCGCGCGCTTGAGGCCGTCGGCCAGCGACTCGCGGCAGCCGTAGAGGTTGTCGAACTTGCTCTTGGTGACCGAGTCGTTGACGTTGATCGCCGGGATCAGCAGCTTGCCGGCTTCGGCCAGCTGGTACAGGCGGTGCACGCCGGTGGTGGTCTCTTCCGAGACGCCCTTCCAGTGCTTGACCACTTCGTGCCAGAAGCCCGGGCGCTCGGCGTGGACGCGCTTGAGCAGGTTCTTGATGACCTGCTCTTCGTGGTTGCCCGACGGGGTGTCGACCCACTTGTCGCCGTTCTCGAGCTCATAGCCCTTGTGGATCAGCAGGGTCACGTCGCCGCCGTCGTCGACGACCAGCTCCGGGCCCTGGCCGTTGGGGAAGCTCAGCGCGGCCAGGGTGCAGTCCCAGTATTCCTCCAGCGACTCGCCCTTCCAGGCGAACACCGGGGTGCCGCTGGCGGCGATCGCCGCGGCGGCGTGGTCCTGGGTCGAGAAGATGTTGCACGAGGCCCAGCGCACGTCGGCGCCGAGGTCGCGCAGGGTCTCGATCAGCACCGCGGTCTGGATGGTCATGTGCAGCGAGCCGGTCACGCGCACGCCCTTGAGCGACTGCGCGGCGGCGTACTTCTTGCGGATCGACATCAGGCCCGGCATTTCGTGCTCGGCGATGTCGATTTCCTTGCGGCCCCAGTCGGCCAGGGAAATGTCGGCGACCTTGTAATCGCCTTCGGTCGAGAAGGTCTTGGGTACAGCGTTCATGCGGATTAGCTCCAGTGCAGGGGGAGCCGGCGGGATGCCGGGTCCGGCGAGTCGCGAAGACTCAAACCGGGCGCCGTTGGGACCTGCGCCTCGCCGAGCCTGGCCGTGTCCGTCACGGTCGCAGCGCCCCTCGGCGGGCTGAGCGCGCAGTATATCGCGGCCCCCGCGGCCGCCCAAAGACGGGGCGGCGCGAGACTGAACGCGGCGGCCGTCGCAGGGCGCGATGCGCGCCGACACACGCGGCCTGCGAACCAGCCCCAACGGCATAGGCGCGCGGCCGCATGGGCCGGCTAAGCTCGGGGCGGGGAGCGCGGCCGCGCATCGCCGCCGGCCG
>NZ_LXSD01000585.1:0-465 GCF_017168095.1 Lysobacter enzymogenes | reverse complement strand
CGCCGCGCCGCCAGCCGCTCGCGCCCGCTGCAGGTGCGCGCCGCGCCGGCCGACGCGCCGCAGCCGTGGCTGCCGCTGCGCAGCCTGACCCTGAGTTACCGCTCCACTCCGCAGCAACTGCGCGTGGGCAATTCGGCCAGCATCATCGTCGAGGCCAGCGCCGACGGCGCCGGCCTGGCGCAGATGCCGGAACTGCAGTTGCCGCCGATCGACGGCGTGCAGGTGTTCGCCGATCCGGTCCAGGCCGACGAGACCTTCGCCGGCGGCCGGCCGCGGGTGAAGCTGACCCGCAAGTTCTCGCTGGTGCCCTCGCGCGAGGGCGAGGTGCGGCTGGACGGCCTGCGCCTGGATTGGTGGGACGTCGGCGCGCGCACCAAGCGCACCGCCAGCCTGCCGCCGCTGAGCTGGACCGTGGGCCGCGGCGTCGCCGGCGGCGCCGCGGCGGCGAATCCGGCCGGGGCCGCG
>NZ_LXSD01000584.1:0-9938 GCF_017168095.1 Lysobacter enzymogenes | reverse complement strand
CGCCGCGGCCGCACGCGCGCGAGCGCGGCCGCCCTACTGCGGCGGATGGCGCGGCCGCGCCCGATCCGGCCGCAAAAGGGCAGTTGGCGGTCGAGAGAAAGCTCTAAAATGGCGGACTTCCCACCCCTGTCCCGGGTCCGATGTCCACCAACGAGTCCTCCGCCGTCGCCAGCGACGGCCCGCCGCCGCGCACCGGCACTCCGCCGCTGTCGCCGATGATCAGCCCCGAACTGCCGGCGCCGCCGGCGGCCGCGCGCGCCGCGCTCACCGCCGGCTGGGTGCGCGACGAAGCGCAGCACGTGCGCGGCCTGCTCGAACTCGCGCGCCTGCCCGACGCCGACCGCGACGCCGCCCAGGCCACCGCCGCGGACCTCGTCCGCCGGGTCCGCGCCCGCGCCCAGGATCAGGGCGCGATCGAAGCCTTCATGCGCCAGTACGACCTGGGCAGCGAGGAAGGCGTGCTGCTGATGTGCGTGGCCGAGGCGCTGCTGCGCATTCCGGACCAGGAGACCGCGGACAAGCTGATCCGCGACAAGCTCGGCGAAGCCGACTGGAAGCGCCACCTGGGGCAGTCCGACTCGGTGCTGGTCAACGCCTCGACCTGGGGCCTGATGCTGACCGGCACCCTGGTCGATCTGGCCGACGACACCAAGCGCGACGTGCACAACGCCTTCAAGCGCCTGATCGGCCGCGTCGGCGAGCCGGTGATCCGGCTCGCGGTGCGTCAGGCCATGCGCATCATGGGCCACCAGTTCGTCATGGGCCGCACCATCGGCGAGGCGCTGGCGCGTTCGAAGAAGGGCGACAACGCCAATTACCGCTACTCGTTCGACATGCTCGGCGAAGGCGCGCTGACCACCAAGGACGCGCTGCGCTACCTGCAGGCTTACCGCGACGCCATCCACGCGATCGGCAAGAGCGGCAATTACAAGAACGCCGACGTGTTCGCCACCCCGTCGATCTCGGTCAAGCTCTCGGCGCTGCACCCGCGCTACGAGCACGCCAAGCGCGAACGCGTGTTCGCCGAACTGATCCCGCGCGTGCTGGAACTCGCGCAGCTGGCCAAGGGCTACGGCATCGGCTTCACCATCGACGCCGAGGAAGCCGACCGCCTGGAACTGTCGCTGGACGTGATCGCGGCCGCGTACTCCGACGCGTCGCTGGACGGCTGGGAAGGCTACGGCCTGGCGATTCAGGCCTACCAGAAGCGCGCGCCGGAGGCGATCGCCTTCATCGCCGACCTGGCCCGCCGCGTCGGCCGCCGCATCCCGGTGCGCCTGGTCAAGGGCGCGTACTGGGACAGCGAGGTCAAGCGCGCCCAGGTCGACGGCCAGCCCGGCTACCCGGTATTCACCCGCAAGCCGAACACCGACGTGTCGTACCTGGCCAACGCGCGGCGCATGCTGGAGGCCTCGGATGCGATCTATCCGATGTTCGCCACCCACAACGCCCAGACCATCGCCACCATCCACCAGCGCGCCAAGGCGATGGGGCGCGAGAAGCACTTCGAGTTCCAGAAGCTGCACGGCATGGGCGACGACCTCTACGCCGAGGTGATCCCGGCCGACCGCCTCGACGCGCCGTGCCGCGTGTACGCGCCGGTCGGCTCGCACGAAGACCTGCTGCCGTACCTGGTGCGCCGCCTGCTCGAGAACGGCGCCAATTCCAGCTTCGTCAACCGCATCACCGACGAGGACATCGCCATCGACGATCTGATCCAGGATCCGGTCGAGACGGTGTCCGGCTTCGCCAGCATCCCGCATCCGCGCATTCCGCTTCCGGCCGACCTCTACCGCAGCTTCGGCTACGACAGGACCAATTCCATGGGCGTCAACCTCGCCAACGACCAGCAACTGCAGTCCCTCGCCGCCGACGTCAACGCCGCCGCCCGCACCGACTGGCGCGCCGCGCCGCTGGTGCCGGGCGCGTCCGTCGCCGGCGCCGACATCGCCGTGACCAACCCGGCCGACCGCCGCGAGATCGTCGGCCAGTGGAAGGCCGCCGACAGCGCCGCGGTCGAGCAGGCGCTGAAGAACGCGGTCGCCGCGCAGGAAGCCTGGGACGCGACCCCGGCCGCCAGCCGCGCCGCGATCCTCGAACACGCCGCGCAGCTGCTGGAAGAGCGCATGCCGCAGTACATCGCGCTGTGCACCAAGGAAGCCGGCAAGACCATCCCCGACGGCGTCGCCGAAGTGCGCGAGGCGGTCGACTTCCTGCGCTACTACGGCGCCCAGGCGCGCAAGCTGTTCGCGCCCGAAGCGCTGCCGGGCCCGACCGGCGAATCCAACACCCTGCACCTGTCCGGCCGCGGCGTGTTCGTCTGCATCAGCCCGTGGAACTTCCCGCTGGCGATCTTCCTCGGCCAGATTTCCGCGGCGCTGGCCGCCGGCAACGCCGTCATCGCCAAGCCGGCCGAGCAGACCAACCTGATCGGCTACTACGCGGTCAAGCTGCTGCACGAAGCCGGCATCCCCGAAGCGGTGCTGCAGTTCCTGCCCGGCGACGGCGCCACCGTCGGCGCGGCGCTGACCCGCGATCCGCGCGTGGCCGGCGTGGCCTTCACCGGTTCGACCGACACCGCGCGCGCGATCAACCGCGCGCTGGCCGCGCGCGACGCCGCCATCGGCGTGCTGATCGCCGAGACCGGCGGCCAGAACGCGCTGATCGCCGACTCCTCCTCGCTGCCCGAGCAGTTGGTCAAGGACGCGATCGGTTCGGCTTTCACCTCGGCCGGCCAGCGCTGCTCGGCCGCGCGCGTGCTGTTCGTGCAGGACGACATCGCCGACAAGGTCATCCACATGCTCGCCGGCGCGATGGCCGAGTTGAAGGTCGGCGACCCGGGCCTGCTGTCGACCGACGTCGGCCCGGTGATCGACGAGGACGCGCTGAAGATGCTGCGCGAGCACGCCCAGCGCATGGACAGCGAGGCGACCAAGATCGCCGAAGTCGCGCTCGACGCCGACGCCGCCCACGGCAGCTTCTTCGCCCCGCGCGCCTACACGCTCAAGTCGCTCGGCCAGCTGCACAAGGAAGTGTTCGGCCCGGTGCTGCACGTGATCCGCTGGAAGGCCGACCAGCTCGACGCGGTCATCGACGCGATCAACGCCACCGGCTACGGCCTGACCCTGGGCATCCACTCGCGCATCGACGAGACCATCGAGAAGATCAGCGCGCGGGTCAAGGTCGGCAACTGCTACGTCAACCGCAACCAGATCGGCGCGGTGGTCGGCGTGCAGCCGTTCGGCGGCCAGAACCTGTCCGGCACCGGCCCCAAGGCCGGCGGCCCGCACTACCTGCCGCGCTTCACCACCGAGAAGACCATCACCGTCAACACCACCGCGGCCGGCGGCAACGCCTCGCTGCTGACGCTGGGCGACTGAGCCCCGCGCGCGAGGGCCGGCGCAGGCCGGCTCTCGCGCATTCGCACACACGGGCGGCGCGGGCCGCGGGCGCGACTTCGAGCTTGCGGCGCAAGCGCGGGTCGCGGTCGCGGCTCGCGCCGCTCCTGCATTCGCCCCCGCGCAAGCTGCGCTCCAAACTGCAGGAGCGGCGCAAGCCGCGACCGCGCCAACACACCCCACGGCGAAACCATCGCGAACCCGCGATGCCCCAGGCCGAGATCCGCTTCTTCCCACGAAGCCGCAACCCCGCCCCGCCCAGCCTGCGACCGCAGTCGCAACACGCCCCCGCCCCCGCCGCAGTACCCTGCGCGCAGCCCACGGGAGAACCACCATGCTCCGCACCACCGCGCTGTACGCCGCGCTGTGCGCGCTGACCGCATGCGCCACGCTGGCGCCGCTGCCGGTCAAACCCGGTGATCCCAGCGCCTGCTCGCAGCGCCGCCAGGACCGCCTGCTGTTCGGCATGAACAGCCCCGACGGGCCGGTCAGCGAAGCGCAGTGGCAGGCCTTTCTCGCCGAAGTCGTCACTCCGCGCTTTCCTGCCGGGCTCACCGTCTACCAGGCCCGGGGCCAGTGGCGCGGCGACAGCGGCCAGGTCGAACAGGAGGACTCGCGCGCGATCGACCTGATCCACGAAGACACGGCCGAGGAACGCAAGCGCGTGGTCGAGATCGCCGACGAGTACAAGCGGCGCTTCAAGCAGGAGGCGGTGTTGATCGTGAGTTCGCCGGTGCGGGCGTGCTTCGCGGTCGCTGCAAAGCCGGGAGGACGAGTGGGCTAGTTCGTCGCGGCGGAGCGGAAAGCCTCGGGCCTGAAGGCCCTCCCACAACAGCGGCCCGTCGCGGCTCGCGCTTTGTGGGAGGGCCTTCAGGCCCGAGGCTTTTGTTTCAGGCCAGGCCGAACCTCAGCGCTTGAACTCGGTCGGCCGCTCCAGCTGCCACAGCGCGTCGCTCAGATCGTCCACCCTCGCCGCCAGCACCGCCTGCGCATCGGCCACGCCGCGGTTGTAGTAGTACGCGCCCAGCTCCTCGGACAGGAAGTCGAGCAGGAATTCCGCGTCGAAGCGGCCGATCGGCTGCTTCAGTTCCGCGGTGAAATAACGCTGCAGCTTGGCCACCAGCAGCGCCTTCTCCCGATCGTCGAACCGGATCGTTTCCACCGTCGCCTCGCTCCTGTCGCATCGTTCACGTCGCGGCGGCGCGGGCTTACGCCTTCGACGGGCCGTCGATGCGGCGGCTCCAATCCTCGACTTCGCCGCGCGCAAGCCGAGCCTCGACCAGCTTGCGCCACGACGGCACCAGCGGCAAGGCCAGCGCGGCCTGCAGTTCGTCGCGCTCGAGCGTGCGCACGAACAGCATCGTCGCGATGCGTTGCAGCGACCAGCGCGGCCACGGACGTTCGAGCAGCGTCAAACGCTCGCCGGCTCCGGCCTCGCCCGCTTCGATCACGCGGTAATACCAACCGGTGCGGCCGCTGGCCTGCATGCGCCGCGCCATGTCGGCGACGCCGAAACGGTCGTTGAGCTTCCAGCACGGCTGCCGCGCCTGGCTGACTTCGAGCAGCGCGCCGCCGAGCCGGTAACGGTCGCCCAGACACACCTGCGCCTCGCTCAGGCCCTCGCTGCTGAGGTTCTCGCCGAACGCGCCGGGCGCGTCGAGCAGCGCGTGCGCGCCGATCTCCTCGCGCCAGACGCGGTAATGCTCGCGCGGATAATGGTGCACGGCCTTGTCCGCGCCGCCGTGCACGCGCAGGTCGCCCTGCTCGTCGCCGTCCAGGCCGGTCTCGCCGATCCGCACGCGGCCGTGCAGCGGCCGCTTGTCGATCCCGCTGCGGCTGCCGGGCCGGGTGTAGGGCACGGCGCGGCCGCGCAGCAGCGCGGTTATGAGAACGCCGTCGTCGCTCATCCCATCCGATGCCTCCCTCGCGCGAAGCAAGCCCCGCAAAGGAAAAGCCCCGCCGAAGCGGGGCTCTCCATCCACGCTAAACCGCCAGCGCGATCAGAACTTGTACTGCGCCGCGATGCCGAACAGATCGGCGTGGCCCTTGAACTTGCCGACCAGGGTCGAACCGCTGGTGGACACCACGTTCACGTCCGGGCTGTCGATCTGGATGCGGGTGTAGGCCGCGTCGACGCTGATGTGCTCGTTCGCGTTCCAGGTCAGGCCGACCGAGTACAGGGTACGGTCGTTGTCGGGCAGACGCGGGGTGCGGTGGGTGTCGTTGGTCGGGGTTTCGTCCTTGGCGACGCCGCCGCGCAGGGTGAAGCGGTCGTTGAGGTCGTACTCGGCGCCCAGGGCGTACATCATCGAGTCGTCCCACTGGAACTGCTCGCTGGCCACCGGCGTGCCGTTGGCGCGCACGATGTTGACCGACTGCAGCGAATGCCAATCGGTCTTCTGCGCGTCGAACATCATCCGGAACTGGTCGCTGAACGCGTAGGAGACGCTCAGCGTGTCGGTGCTCGGGGTGGTCAGCTTGGCGCCGCCCGGACCGGTGTCGTACTGGGTGATGCGCGCGGCGCCCAGCAGCGCGGACACGTTGCCCGGCTTGGTGAAGGTGACGGTGCCTTCCAGCTCGTGGTCGATTTCCGAGCGGTGCGAGTAGCCGATCGACAGGCGGTCGGTCGGCTTCCACTGGAAGCCCAGGATCCAGCCGATGCCGTTGTCGTCGCCCTTGACCTTGACGGTGCCGTCGTTCTTCTGCGGGCCGAACGGCGCGGCGACCGGGTTCGGGGTCAGGCAGGCCGCCGGCGAAACGCGGCAGATGGCCGAACCGAAGTCCACGGCGTTGGTCAGGGTGGCTTCGGCGCGCTCGTAGATGAAGCCGGCGCCGACCGAGAAGCGGTCGGTCAGCTTGACCGCGGCCGACAGGGTCAGGTCGATGGTCTTCACTTCCGATTCGAGCGCGTTGTAGCGGCCGACCCAGCCGTTCTCGTATTCGGTCTTCAAGCCGAACGGCGCGCTGAGCTGGGCGCCGAGGGTGAGCTTCTCGAACGAGCCCGACAGCGGCACCACGATCGACATCGCCGGCACGGCGGTGACGTCGCCCGGGTCGCCGCCGTTGCCGCCGGTCAGCGGACGCGCCAGCGGCGAGCCGGCCGCGGCGGTGCCGCCGCCGCTGAACTTCGCGGTCAGATCGATCGCGGTCACATCGACACGCACGGTGGTCGTGTCGAGGTTCACCATAGCCGCCGGATTGTTCGAGACGACCGAGGCGTCCTTCTCAGCGACGGCGCTGCCGGCGAAGGCGCGGCCCTGATTCTTGACGCTGTTCTCGCGAATCTGGAAACCGGTCGCGCTGGCCGAGCCGAAGCTGATGACGCCGGCCACGCCCAATGCGATCGCGGTCAGGCGGATATAGCGGTGTGAGGGTTGCATGCGTGTATTCTCCGTTGGAGTATTTTTTCGTCTGTCGCGGCCGTGTGCATCGAGCCGCAAGCGCGGACTCCGATACCGCCGGAAACCCCTCCCGACGTACGACGCCGTATGCACTATAGCGCGGCTGTTAACCGAACGCTAACAATACGCCCAACCGGGCAAATTCGTCTCGTACCGATGTCGCAAACCCTGCTGTTACAGACACTTACATTAAGTTTCTGCCTGAATAGGGCAGATGCGATCGGACCGCTGCGGAGCTGACGCCGTGTTCGTCGCCATTCCCTCGCGCGAGCGCACCCGGTTGCGGTGGGCGACGCCGTTGTTGTTCGCCTTGCTGTGGATCAGCTTCATCGTCTCGGCCGTGGTCCTGCCCGATCCGGAGCAGCGCCGGCTGATGGTGGAATGGGGCGCGCTGTCGGGCGGCCTGTCCTCGCCGGAGGCGTGGTGGAACGCGATCCGCGACGGCAGCGCGCTGCGCCTGTTCAGCGCGCTGTTCCTGCATGCGGACTGGGCGCACCTGCTCGGCAATCTGGTGTTCCTGCTGATCTTCGGCCTGCCGGCCGAGCGCGCGATGGGGCCGTGGCGGCTGCTCGCGCTGTTCCTGTTCGGCGGCGCGGTCGCCAACCTCGCCGCGGTGATCGCGATCGCCACGCCGGACCGACTGATCATCGGCGCCAGCGGCGCGGTGTCGGCGCTGATCGGCGCGTATCTCGCGCTGTTCCCCAGCGCCAAGCTCGGCGTAGTGGTGCCGCTGGGCGTGTTCCTGCAATTCGTCAAAGTGCCCGCGCCGCTGCTGATCGGGGTGTGGGCGCTGCTGCAAGTGGTGTTCACCTTCATCGGCCCGGCGTTCGGCGCGGTGGCGTGGTCGGCGCATCTGGCCGGCTTCGCCTTCGGCGGCGCGTTCGCGCTGATCGCGCGCGCCGGCATCGCCCGGCGGCTGCGGCGCAAGCGCGGGTATTGAGCGCGAGCGAGGGGAAAGAAGGGAAAGGGGAGCGGGAATGGGCCGTTCGTCTGCAGCGGATCCGCTTCCGCCCTTGAGTTGAAACCTTGCCAACCCCAGGCTGGACCCGAGCGCATGCGCTCCCCATTCCCCGCTCCCCTTAATCCCTTTTTCCCTTTCCTTTGCCGCCATGTCCACGCTCTACAAAGTCACCTTCCTCAACGCCGGCAAGATCTACGAGCTGTACGCGCGCAAGATCGGCGCGGGCACGCTGTGGGGTTTCACCGAGATCAGCGAGCTGGTGTTCGACGTGCACGACGGGTTGGTGGTGGATCCCACCGAGGAGCGGCTGCGCGACGAGTTCGGCAACACCCGCGTGCTGCATCTGCCGATGCAGAGCATCGTGCGGATCGAGGAAGTCGAGCGCAAAGGCCAGTCGGCGATCCGCGATGCGGCTTCGGGCGAGCGCGTGGTCACGCCGTTTCCGCTGCCGGCCAAGCCGCCGCGCTGAGGCGCGAGGCAAGGGCTTTGGTGGGAGGGACTTCAGTCCCGATGCTTTTGTCCCACATCGCTGCGATCCGGCCGAAGAGCGTCGGGACTGAAGTCCCTCCTACAAAAGCGCGTTACTCGGTTGGAAATCAAAACGCCCGGCCTGGGCCGGGCGTTTTCGCGAGCGCTGCGGCGCGGCCTCAGCGCTGGGGCTCGACCGCTTTGGGTTCCGCTGCTTTGGGTTCCGCCGCCTTCGGGGCGGCGGTCTTCGGGGCGACCGTCTTGGTATCGACGGCTTTGGCTTCAGCGGCTTTGGCTTCAGCGGCCTTGGCTTCGGCGGCTTTCGCATCGACCGCCTGCGGCTCGCCCGCCTTGGCTCCGGCGGCTTTCGCCTCGGCCGCCTTCGGCTTGGCCGCCGATGCCTTGGCCTGCGCGTCCGCGCGCGCGATCGAGCCGGGCTTTTTCAGTTCCGCCAGCGCCGAGGCGATCGGCGCGTCACCTTCGAGCACTTCGCCGGCGTTGCTGCCGGGCGCGCCTTCCTCATCGCCGTGCAGGTGGCCCGGCAGCGTCGCTTCGGTGTAGCTCGGGCGCTCGTCCTTGTCGTTCTTCGGCGCGCGCAGGACCACGTCGGGCACGATGCCCAGCGCCTGGATCGATTTGCCGCTGGGCGTGTAGTAGCGCGCGGTGGTGAGCTTGACCGAATCGCCGTTGTCCAGCGGCAGCACGGTCTGCACCGAGCCCTTGCCGAAGGTGCGGCTGCCGACCACGCGGCCGCGGCCGTTGTCGCGCAGCGCGCCGGCCAGCACTTCCGAGGCGCTGGCCGAACCGGCGTCGACCAGCACCACCAGCGGCGCGCCGTCGAGCATGTCGCCGGGCGTGGCGCTGAATTCGGCGTCGCTGATGGCGATGCGGCCGCGGGTGCTGACGATCTTGCCGCGTTCGAGCAGGTCGTCGGCGATCTGCACCGCCGAGGTCAGCAGGCCGCCGGGATTGCTGCGCAGGTCCAGCACCAGGCCGCGCAGCTTGCCGCCGGACTGTTGCTTGAGCTTGCGCAGATGGGTTTCGAAATCGGCCGCGGTGTCGGCCTGGAACTGGGCCAGGCGCAGGTAGCCGTAGCCCGGTTCGAGCAGGCGGCTCTTGACGCTGGCCACGCGGATGGTCTCGCGCGCCACGGTCACGTCGAACGGTTTGTCGCGGCCTTCGCGCACGATGGTCAGCACCACCTTGCTGCCGGCCGGGCCGCGCAGCGGGCCGGAGCTGTCGCCTTCGTCGACCTTGAACGGCTTGCCGTCGATCGCGGTGATCAGGTCGCCGGCCTTGATCCCGGCGCGCGCGGCCGGCGTGTCGTCGATCGGCGAAATCACCCGCAGCGTGCCGTCGGGCTGGCGCTGCAGCTCGACGCCGATGCCTTCGTAGTTGCCGCGCGATTGTTCGTCGAAGCTCTCCGCGTCGGCCTTGTCGAAATAGACGCTGTGCGGATCGAGATCGAACAGCAGGCCGCGGATCGCCGAATGCATGAGCTTGGCGTCGTCGACCGGTTCGACGTAGGCCTGCTTGACCGCGTTGTAGACCGCGACGTAGCGGCGGATCTCGTCGATCGGCACCTTGGAGTCGCTGTCGTCCTTGCCGGCCTTGGCGCTGCGCTTGCCGGGCGCCTGCGCCGGCGCGGCCTGGTCGTCTTGCGCGTCGGCGTCGTCCGCATCGTCGGCGGGCGCGGGTTGGGACGCGGCG
>NZ_LXSD01000583.1:0-7236 GCF_017168095.1 Lysobacter enzymogenes | reverse complement strand
GCGCCTGCCTGCGCGGTTGCGGCGCGGCCGGGCGGCGCCTGCTGTTCGCGCTCGATCACGCGCCCGGGCGCTGGCTGCTGGCCGCGCTGGAGGCCGCCTACCTGCCCGGGATCGGCGCGCATTACGCCTGGCGCAAGCGGCATATCCGCCGCTGGGCCTTGCAGGCCTGCGCCGACGGCGCGCGCCAGGCGGTGCTGCTCGGCGCCGGCTTCGACGGCCTGGCGCTGGCGTTGCTGGCGCAGTCGCCGCAGTTGCGCGCGTTCGAGCTCGAGCGCGAGCGCGCGGTGACGATCAAGCGCGCGGCGTTGCGCGAGATCGGCGCGGAGCATCCGCGCCTGAGCCTGATCGCCGCCGATCTGGCGCACACGCCGGCGGCGATGGCGCTGCGCGCCGCGCCGGGATTCGATCCCGCCGCAACGACCGTGATCGTCGCCGAGGGCGTGCTGATGTATCTGAGCCCCGACGACCTGCAGCGGTTGCTGCGCGGCCTCGCCGCGACTCTGGACGACGCGCGGTTGATCGCCACGGCGATGGCGCTGCGCGCCGATGCGACGCCGGGCTTCGCCCGCCAGCGGCCGTGGGTGCGGCGCTGGCTGCGCCGCGCCGGCGAGCCGTTCCGCTGGGGCGCGAGCCGGGCATCGCTGGCGGCGTTGTTGCAGGCGGCCGGCGTGCGGCTGGAGCGCGTGGCCGATCCGCAGGCGGCGGACGATCCGGATCCCTCGCCCGGCGAATGGGTGTTCGCCGGTTCGCTGTTGCGCGCGGTGGCGCCGTAGCCGTCGCGCCGGCGCAAAAAAGGGAGGCGCCCGCTCGCGCCTCCCTCCCGTCGCGCCGCGTGCGGTCAGTTCTTGTTGAACGCCGCGCTCACCGACTGGATCGCCGCGTTGATGAAGCCGCACAGCTTGATGCCGCCGCAGGCCTTCACGCCGTTGACGTAGCCGGTCGCATCGGCGATGACCACCTGCAGCCACGGGAACGCGCGGCCGCTGGCGTTCGGCTCCAGCGGATAGTCCTTGCTCCACAGCTCCAGCGAGTGGCGCGCGGTGCTGATCGCACCGAGCACGGCCAGATCGTTTTCCTTGCGGCCCAGGTCCTTGACCGCCTGCGCTTCCAGTTGCTTCAGGCCTTCGTCGGCCTCGTCGGCGCTGCGCGCTTCGGCGAGGATCCGGTCCACGTCCTCGAAGTAGGAGAACTGTTCTTCGCCGAAGGAGGCGCGGTGCCCGTGCAGGTTCTCGGCCATCGACAGGCGCGGGTCGGACTGGGTCTTTTTGGCCAGTTCGTCGTAGGTGCGCACGAACTCTTCCGGCTTGCCGTCGGTCGGCGCGCCGCAGCGGTAGGCCAGCAACTGCGCGTACGAGCCGCCGGCGTCGCGGTTGGCGGCGATGCAGCCGGCGTAGGCGTTGTGGGCGACGCCGACGCCGTGCATCGGGTTGTCGCTGTACGGTTCGGACGACACCAGGCCTTGGCCGAAGCCCGGCAGCGAGACCAGGCAAAGACCGAGAGCGAGCAAGGCGATACGGTGGTTCATGGCAGGTCCTTTTGGATGAAGTGCGAGGGAGCCGTCCGTGACGGCGGAGGCGGTGGCTGCGCCGTCGGCCGCAAGCGGCGTCACGCGGCGCCGGACCGACGCTAGGCACGCCGCCGGCCGCGCTCCAGGCCGAAGCCGGGTCGGCGGCGGGAACAAGCCGGGCGTCGCGGCCCGGCGCGCCTGCAATCGCACGAGCCGCGGCGGCGCGGGGTTCTGCCAATCCGATCAAAGGCTTGCAGCGGATTTATTCCCGGCTCGCGCCGGACCGCCGCGCTGCGCCGCGCGGCCGCGCGGGCGATGTCGCGGGTTGTGAGCGGCATCGCAGGAATGCGGCGGGAGTTCGGCGGCGATGCGGCCGCTGGCGGCCTTTCAGCGCACGGCGCGTCGCCGTGCGCGCGCGGCTCAGTCGAGGTACGCCGGCGCCTTGGGCAGCGCGTCGATGTCGCGGCGGTCGTGCTGGATCACCAGCCGGCCGCCGGTGTTTTCGAGGATCCGCCGCACCCGGTCGATCGCGCCCAGGGTTTCGCCGCGCGAGTAGTTGAACGCCGGCATGCGGCCGTGCTCGAAGTTCTCGCGGCTGTGGAACAGGTCGCCGGACAGGATCACCGTGCCGGCTTTGGCCAGCCGCAGCATCAGCACCTGATGGCCGGCCGTGTGGCCGTTGGCGCGCAGGATCCGCACGCTGCCGTCGCCGAACACGTCGCGGTCGAGGTCGATCAGTTCGACCTTGGCGCGGGCGCGCGCGGCCAGGTTGTCTACGGTCACCCGGGTCGGGGCGGGCTGGCCGTCCAGCGCCTCTACCTCGCGCCGGCTCAGCAGCCAGGTCGCGCCCGGGAACGCGCCGGCATTGCCGGTGTGGTCCCAATGGAAGTGCGAGAACGCGAGGTAGTCGACCTCGTCCGCGCGCAGGCCGACCGCGGCGAGCTGCGACTGCAGGGTATGGGCGACGAAGGCGCGCAGGCCGGAGCGGGTCTCCACGCCGCCGGGCAGGGCCGCGATGCGGTCGCCGAGGCCGGCGTCCCACAGCAGGTCGCCCTTGGGATGGCGGATCAGGAAGCATGGCGCCGACAGCTCGCCCGGAAGGCCGTCGTACTCGCCGGTGTCGGCGAACGCGCCGAGGTCGTCGAAGACGAGCCGCCCGCAGTCGAAGACGTACAGGCGCAGCGCATCCACCGGCGCTTCGGCGCGGGCGGGCAGGGCGATGAGGGCGGCGAGGATCAGCAGGGCGGTGCGCAGCGCGGACATGGCGCGTTCTCGGGCGAAGGGAGCGCCATGCTCGGCGCTGCACGGCGCTCGCGGAAGCGGCCCGAACGACAACGATCGATGGAATCGGGCCATGTCGATGCAGGGCCGCGCGCGGCCGCGGCGCTTGCGCCGCTGCGACGCGCGAGGCGTTCGCCGGTGTGCCGACGATTCAGCCTGGGTGAGGATTTTTCGCGCCGCGCTAACGCCGGCCCCGCCAGCTTGTACGGGCATTGTCCGGCACGCCTTCAGCGGCGCCTCTTCGTCTCAGACGGTCCATCAAGGAGAACCACCATGAACATGCGCATCGCAGGCATCGCGGCCCTGGCGTTCGCGCTGGCCGGCGCCAACGCCGTCCAGCCGGCCAGCGCCGCCGGCGCGGAAACCAAGTGTCATATGACCTTCGACACCTCCGGCTGGGCCGTCATCTACAAGCACATCAACGGCAAGGGCCGGATCACCTGCGACAACGGCCAGAGCGCCAACGTCGCCATCCACATCCGCGGCGCCGGCCTGACCGCGGGCAAGTACAGCATCGAGAACGGCAAGGGCGAATTCACCAAGCTCAAGAGCGTCAGCGAGGTCTACGGCACCTACGTCACCGCCGGCGCCAACGCGGGCGTGGTCAAGAGCGGCGAAGCGCTGGCGATGACCAAGGGCCAGGTGTCGCTGGCGGTCAGCGGCACCGGCCGCGGCTTCAACCTCGGCGTGGACGTGAGCGGGTTCGAGATCGTGAAGGCCAAATAAGGCCGCGTATTCAAGCCGCTTTCGGAAAGGGCGCCTGCGGGCGCCCTTTTCGTTGTGAGCGGCGTGCGCCGCCGCGAGCGGCGCTCGCGGAATACTGTATCCATCGCATCGCCTCGCAAGCGTTCTCGATCACGTCCGTGAGCGCCGCCGCTGCGTCGCAGCATCGCCGCGGACGCCGGCGCGTATTGCCGGGCAGCAATCGCGCCGGCGCAGCCCGATCGCCCTCACGCGCCGAGCGTGCGCGCGTCACGCATCCGCGCAAAAGCCGGCGAAGTGTCGTGCGGTTCCGCGCGCGGCGGCGCCGGCTCGCCTAGGATCGGGCTCCTCCAGCGCGCCCGGGACAGCGTCGCTGGAGAAGGCGGGATCCGCCATCGCGAAATCCTTCCGATCTGTTCGCGCGCCGCGACGCGGCGCGCGGCGGCGTCGTGTCCCGCCTGCGTGCGGCGTTCATCCCCACGAGGAGAAGAGCATGAAACAGCTGATGCGTATCGCGGCGTTCCTCGCCGTGTCCCTGTTCGCCGGCGGCGCGTATGCGCAGAACTGGCAGTTGGTGTGGAGCGACGAGTTCAACGGTTCGATCGGCCCGAGTTGGGTGTTCGAAACCGGCAACGGCTCCGGCGGCTGGGGCAACAACGAACTGCAGTACTACCGGCGCGAGAACGCCACCATCGAGAACAACGCCCTGGTCATCAACGCCCGCCGCGAAGATTTCGGCGGCTTCCGCTACACCTCGGCGCGGATGAAGACCCAGGGCGTGCGCACCTTCCGCTACGGCAAGATCGAGGCGCGGATGAAGCTGCCCTCGTTCATGGGCGCGTGGCCGGCGTTCTGGATGCTCGGCGCGAACCTGCCGCAGGTCGGCTGGCCCGATTCGGGCGAGATCGACATCATGGAGCACGTCAACAACGAGGACCGCACCTACGGCACCATCCACTGGCGCGACCACAACGGCAACTACGCCCAGTACGGCGGCAACACCGCGCTGAACGTGGCCGACTGGCACGTCTATGCGGTGGAGTGGGACGCCAACGCGATCCGCTGGTACGTCGACGGCAACAAGTTCCACGAAGCCAGCATCCAGAACAGCGTCAACGGCACCGAAGAGTTTCACCGCGACTTCTTCGTGCTGCTGAACTTCGCCATCGGCGGCAACTGGCCGGGCTTCAACGTCGACGAAAGCAAGCTGCCGGCGAAGATGCACGTGGACTATGTGCGCGTGTACAGCGCCGGCGGCAGCAACCCGGGCCCGAGCACGACGATCGAAGCGGAGAACTTCAGCGCGCAGAACGGCGTGCAGGTCGAAGCCTGTTCGGAGGGCGGCTACAACGTCGGTTGGATCGAGACCGGCGACTGGATGGCCTACAACAGCATCAACTTCCCCACCAGCGGCAGCTACCGCATCGAGTACCGCGTGGCCAGCCCGGGCGGCGGCTCGCTGTCGGCCGACCTCAACGCCGGCGGCACGGTGCTGGGCCAGGTCAACGTGCCCGCCACCGGCGGCTGGCAGAACTGGACCACGGTGTCGCACACCGTCAACGTCAATGCCGGCACTTACAATTTCGGCGTGTTCGCCCAGGCCGGCGGCTGGAACATCAACTGGATCCGCATCACCAAGATCTGAGCGCGACCCGCGCAACGCACGCCGCGCGCCGCGGCGTGCGTTGCGTTCCCGCAACAACCGGCGCCGCTGCGGCGCAGCCGCGCCCGCGGCGCATTTGCAGGACCGTCGTTTTGTGCCGCAGTCCGCACATCGCGGTTCCCGGTTCGACGGCTTGAGGGCTAAGCTCAAGCCACTCCCCGCCCTATCGGACAGCCAGGACTCCGCCGCCGCGGCCGCTTCCGCCGCGCGCAGCGGGGCCGCAGTGCGATTCATGACGAACAAGGACGTGTCGATGCCGCCGCCGTGGCGCGGCGCAGGCTTGAGCGAGGTCCGCGCCGCGACGGCGCGGCTTGCGCCGCCGCGTCCGGTGTCGCGTCCGCGCGCGGTGGCGCTGCCCGCGATGGTGCTGTGGGCGCTGCTGTCGTTCGCCACGTCGTTCGCCGCGCCCGCGCGCGCCGCCGATTGCGCCGCGCCGGGCCGCGCGCTGCCGGATCCGGCCCAGTGCCAGTCGCGCCTGCTCGCCGATGCGCCCGCGTCCGCAATCGATCGCCGCGCCGGCGTGGAGGCGTTGTTCGAACTGGCCAAGCGCCGCGCCGACGCCGGCGGCTTCGACCAGGCCGAGCGCGCGCTCGACTGCGCCGATGCGTTGGCCCGGCGCGCCGCCGATCCGGCCCTGCGCTACGAAGCGGTGCGCCGGCGCGGCATCCTGGACTTCCGCCGCGAGCGCATCGCCCAGGCGCTGGACCGCTTCGAATGCGCGGCGACGCTGGCGCAGCGCGCCGGCGACCGCGCCGGCACCGCGCGCGACCTCAGCAACGTCGGCGCCGCGCAGCGCCGGCTCGGCGATTTCCGCGGCGCGCTGCGCAGCCTCACCGCCAGCCTGGCGATCCAGCGCGAGCGCGGCGAGGTGTCCGGCGCGGTGCTCAACAATCTCGCCGACGTCTATCGCGAACTGTCCGACGAAACCCAGGCGATGCGGTTCTACCGCGAGGCGCTGGCGCTCTACCGCAAGCGCGGCGAGGCGGTGGAAACCGCGCACGTGCTGGAGACGATGGCGGAGGTCGCGCTCGATCAGGGCGATGCGCGCCAGGCCTCGGCATGGTTGCAGGAAGCGCTGGCCGAATACCGCCGCGCCGGCAACCGCGTGTATGAGCTGCGTGCGCACGACGGCCTGACCCGCGCCGCGCTGGCGTCCGGCGACGTCGCCCAGGCGCAGCGCTGGAGCGCGGCGGCGCTGGCCCTGGCCGACGCCTGGAAGTTGCCGCTGCCGGCGGCGCTGCAGTTGCAACTGGCGCGCACCGCGCGCCTGGCCGGGCACCCCGCGCAGGCCGCTACGCGCCTGCGCGAAGCGCTGGCCGAAGCGGCGGACACCGACCCGATGCGGGTGGCGCTGCTGGAAGAACTGGCCGCCGCGCAGGAAAGCGGCGGCGACGCCGTCGCCGCCAACGCCACCTTGCGCGACGCCCACGCCAAGGCGCTGGCGCTGGCGCGCGCGCAACACGATCGCCAGCTCGACTGGCTGCGCGCGCGCTTCGACGCGGCCGAGCAGCAACGCACCATCGCCGCACTGGAAACCGACAACGACCTGCAGCGCGCGCGTTTCCGGCAGCGCACCCTGCTGTTGTGGCTGCTCGCGGCGCTGGCCGCGGCCGCGGGCCTGGGCGTATGGCTGGCGCTCAAGCAGCGCCGCCATCGCGAGCGTTTGCGCGAACAGGCGCAGCGGGTGCGGCACGAACAGGAACTCGAACGTTACCGGCGCGAGGCCGACGCGCTGGCCGAAGACCGCAGCCTGCTGCAGGCGCTGCTCGACAGCCGCGACGAGCCGCTGTGCCTGCTCGACGCCGATGGCCAGGTGCTGGCGGTCAACCGCGCCGGCCGGGTGTGGCTGGACGCGGCCGACGGCGCGGTGAGCGCGGGCCAGCCGATCGCCGCGGCGCTGGACGAGGCCGGCTGGGCGACGCTGTCTTCGGCGCTGGAGCACATGGAAGACAGCGTCGGCCACAGCCTGCGCATCGCCTCGCGCCGCGGCGCCGTTTTGCCGGCGCGGCTGACGCCGTGGGCCGGCGGCAACGGCCTGGTGCTGCTGGCGCCGCGCGAGGAGGGCAACGACGGCGACAGCGAG
>NZ_LXSD01000582.1:0-13843 GCF_017168095.1 Lysobacter enzymogenes | reverse complement strand
GCTTGCGCAGGCCGGCGACGCAGCCGGCGACGCAGCCGGCGACGACGCGCCCGAAGCGGGCGACGCGCTCGCCGCCGCCGCGCTGGAGTACCTCAAGGCGCTGCTCGGCGAACAGATCCGCCTGCCGCCCGAGCGCATCGACGCGGAAGAGCGCTTCGAGGCGTACGGGGTCGATTCGGTCATGGTCGGCCACCTCAATGCCGCGCTCGAGCGCGATCTCGGCGCGTTGCCGAAGACGCTGTTCTACGAGCACGCCAGCGTCGCCGCGGTGGCGGCGTACCTGCTGCGCGAAGCGGCGCCGGCGTTGCGCCGGCATCTGCGTCCGAACCTGCCGGCGCAGGCGCCTGCGCCGGTGCGCCATGTCGCGGCGACGCCGGCCGTCGTCGCATCCACTCCCGCAGCATCGCCGCTCGCCGCCGACGAACCGATCGCGATCATCGGCCTGCACGGCCGCTTCCCGCAGTCGCCGGACCTCGACGCGTACTGGCGCCATCTCGCCGCCGGCGACGATCTGATCGGCCCGGTGCCGGCGCAGCGCTGGGACATGGCCGCGCTGTACGACGCCGATCCCGAACAGGCCGCGGCCGGCAAGATCTATTGCGACCAGGGCGGTTTCCTCGACGACCACGACAGGTTCGACGCCGCGTTCTTCGGCATTCCCGCCGAGGACGCGCGCCTGATCGATCCGCAGGAGCGGTTGTTCCTGCAGTCGGCCTGGGCGGCGGTGGAAGACGCCGGCTACACCCGCGAGCGGCTCAAGCGCCGCCACGGCAAGGCCGGCGGCAGCGACGTCGGCGTGTTCGCCGGGGTCACCACCAATTCCTATCACCTGCTGACGCCGGAAGAATGGAGCCGCGGCAACATGGTCGCGCCGGGCGCGATGCCGTGGTCGATCGCCAACCGCGTGTCGTACGTGTTCGACTTCGTCGGTCCGAGTCTGCCGGTCGACACCGCCTGCTCCTCGTCGCTGGCGGCGATCCACCTGGCCTGCGAGAGCCTGCGCCGCGGCGAATGCCAGCTCGCCGTCGCCGGCGGCGTCAACCTGTACCTGCATCCGGCCAAGTACCAGTCGCTGTGCCGCAAGCGCATGCTCGCCCGCCACGGCCGCTGCCGCAGCTTCGGCGCCGGCGATGACGGCTTCGTGCCGGGCGAGGGCGTCGGCGCGGTGTTGCTCAAGCCGCTGTCGCGCGCGCTCGCCGACGGCGACCACATCCACGCGGTGGTCGCCGCCAGCGCCTGCGAGCACAGCGGCCGCAGCAACGGCTATTCGGCGCCGAATCCGGCGGCGCAGGCGCGGCTGATCGCGCAGGCGCTGCAGCGCGCCGGCGCCGCGCCGGACAGCATCGGCTATGTCGAAGGCCACGGCACCGGCACCCAGCTCGGCGACAACCTGGAAGTGCTGTCGCTGAGCCAGGCCTTCGGTACGCAGATGGCGCGGCAGTCGTGCGCGCTCGGTTCGGTCAAGGGCAATGCCGGCCACGCCGAATCGGCCGCGGGCATCGGCGGTGTGGCCAAGGTCGTGCTGCAGCTGCGCCACCTCCAGTTGGCGCCGAGCTTGCATGCGGAACAACCCAATCCCGACATCGATTTCGCCGCCACGCCGTTCCGCCTGCAGCGCGAACTGGCGCCGTGGCCGACGGCGGACGGCGCGCCGCGCCGTGCGCTGGTGAATTCGTTCGGCGCCGGCGGAGTGAACGCCTGCGTGTTGCTGGAGGAATACGTCGCGCCGGCCGCACCGGCCGCGCTCGCGGCGCCGCAGTTGATCGTGCTGTCGGCGCGCGACGGCGAGCGCCTAGGCGAGAACGCGTCGGCACTGGCCGCGCATCTGCGCGAACACGACGGCGTCGATCTGGCCCGGGTCGCCTACACCCTGCAAAGCGGCCGTGAGCCGATGGAACAACGCGCGGCGATGGTCGTCGCCGATCGCGACCAGGCGCTGGCGCTGCTGGACGCGCTCGCCGCCGGCGCCGATGCGTCGGGCCTGTTGCGGGCGCGGGTCGAGCCGCACCAGCGTCGGCGATCGCTCAAGCCCGAGCAGCGCGAGCAGCACCGCGCCCTGTTCGCCGCCGGCGACTTGACGGCACTGGCGCAGCGCTGGCTCGGCGGCGAAGAACCCGACTGGGATGCGTTGCACGGCGAACTTCGCCCGCAGCGCCTGCCGCTGCCGTCCTATCGCTTCGCGCGCGAACGCCACTGGGTCTCGGATGCGGCGGTCGGCCAGCAGCCCATCGCGGCGCCGGCCATCGCGGCGGAGAGCGCCGCGACGCAAACCGCGTTGCATCCGCTGCTGACCGGCAACGTCTCGACCTTGCGCGAAACCGGATTCCTCTCGCACCTGTCCGCCGAGGCGTTCTACGGCCGCGACCACCGCGTCAACGGCGAGCCGTTCTTCCCCGGCGCCGGCTTCGTCGAACTGGCCTGCATCGCCGGCACCCTGGCCGGCGAGCGTTCGGTGGCGCGGATCGAGGACATCGTCTGGGCGCAGCCGCTGAAGCTGCGCGCGGCGCCGCAGCCGGTCAAGACGGTGCTGCGCGCCAGCGGCCACGGCACCGACTGCGCGGTGGTCTCGTTCGACCCGCACGGCGAGCGCGTGCTGCATTGCGAAGCGCGCCTGTTCCACGAAACCGGGCCGGCGCACGCGCGGCCGCGGCCGGCGCCGCTGCCGGTCGACGAACTCGTCGCCGCCGCCCGCGCGGTCGACGGCGCGCACTGCTACGAACGCCTGCGCCGCTACGGCTTCGACTACGGTCCGAGCTTCCGCGGCGTGCGCACGCTTCATCAAGGCGCCGGCTACGCCCTGGCCCGGGTCGGCCTGGATCCGTCGCTGCGCGCGCAGTTCGATCAGTACCTGCTGCACCCGTGCCTGATCGACGCCGCCCTGCAGACCGTGCTCGGCGTGGCGGGCGAGGGCGGCGACGACGTGCCTTACCTGCCGTTCGCGCTGGATTCGATCCAACGCTGGCGCCCGCTGCTGCCGGACTGCTACGCCTACGCCGAGCCCAGCCGCGGCGCGCCGGCCGGCGGCGACGTGCGCCGCTTCGACCTGCGCCTGCTCAGCCTCGGCGGCGAAGTACTGGTGGAGTTGAACGGCTTCTACGTGCGCGCCCTGCGCACGGCAGCGGCGGCCGTCGGCGCAGCGGCGACCGAAGCGGTGGACGCATGAGCGCAGCCGTCGCCCAGGCGCACGCGCAGGCCGACGCCGTCGTCGCGCCGGAGGTGACCCTGATCGAGGTCGCCGCCGGCGCGATGAAGAACAACAACTATCTGGTGGTGGACCCGGTCACCCGCCAGGCGCTGCTGGTCGACCCGGCTTGGCAGCGCGACAAGCTCGAAGCCGCGCTGCAGCGCGCCGGCGCGAGCTTGAGCGCGATCGCCCTCACCCACGCCCATTTCGATCACGTGCATCTGGCCGGCGAGCTGTCGGCCGCGCACGGTTGCCCGGTGTGGATGTCGCAGCGCGAGATCGAAGCCAGCGGCTTCGACCTGCCGCGCCTGCTCGCCATCGACGAAACCCCGCGCACGCTCGGCGCGCTGCGGATCGAGCCGATCCTGGCGCCGGGCCACACCCCGGGCTGCCTGTGCTACCGCATCGGCGGGCACCTGTTCGCCGGCGACGTGCTGTTCATCGAAGGCTGCGGCCTGTGCCGCGACGAAGCCGCCGCCCACGCCATGTTCGACAGCCTGGAACGGCTCAAGCGCGAACTCGCGCCGGACACGCGCATCCATCCGGGCCACACCTATGTGCGTGCGCCCGGCGTGCCGTTCGCCGAGCTGCTGCGCTGGAACATGTACCTGCAATTCCCCGACCGACGCAGCTTCGCCGCCTATCGCCTGCGGCGCGGGCAAGACCCGCGCAAATTGGTCGCCTTCCGCTGAGCGCCGCCGCGCCCCAGCCGCAACATCCCGCGCCGACGTCAGCGCGCCCCATCAATCGCCAGAGGTAAAGAACGTGAGCCCTGTTGGAATCGAAGCGATGAACGTATTCGCCGGCACCGCCTGCCTGGACGTGACCGAGCTGGCGCGCCACCGCGGCCTGGACATGAGCCGGTTCGAGAACCTGCTGATGAAGCAGAAGAGCGTGGCGCTGCCCTACGAAGACCCGATCACCTTCGCGGTCAACGCCGCCAAGCCGCTGGTGGACGCGCTCAGCGAGCAGGAGAAGGAGCGCATCGAGATGGTCATCACCTGCACCGAGTCGGCCTTCGATTTCGGCAAGTCGATGAGCACCTATTGCCACGACCTGCTCGGGCTCAACCGCAACTGCCGTTTGTTCGAGCTCAAGAACGCCTGCTATTCGGGCGTGGCGGGCCTGCAGATGGCGGTCAACTTCGTGCTCTCGCAGGTCTCGCCCGGGGCCAAGGTGCTGGTCATCGCCACCGACGTGTCGCGCTTCATGGTCGAGGAGGGCGGCGAGGCGCTGTCGGCGGACTGGTCGTTCGCCGAGCCCAGCGGCGGTTCCGGCGCGGTGGCGATGCTGGTCAGCGACCGCCCGCACGTGTTCCAGATCGACGTCGGCGCCAACGGCTATTACGGCTATGAGGTGATGGACACCTGCCGGCCCTCGGCCGACACCGACGCCGGCGACACCGACCTGTCGCTGCTGTCCTACCTCAACTGCTGCGAGAACGCGTACCTGGAATACGAAAAGCGCGTCGCCGGCGCGAGCTTCGCCGACACCTTCGGCTACATCGCCTATCACACCCCGTTCGGCGGCATGGTCAAGGGCGCGCACCGCAACATGATGCGCAAGCTGGCCAAGGCCAAGCCGAACGAGATCGAAGTCGACTTCCAGCGCCGGGTCAATCCGGGCCTGGTCCATTGCCAGCGCGTGGGCAACATCATGGGCGCCACCGCGGCGCTGTCGCTGGCCAGCACCATCGACAACGGCGACTTCGACGCGCCGCAGCGCGTGGGCGTGTTCTCCTACGGCTCGGGCTGCTGCTCGGAATTCTTCAGCGGCACCGTGCGCAAGGAAGGCCAGGAGCGGCTGCGCGCGATGAAGATCGGCGAGCGCCTGGACCGCCGCCACCAGCTCAGCATGGAGCAGTACGACGCGCTGCTGGAAAAGAGCCGCAGCATGAAGTTCGGCACCCGCAACCTCGACGCCGACACCGCGTTCGTGCCGCAGGCCCGCGCCGCGCTCGGCCACAAGACCCTGTTCCTCAAGCAGATCAAGGAATTCCACCGGGAGTACGAATGGGTCTGATGAGCCGCCATTACGAGTCGATCAAGGTCCGTACCGAGGACGGCATCGCGTTCGTGCAGATGCACCGCCCGCAAGCGAACAACGCCATCGACGACCGCCTGATCGCCGAACTCGGCGACGCGCTGGGCGCCTGCGAAGCGCAGGCCACGGTGGTGGTGCTCGAAGGCTTGCCGGACGTGTTCTGCTCCGGCGCCGACTTCGACGAGATCCGCGGGCGCTTCGAACGCGGCACCATCCAGGGCCAGGATCCGGAGCCGCTGTACGAACTGTGGCGGCGGCTGGCCTGCGGCCCCTTCGTCAGCGTCGCCCACGTGCGCGGCCGCGCCAACGCCGGCGGCATCGGCTTCGTCGCTGCCTGCGATCTGGTGCTGGCCGAGGACGCCGCCAGTTTCAGCCTGTCCGAGCTGCTGTTCGGCCTGATGCCGGCCTGCGTGCTGCCGTTCCTGATCCGCCGCACCGGCATCGCCCGCGCCAACTATCTGACCTTGACCACCCAGCCGGTGTCGGCGCGGCAGGCGCTGGATTGGGGCCTGGTCGACGCCTGCGAAGCCGACAGCGCCAATCTGCTGCGCAAGCACCTGCTGCGCCTGCGCCGGCTCGGCAAGGACGGCGTGGCCCGCTACAAGCGCTACGCGGTCGAACTCGACGACCGCCTGGCCGCGGCCAAGCCCAAGGCGCTCGCGGCCAACCGCGAGGTGTTCGGCGACGCCGACAACGTCGCCAAGATCGCCCGCTACGTGCGCAGCGGCAAGTTCCCGTGGGAGGCCGACTGATGTCCGCGATCGTCGCCAACTCCGAAAGCATCGACGACGGCGCGCCGGTGACGCTCAGCGACGCCGGCGAGGGCGTGCTGCTGGTGCGCATGCAGGACCGCGCCGGCAAGAACACGTTCAGTGATGCGCTGATCGCCGGCCTCACCGACGCCTTCGCCCGCATCGGCGGGCGCCAGGACTGCAAGGCGGTGGTGCTGACCGGCTACGACAGCTACTTTTCCAGCGGCGGCACCCAGGAAGGCCTGCGCGATCTGTACGAGGGCCGGTTCAAGTTCACCGACAAGGACCTCTACAGCCTGGCCTTGAACTGCCCGGTGCCGGTGGTCGCGGCGATGCAGGGCCACGGCATCGGCGGCGGCTTCGTGCTCGGGCTGTTCGCCGATCTGGTCGTGCTGGCGCGCGAGAGCGTGTACACCGCCAACTTCATGAAATACGGCTTCACTCCGGGCATGGGCTCGACCCTGATCCTGCCGCACAAGCTCGGCCCGGCGCTGGCCGCGGAGATGATGCTCGGCGCGCAGACCTACCGCGGCGAGGAACTGCAGCGCCGCGGCGTCGCCTTCCCGGTGCTGCCGCGCGAGCAGGTACTGGCGCATGCGCTGGAGCTGGCGCGCAACCTGGCCGAGAAGCCGCGGGTGTCGCTGGTCGCGCTCAAGGACCATCTGGTCGCGGACCTGCGCCAGCGCCTGCCGCGCTATATCGAGCAGGAAGTCGCCCTGCACGAGCTGACCTTTCACCAGCCCGAAGTGCGCGCGCGCATCGACGCCGCGTTCGGGCGTTGAGCTCCATCCGCCTTCCGCATCGTCCTTTCGTTGTTTCAGCCGGCCCGCGCCGCGGGCCCCCGTCGTCACGCACCCACGCCACACACCCAGGGAGAGACCCATGAACCAGACCGCCGTCGAACTGCAGCACGTCTTCGACACCATCGTCGCGCACACCCGCGAAGTGCTGCCGCAGCTGGAGCGCCACGAGTTCCAGCGCAGCGATTCGCTGCGCGCGCTCGGCGCCAATTCGATCGACCGCGCCGACATCCTGATCATGACCCTGGAATCGCTGGGCCTGAACATCCCGATGATGGACATGGCCAAGGCCGAGAACATCGGCGAGCTGGCCACGATCATCCATGGCAAGGCCTGAGCGCGCCGACCCGATGCGCTCGGACCTGCTCATCAGCGGCATCGGCGTGACCTCGGCGATCGGGCAGGGCAAGGCCGACTTCCTCGACGCGCTGCTCGCCGGCCGCCATCGCTTCGGGGTCATGCGCCGGCCCGGGCGGCAACGCGCGGCCGACGAACGCGGCGAGGGCGGCACGGCCTATCTCGGCGCCGAGATAGGCACGCTCGGCTTGCCGGTGGAGATTCCGCCGAGCCTGCTGCGCACCGCCTCGTTCTCGGCGCAGGTCGCGCTGGCCAGCGTCTACGAGGCCTGGCACGACGCCGCGCTCGACCGGCTCGACCCGGACCGGGTCGGGCTGGTGGTCGGCGGCTCCAACTTCCAGCAGCGCGAACTGGTGCAGTTGCACGAGGCCTATCGCGAGCGCCCGCAGTTCCTGCGCCCGACCTATGCGATGTCGTTCATGGACAGCGACCTGTGCGGGCTGTGCACCGAAGTGTTCGGCATCCGCGGCTTCGCCCACACCGTCGGCGGCGCCTCGGCCAGCGGCCAGGTCGCGGTGGTGCAGGCGATCGCCGCGGTCCAGGCCGGCATCGTCGACGCCTGCGTCGCGGTCGGCACGCTGATGGACCTGTCGCACTGGGAATGCCAGGGCCTGCGCTCGCTCGGCGCGATGGGGTCGGACCGCTACGCCGAACGTCCCGAGCACGCCTGCCGCCCGTTCGACCGCAAGCGCGACGGCTTCATCTACGGCGAAGCCTGCGCGGTGCTGGTGATCGAACGCGAGGCCAGCGCCGGCCGCGCCGGGGTGCGGCCGTATGCGCGCATCGCCGGCTGGGCGATGGGCATGGACGGCAACCGCAATCCCAATCCCTCGCTCGACGGCGAGATGGCGGCGATCTCCAAGGCGCTGCAGCGCGCCGGCCTGGACGCGGCGCAGATCGATTACGTCAACCCGCACGGCACCGGCTCGGGCATCGGCGATGTCACCGAACTCGAAGCGCTGCGCCGCAGCGGCCTGGGCCACGCCTGGCTCAACACCACCAAGTCGGTGACCGGCCACGGCCTCAGCGCCGCCGGCGCGGTCGAACTGGCCGCGGTGGCGTTGCAGATGCGCGCCGAGCAACTGCACCCCAGCCGCAACCTCGACGACTGCATGGAACCCGCGCTGCCGTGGGTGCGCGAGCGCGCGCTCGATCACCGCATCGAGCACGCATTGAACCTGAGCATGGGCTTCGGCGGCGTCAACACCGCCGTGTGCCTGAGCCGCCACTAGCCGCCGGCGGCCGCAGGCCGCCGTTACGAACGACGATGGAGAACCAGCGATGAAGACTTTCGTGTTTCCGGGCCAGGGCTCGCAGGCCAAGGGCATGGGCGGCGAGCTGTTCGAGCGTTATCCCGAACGGGTGCGCCAGGCCGACGCCGTGCTCGGCTATTCGATCCGCCAACTGTGCCTGGACGATCCCGACGACCAGCTCGGCCGCACCCAGTTCACCCAGCCGGCGCTGTACGTGGTCAATGCGCTGAGCTATTTCGCCCGCATCGACGACGGCGCCGCGCCGCCGGACTTCCTCGCCGGCCACAGCCTGGGCGAGTTCGACGCGCTGATGGCCGCCGGCTGCTACGACTTCGAAACCGGGCTGAAGCTGGTCAAGAAGCGCGGCGCGCTGATGGGCCAGGTGTCGGGCGGGGCGATGGCGGCGGTGCTCAACGCCAGCAAGGAACAGATCGAGGCGCTGCTGGCCGAGCATGGGCTCGACGATGTCGGGCTGGCCAACTACAACACGCCGTCGCAGATCGTGATCTCCGGCCCGGCCGAGCAGCTGGCCAAGGCCGAGCCGCTGTTCCGCCAGGGCAAGATGCGCTTCTATCCGCTCAACACCAGCGGCGCGTTCCACTCCAAGTTCATGCTGCCGGCGCGGGAGAAGTTCGCCAAGTACCTCAAGACCTTCAAGCTCGCGGCGCCGAAGATCCCGGTGATCTCCAACGTGACCGCGCGCGAGTACGAGGCCGGCGAGCTGGCGCAGACCTTGTCGGCGCAGATCGCCAGCACGGTGCGCTGGTCGGAGAGCGTGCAATACCTCATCGAGCTCGCTGGCGAACGCGGCGAGGAGATGACGTTCGAGGAGATCGGCCACGGCGACGTGCTGACCCGGCTGGTGCAGACGATCAAGCTGCAGACCCGCAAGCCCGAGCCGGAAGCCGTGCAGGCTGCGGCCGCGCCGCCCGTCGCGCCCGCTGCCGCAGCGGCCGCCGAAGCGGTCCGCGGCGACGCCGCCGGCAAGGTCGCGGCCTGGAACCGCGCCCACCCGGTCGGCACCCGCGTGCGCTCGCTGCTGATCGATCGCACCGATCTCGAGACCCGCAGCGAGGCGCTGGTGCTGTTCGGCCATCGCGCAGCGGTCTATATGAAGGGGTATAACGGCTACTTCGATCTGGACGAGGTGGTGCCGGCTTGAGCGTAGCCAACGGCAGAGCAGGGCGCCGGCCCGGCGGCGGCGCTGGCGCGGCCGCGGCGCACCCGCGCCGGGGCGCGCGTTGATGCGTTTGTTCGCCGTTTCCGACCTGCACGTCGATTACCCCGACAACGCGCAGTGGGTGCAGTCGCTGTCGCGTTGGGACTACCGCGACGACGCGCTGATCGTGGCCGGCGACCTCAGCCACCGCCCGCATTTGCTGGGCGCGTGCCTAGGCGAGCTGGCCGCGCGCTTCGCCCGGGTGCTGTTCGTGCCGGGCAACCACGACCTGTGGGTGCTCGGCGAAGACCCCGGCAAGACCTCGCTGGACAAGCTCGACGAAGTGCGCCGGCTGGCCCACGACCACGGCGCCACCACCCGCGCCTGGCGCCACGGCGCGACCCTGGTGGCGCCGCTGCTGGGCTGGTACGACCACGGCTTCGGCGAGCCCGGCGAGGAGCTCAAGCAGGCGTGGATGGATTACCGCGCCTGCCGCTGGCCGCCGGGCTACGACGCCGCGCGGATCGCCGCGCACCTGGCCGCGCTGGACCCGCTGCCGCCGCGCAAGGGCGTTGCCCGCACCATCACCGTCTCGCATTTTCTGCCGCGGCTGGACCTGATTCCGGACTACGTGCCGGCGCGCCACCGCATCCTCGATCCGGTGCTCGGCAGCGCCGGGATCGAACGCCGGCTGCGCGCGCTCGGCGCCGACCTGCACGTGTACGGGCACAGCCATATCAACCGCGACGTCGTGCTCGACGGCGTGCGCTACGTCAACAACGCCTTCGGCTATCCGCAGGAAACGGGCATCGCCGCGCGGCGCCTGTTGTGCGTCGAGGAGCTCTGAGCATGGCCGCCGACGCCGGCAGCAGCTTCGTCCACGGCATCGCCGCGCAACGCGACGGCGCGCCGGACTTGCGCGCACGCCGCGACCGCATCGACCTGTGGCTGCTGCGCTACGACCGCGTCGACGACGAGGCCCTGCTGGCGCGGCTGCGCGAGACGCTGGATGCGGGCGAGCGCGCGCAGGAACCGCGCTACTACTTCGCCGACGACCGCAAGCGCTATCTGCTGACCCGCGCCCTGGTCCGCGTCACGTTGTCGCGCTATGCGCCGCTGGCGCCGGGGCAATGGCGCTTCGGCGCCAACGCCTATGGCCGGCCGCATATCGATCCGGCCCAGCAGGCGCAGCTCGCGCCGGATCTTTGCTTCAACATCTCCCACACCCACGGCCTGATCGCGCTGGCGGTGACCCGCGGCCGCGAGATCGGCGTGGACGTCGAGCACGTGCGCCATCGCGCCGTGTCGCTCGGCATCGCCCACCGGTTCTTCGCCGCCGACGAGGTCGCGGCGCTGGCGCAGGTAGCGCCTGATCGGCAGCAGGACCGGTTCTTCGAGTACTGGACCTTCAAGGAGGCCTACATCAAGGCGCGCGGCATGGGCCTGTCGCTGCCGCTGGAGCGTTTCAGCTTCCACTACGCCTGCGAGCGATCGGTGCGGCTGAGCGCGCAGCCCGACCTCGACGCAGACGCGGCGCGCTGGAGCCTGTGGCAGTACCGGCCGCAGCCGGACTACCTGCTGGCGCTGTGCGCGCAGCGCGAGGCGGGCACGCAGGTGCGCGTGCGCGAGCTGTCGGCGCGGCTGCAAGAGCAGGCGTTGACGCTGGCGCCGACGCGACGCTCGGACGAAGACTGAGGCGCGACCGCGCGTAGTCGCGGCGCCGGCGGCTTCAGGCCGGCTGCGCCGGCGCCAGCACCGCCGCCATCAGTCTTTCGTCCTGGCCGTACGGCGTCATCAGCGCCTGCGCGGTGGAACGCGAGCCTTCCGGCAGCAGGTATTTGGCGAAGGTCGCCAGCGTGCCCGACGGGCCGAGGTCGAGATAGCGGTGCGGCCCGCCGCGCTCCAACCGCGCGATCGCTTCGCCGAAGCGGATCGGCCGGCGCACCACGCGCCAGAAGAAATCCCGCGGCAGTTCGTCCAGCACCGCCGCCTGCTCGCAACACACCACCGGCAAGGCGCCGCGACCCAGCGGCAGCGCAGCCGTGGCCGCGGCGAACGGCGCCTGCGCCGGCTCGATCCAGCGCGAGTGGAACGCGTACGAAACCGCCAGGCGCTGGAAGCCGATCGCGCGCGCGCGCAGTTCCTCCTCGATCGGCGCCAACGCGGCCTGCGGCGCGGCCACGGCGAAATGGCCGGCGAAGTTGACCGCCGCCAGTTCGCTGTGCTCGCTCAGGAACGGCTGCGCGTACAGCGCCGGGTCGGCCAGGATCGCGATCATCGCGCCGCGCTCGCAATGGCCTTCGAAGGCTTCGGCCTGGGCGACCACCGCCTGCATCGCATCCTCCACCGACACGTGTCCGGCCACCGCGGCGGCGGCGAACGAGCCCAGGCTTGCGCCCAGGCAGAGGTCCGGGCGCACGCCGCGTTCGATCAGGCAGCGCGCCAGCGCGTACTCGACCATGAAGATCGCCGGATGGCTGTGGGCGGTGCGGTCGAAGGCGTCGGCCTTGCCGCGCGAATGGATGACATCGATGACAGATTCGCCGCACCACTCGCGCGCGAAATCGTCCAGATGAATCATCCAGCGGCGGAAGACATCGTCGTCCTGGTACAGCCGGCGGCCCATCTGGAAGTACTGCGAGCCTTGCCCGGAGAACATGAAAACGGTGCTGGCAGGCGGCATCGGCGGTCTCGGCTGGCGCCGGAGGCGCCGGCATGCGCGCGGCGCCGTCGGCGCCTGGGACGCGCAAGTTTATCGACTCGTGCGGCGGCCGCGCTGTGACCGGTTGCGGGCCCGCGCGAGCCGCGTCGGTATACTTTATCGTCCTGTCGATTATCTCCGGCGCATCCGCTTATGGCATGGCCGCTTTCTTTTCGATTGTGTTTCGACCGGCCTTCACTTCGGTTAAAAGCGACCCTGCGCGTCGCTAATGGCCGTTTTCGGGCCCGTTCTGCGTCGTCGACGCAACCCGCCGGATAATCCCGGTCGGGCGGGCCGCGGGTATCCAATGATTTTCGCGTCCGATACCCGCCGGCCGCACAGGCGTATTCACATGCGTGCAGGGCGCATTTTTGCGCCAGCGGTCATGACATTTCCGTCTGTCCTGGGTTAGCGCGTATCCGGTGTCTGTAAATGAGCTGAAATGAGCAATTTGTGTACCGATCGGCACGGTATTTCAACGAATTCACACCTGGCATCACCGCTGCGCCGTGACCCCGGTCAAGTTGGGACTTTATCCTCGGGCGCGGCTCGATTAACTAAACTAAATTCCTGATTCGACATCCCAATTCGCGCCACGATTCGTTTACTTGCGAATCGATTCTGGCACCGTATGCACAGGCCACCGGGCACGACGGGCACGGCGGCGGCGAAGCGGTAAATCCACTCGCGTCCGCCGCCGCGGCAGCTCCATCGATGCACGGATCGGCTTCGGCACGACCGGCGCTGGGACCGTCGGATGTGTCCGTATCGCAACATCCAGCAGCACCCACAACTTCCGTATCGATGCCGGCACGGGGACGGCAGGGACGCGTGCGGCCGCAAGGCCGGCCCGGGCCCGCCACGCTTCCCCTCACGCCAACGGTTCCGGCCCGCGCCGGCGCCGGCGCGTGGCCGCGCCTGCTGCGCGAAGGGCAGTCGTTCGTTTGGCGATACGTGTTGCGGGCGCAACGCGAGCCCTGTCGTACCAGACCAAGAGGCCGTTGAGTGAGCGAATCGAGTTCCGAACCCTGGCTGGTGCTGCGCACCCGCTGCCGTCACGAGAACGTGGTGGAAGACAGCCTGCAGCAAAAGAGCATCAAGGCGTATCTGCCCCGGCGCAGCGTGGTCACGCGCCGCCAGGACAAGAAGGCGGTGGTGGAGATGCCGCTGTTTCCCGGCTATGTGTTCGTCCAGCCCAGTCCCGAGCAGTACGAGAACATCCGCTACATCCGCGGTTCCTGCGGCCTGGTGCTGCAGGGAACCAAGCCGGCGACCATGCCCGAAGGCGATCTGCAGGCGGTCAAGCGCATGGTCGAAAGCGGCGCGACCCTGGAAGTGGCGCCGCGGGTGATGCCGGGCCAGCGCGTGGAGGTGATCGCCGGTCCGTTCGCCGGCGTGTGCGGCGAACTGGTGCGGGTGCGCAGCCAGGAGCACCTGGTCATCAACGCGCACATGCTCGGCAGTTGCGTCAGCGTGGAAGTCGACGCCGACGCGATCGCAGCGCTGTAGCCGCGCGCGCGGCCCAGCGCTGGCGCGCGGTCGATGCCGCGTCGGCAGCGGACCGCGGCGACGCTCGCGCCGCCGCGGCGAGTTC
>NZ_LXSD01000581.1:0-8365 GCF_017168095.1 Lysobacter enzymogenes | reverse complement strand
GCGCGGCGAACGCGCGCAGGTCGGCCGCGCCGGCGCCGGCATGGGCGAAGGCGTACAGACGCGCGCGCGGCGCGACGCCGTCGCGGCGCCAGCGTTGCAGCATCGCGCTCATGCCGACACCTCCACCCGCCGCGCGACCAGATCGGTCAGATGCGCCAGGGTCGGGGTCGGATAGAACTCGCGCAGGCTGATCTGCGCGTCCCAGGTCTCGCGGATGCGCGCCAGCAGGCGCGCGGCGCGCAGCGAATCGCCGCCGAGGTCGAAGAAGTCGTCCTCGTCGCCGGCGCGTTCGAGTTCCAGCACTTCGGCGAACACTCGCGCCAGTTCGCCGCGCCAGCCGCTGCGCGCTGCATCCGCGCGCGCCGCCGCGGCCTGCGCCGGCGGCGAGGCGGGCGGCGCCTTCGCCAGCGCTTCGATCGCGCGCCAGTCGACCTTGCCGATCCGCGTCACCGGCAGCGCGTCCAGCGCCAGCCAGCGCGCCGGCTGCATGTAGCCCGGCAGGCTCAGCTTCAACTGCGCGCGCAGCGCGTCGACGAAGGCCGCGTCGGCGGCGATGCCGGCGACCGGCGCCACCGCCGCGAACAGGCGCTTGTCGCCGCTGTCGCCGGTTTCCGCGCGCACGGTGGCGTCGCGCACGCCGGCGAGGTCGAGGATCGCGCGGCGCAAATCTTCCAGTTCGACCCGGTGGCCGCGGATCTTGACCTGCCCATCGCGGCGGCCGTGGAAGTGGACCACGCCCTCCGGCCCGATCCGCGCCAGGTCGCCGGTGCGGTACAGCCGGCCGGGCCGGTCGCGGCAGAAATGGCCGAAGCGCGCGGCGGTGTGGTCCGGATCGCCGAGGTAATCCAGCGCCAGCCCGGCGCCGCCGGTGTGCAGCTCGCCGAGCGCGCCGGGCGGCAATTCGCGGTCGCGTTCGTCGAGCACGCACACCGTGGTGTTGGCCAGCGGCACGCCGATCGGCAGCGGGTCGCCGACCGCATCGGCGGCGTCCACGCAGTGCACGGTGGTGAAGGTGCTGTTCTCGGTCGGGCCGTAGCCGTTGACCAGGCGCAGGCCGGGGTTGAGCCGCAGCACGCGGCGGCTCTGCGCCGCCGGCACCACGTCGCCGCCGGCCAGCAGGCAGCGCAGCGTGCCGAGGCGGTCGGCGGCGAAATCGGCGACCAGGCGGAACAGGCCGGCGGTGAGCCAGGCCGCGGTCACGCCGCGCTCTTCCAGGAACGCGCCGAGCTGCTGCGGCGTCGGCAGGCCGGGCGGATGCACCACGACGCAGCCGCCGGCCACCAGCGGCGCGAACACTTCGAAGGTGGACGCGTCGAAGGCCAGCGGCGCAAAGCGCAGCATGCGCTGGCCGCGACCGGCCTCGCAGTAGCCCGGCCGATCGATCAGACGCATCACTCCGCGATGCGGCACGCGCACGCCGCGCGGCGTGCCGGTGGTGCCGGAGGTGAAAGCGACGTAGGCGACGCGCTCGCCGCCGGCGCGGTCGGGACCGGCCTCCGGCGCGTCCTCGCCGTCCCAGGCCTCGGACCACGGCTCGACCCGCGGCGCGGCGACCTGCGCGGCGACGGCGTCGCCGGCCGCGGCGAGGATCGCGCGCGGACGCAGCGCCGCGCACATCGCCTGCAAGCGCGCCGGCGCCGGATCGGCTTCGAGCGCGACATAGGCCGCGCCGCAACGCAACACGCCGAGCAGCGCGACGATTTCCGCATACGAGCGGTCCAGCCGCAGCAGCACGTGATCGCCCTCGCCCACGCCGGCCGCGCGCAGGCGCGCGGCCTGCACGGCGCTGTCGCGTTCGAGCTGGCGGTAGCTGCGCCGCAGCTCGCCGTCCTCGACCGCGGGCGCGTCGGGCGTGGCCTGCGCCTGCTGCGCGAACGCGGTTTCGATGGCGATCTCGCGCTGCGGCCGCGCGGTGTCGTTGAGCCGGTCCAGCAGCGCGCGCTGCGCCGGCGAGATCGCGCGCGCGTCCTGCAGCGGCCGCTGCGGCGCCGCGGTCAGTTCCTCCAGCGCGGCGCGCCAGCTTTCGAACAGGTTGGCGACGGCGGCGGCATCGTAGATCGCGCTGGCGAATTCGATCTCGCCGGCGAAGGCCGGATCGGCGCGCTCGACGAACACGGTCAGGTCGAACGCGGCGCGGCCGCCGAAGCCGTCCTCGATCGCGACCCGCGCGCCGCCGGCGCGCAGTTCGTGCGGGATCAGCCGGTCGTGCATCGAGAACACCATCTGCACGAAGGGATTGAACGCGGCCTCGCCGCCGGCGCCGGCCGCCTGCAGGATCTGCGCGTACGGCAGACCGGCATGGCTCAGCGCCGCGGCCAGCGAGGCCTGCACCGCGCGCGCGTGCACCGCCGCGTCGGCGTCCTCGTCGATCTCCAGCACCACCGGCACGATGTTGTTGCACAGCCCGATCAGCGACTGCAGCTCCGGCGTCGGCCGGTTCGGCGCCGGCACGCCGAGCGGGAAGCGGCTCAAGCCGGTGTGGCGCTTGAGCGCGAGCGCGAACCCCGACAGCAGCAGGGCGAAATCGGTGGTGCCGGCGGCCGCGGCGAGCGCGCGCACGCGCCCGCTGAGTTCGGCGCCGAGATCGAAACGCCAGCGCTCGCCGGCGGAGTTCTGGATCGGCGGGCGCGCCCGCGCGCACGGCAGCTCGACCAGCGCCGGCACCGCGTCCAGGCGCTCGCGCCAGAACCCGGCCTGGCGGCGATGGCGGCCGGCGTCGCGTTCGGCGTGTTGCCAGCGCAGCAGCGCCTGCAGGGTCGGCGCCGGCCGTTCGTCGCCCGGCAAGGCCGGATCGCCGCGCAGCGCCGCGTCGTAGCGCGCGAACAGTTCGCGCAGCAGCAGGCCGATGGCCCAGCCGTCGAGCAGCAGATGATGCGCGCACAGCAGCAGCGCATGGCGCCGCGGCGAAAAGCGCGCCAGGGCCAGGCGCAGGGCCGGCTCGTGGGCGTGGTCGAAGCGCGCCGCCGCCAGCTCGCGGCCGAGCGCGTGCGCGCGCGCCAGCGCCGCCGCCTCGCTGTCTTCGTCGAGTTGCGCGTGCAGCACGCGCAGCGCGCCGAGATGGCCCGGCAAGGGTTCGGCGCGCAGGCCTTCGGAGGTGTGGCGCAGCGCGGTGCGCAGCGCTTCGTGCCGGCGCACCAGCGCGTCGAAGGCCAGCGACATCGCCGCGATGTCGACCGCGCCGTCGATCGCGGCGACGAAGACCAGATGGTGCGGCGGGCCGTCCAGGGCCAGTTCCGACACCCACATCGCTTCCTGGCCCAGCGGCACCGCGGTGCCGGATTCGGCCTGCGCCGCGGCGTCGGCTCGCGTGTCCGCACCTGCGTCCGCATCTGCGTCCGCATGCGGCGCCGCGCGCGCCTGGGCCAGCACCTGCGCCAGCGGCGCGCCGCCGAGCAGATCGCTCAACGACACCTCCAGGCCATGCTCGCGCTGCAAGCGCGCGGCCAGGCTCATGGCGGCGAGCGAATCGCCGCCGAGCTGGACGAAACTGCCGATCCCGGCGCGGGCGGCGGCCTGCTCGCCCAACGCCTCGCGCAGCAACGGCGCGAGCGCCGACCGCTCTACCGGCGACGCGGGCGCGTCGTCGCAATACAGGTCTTCCATTCCTGCTCCTTGTGCGAACACTGAAGTTGTCGGGCGCGCCCGCGCGCATGCGCGAGGGCCCGGCTTGCGCGGTCCGCGCCGTCGCGGCGGGTCCGCCGGGGACGGCGGAGGCGACGGGATCGCGGGACGAATGTAACAAGAATCGCCGGGGCTCACGCCGCGCGCGGCCCGAGGGTCGCGCGGGCGCGGCGATGAGGCGTCCGGCAGCCTTCAGTCTGGGCCGGCTCGGTCGCAGGCGTTGCGATGATGCCCGGCGATTCCGGCGTCCCGCAGCGTCGGTCGACGCCGCGCGCGCCGCTGCTCGTCGCCCGGCGCCTTGCGCGCCGGGCGGAACACGCGGCGAAGCGTATACGCCGGCGAGCGCACGGCGAAGCGCCGGCGCCCGCGGCGCGCGCCGGCGGCTCCCCGCCGACGCAGCGCGCTTGCGTCGTTACAGCCCGTAAGCCTCGACCACCGCCTCGTGCCGCGACACGTCCGCGCCGGCCTGCTCGGCCAGTTGCTGCCAGCTCAGCGGGTGCTCCCAGCCGGCGGTGAGTTCGTGCAGGCGGCGGTCGATCTCGGCCGGCGCCAGCTGCGGCGGCGTGGCCAGGAAGAAGAACACGCCGGGCAGCGCGCCCTCCTCTTCGCTGGAAGGATCGCGCACGCGGTAGTCCTCGCCGCTGCGCACCCACAGCGACCAGTCCAGCGCGTCCACCGCTTCGCACAAGGCTTCGAACGCGGGCTCGCCGGGATGGGCGCCGTCGACGAACCAGCTGCGGTAGTCGGCGCGATGCAGGGTATGGACGACGCGGAACGGCGCCAGCCAGCGCTCGCGTTCGGCCTCGTCCTCCGGCGCCTGCTCCAGCGGCGCGGCGTCGAACACGACTTCGTCGCGCACGTGCTGGGTGCGGCCCGGCGGCGCCACCGTCGCCACCTGCGCGGTGACCGGCCCGGTGCGGCGGGCCAGACAGTCGTAGCTTTCGCCGTCGCGCTCGTAGCGCACCCGCACCCAGCCCCAGGTTTCGCGCACCGGGCCCTCGCTGCCGCTGAGTTCCATGCCCAGCCGCGCGGCGGCGCGGCGCACCGTGTCCCAGTCGCCGGCGGCGCTGGCGGCCGACATCAGGTCCCAATCGTCGCCGCCGGGCTGCTCGGCGCGTTCGGCCAGTTGCGCGTACAGGCCCACGGCCTGGGCGAAATCGCGTTCTTCCATCGCCGCGCGCGCCCACAGCCGGCGCGCGCCGTCGGCGTCGGGCGCGGCCTCGAGCAGACGCTGCACGTGTTCGCTGACTTCGCGCCAGCGCGAATGGCGGAACGCCAGCTGCGCCCGGCACCAGTGCGCGAACGCCGGGCGCTGCGGCTGCAGCAGCGCGGCCAGGCGTTCGACCTGGGCGCCGGCGTCGTCGCCGTCGAGCAGTTGTTCCAGCAGTTGCCCGGCCGGCGATTCTTCCGAACCGGGATGGCGGCCGACGAACTCCCACAGATGCGCCAGCGCTTCGGCGCGCGCGCCGCAGGCCAGCATCGCCGAGGCCAGCAGGCCGGCCAGCGCGCCGTCGTCGCGGCGCTGGGCGTAGGCGGCCTGCAGCAGTTCCATGTCCTGTTCCGGATCGGAGCCCTCGTTGCCGCGCACGTGTTCGTAGACCTGCTCGGCCGGCATCGGCAGCGCGAACTCGCCGCCGCCGGCGGCGTCCACGCGCGCGGCGAAGGCGTCGATCAGCGCCGCGGCGCCGAGATCGGCGCGCAGCCCGGACAGATGGCGGCGGGCCAGCTCCAGCGCGCGGCGCGCGCTCCACGGCGCGTTGCGCAGCAGCGCCAGTTCGCCGTGGCGCAGCGCCAGCTCGATGCAGCGCCGGTGCGCGCCGACCTGGTCCATGTGCGCGGCCATCGACATCAGCAGGCGGCCGAGCCACCAGTGGTTGTGCTGCGGCCGCGCCTGCGCGATCAGCGCGACCGCCTCGGACCAGCGCGGATACAGCAGCGGCACGATCAGCGGGCCGTACTCGGGCAGCGCCTCCCAGGCCTCGTCGATGCGCTGCATTCGCGCCAGGATCAGCGCGCGGAAGGTGCGGCGGCTGAGCCGGTCGCCGTCGTCGTCGTCGGGCATGTCGTCGGCGTCGATCGCCGCCAGCTCGGCCAGCGCCTGCTCCAGGCGGCCGGCGCGGAACAGCGCGGCGGCCTGGGTCTCGCGATAGGCCACGCCCGGCTCGGCGCCGTCGCGGCGCATGTTCTGCGCTTGCCGCTGCAGGTAATCGACCGCCTCAGCGGCGCGCTCGTCGTCCATCAGCGCCAGCGCGTACTCGCGGCTGATGCAGTCGTAGCAATTGCGGCTCGGCTCGATCCGCGCCAGCGTCTCCTCGCTGACCGCCAGACGCTCGGGCACCCAGCCCGGTCCGTCGACGTTGCCGTAGCAGATCGCGATGTCCTGGGTCACGCACACCGACTGCGGGCATTGCTGGGTCTGGTCGCGATGGGCGAACTCCAGCAGCGCCACCGCCTCGGGCAGCGCCTTCTCGCCCTCGGCCAGGTTGCGCATGCGGTTCTGCAGGCCCCAATGGCGGAAGAACACCTCCAGCCACGGGTGCTGCAGCGCGCGCGCGGCGGCCAGCGCCTCCGGCAGCATCGCCTCGACCCGCTCGGGATGGTTCTCGTGCAGTTCGGTGGGAATGCGGTTGATCAGCTCGACCAGCCGGTACTGGCCGGCTTCGTTGAGTTCGTCGCTGAGGTCTTCGATCCACTGGAAGATGTCCATATCGGGTTCCCGTCTGGCTGTGTCGCTTTGGCGAATGGGTTGAAAGAAACAGGCGCGGCCGGCTTGCGCTGCCGCGGCGAACGCCGGCGTCAGGACGCCGGCGGCAGCAGCCGCAGCGTGCTTTCGCCGATGGCGGCGAGCGCGCCGTTGAGGCGCGGCTCCTCGCCGTCGGCCTCGCTGTGTTCGCTGTGGCTGTCCATCAACTGCTTGACCGCGCGCAGCAGCCGCGCCGCCGGCGCCGCCGCGGCCGGGTCGCGGCGCGCGGTTTCCAGCAGCGCCGCGATCGCGGGATTGTCGAGATTGACGTACAGGCGCGCCGGCGCCGAGCCGTCGATGCCGGCGGTGAAGCCGCGCACCAGCCGCAGCGCGGTCATCGAAATGCGCTTGTCGGCCTCGTCGCTCTCCAGCCGGCGCTTGAGCTCGGCCTCGCGGTCGGGCACCGCCATCAGCGGCAGCTCGGCCGGGGCGAAACGCGCCGGCACCAGCCGTTCGCCGTCGCCGAGGGCCTGGCGCAGCCACTCCAGGTCTTCGGCCGGCAGCGGCTGTTCGGTGAACAGCTGGCGGTTGCCCTGTTCGGTGCCGATCTCGATCAGGCGCCCGCCGTGGCGCTGCACCCATTGGCGCAGGAACGGCAGCACCGCGTAACGGTCGCCGCGCGCGACCGGGACGCCGAGCATGCGGAACAGCATGTCCTCGAAGCCGCCGCCGCCGAGGCCGACATGGATGACGCCGTCGCGGCGCAGCGCGCCGGCGCGCAGCTCGCCGTGCGAACTGGGAATGCGCACTTCCGCGGCCAGCAGCTCGAACAGGCGCGCATCGCACAGCGCCGCGCCGAGCAGCGCCTCGTTGTGCCGCGCCAGGATCCGCCGCCACGCCTCGGGCTGCTCGCGCGCCAGGCTCGCCAGGCCGGTGATCAGCGCTTCGGCGATGGCGTGCTGGGCGGCGCGGTAGGCGTCGTTGCGCTGCAGGTCTTCGCGGCTGGCGGTGGGCATCAGCCGGCTGGATTCGATCACGCCGCCGGCGAAGCCGGCCCAGCTCGGCAACAGTTCGCGCGCGTCGTCGTCGAGCAGCATGCCGCGCACGAACACCGACAGGTTGCGGTTGTCGCTGCTGCCGTAGGTGCCGCCGTCCTGCACCCACAGCAGGCCGCGCAGGTCGTGCTCGGGCGCGGCCACCGGCAGCGCGCAGATCGGCTCGAACTGCGATTCGAAGCGACTGGCGAAGCGCAACTGGCGTTTGCGCGCCTGCACCGGATGCTCGTTGCCGGCGTCCGGATCGCGCCACGGCGGCGGCTCGGGATTGACCGGCTCGGCCGCGCCGCCGATGTGGATCGGCACGCGCAGCAGCGCGCAGTAGCGGCCGAGCACGCGCGCCAGGTAGTCCTCGCCGGCCAGCCGCGCGTGTTCCGGACGCAGCAGCAGCTCGACCACGGTGCCGACCTCGCGCGCCGGCGCCGGCGTCAGCGAATACTGCTCGCCGTTGCTGGACTGGTAGCGCCAGCCGCGTGCGGGCTGCTGATACGAGGTGGTGTGCACGGTGACCCGCTCGGCGATCACGAACGCCGACAGGAAGCCCAGGCCGAACATGCCGATCAGTTCGTCCTCGCCCGCGCCGGACTGGCGCAGGCCGCGGGTGTAGCCGACGCCGACCGTGGCCAGGTACTGATGGATCTCGGCATCGGTGAGGCCGGTGCCGGTGTCGGTCACCCGCACCGTGCGCGCGGCGAGATCGCCGCTGACGGTGATGCGCGGCGCCGCCGGCGCCTGCGCGTCTTCCAGCCGGCGCCGCACGATCGAGTCGTGCGCGTTCTGCACCAGTTCGCGCAGCGCCACCAGCGGGGTCGAATACAGGTGTTGGCCCAGCACGGTCATCAGACCGCCCAGGTCGACCCCGGCCGTGCGCAGTTGTGCGTAATCGCCTTCCAAGTCTCGCCGCTCCCTTTCGCGCCGCACATCGGCGCAAGACGGCCAAACTTAACAGACAAGCGCGCGCCGCAGCAGCGCGCGCGTCGCCGCCCGGCGGCGGCCGGGCGCCGCG